>NZ_JCBDHJ010000018.1:0-426005 GCF_059834135.1 Vibrio sp. R10-SG-ISO4
ATAAGGCCACTTCAACGGGAAAGCATCACACAGATTGGGCTTTGAGAGAGAAAAAAAATCGGGAGTTGGGCTTAGCCGGCGAATTAGCAGTCATCGAAAGCGAAAAACAGAGGTTGATTGCCTCAGGTAGACCAGACCTTGCGGAAAATATTTATCACATAGCTTTGGTGCAATCGTCAGCTGGTTATGATGTTCGTTCTTTTGAAACTGATGGTACTGAACGTTTCATTGAGGTTAAAACAACGACTCAAGGTAAGAGTGCACCGTTCTACATTTCATCAAATGAGGTTTCTGTCTCTAGTAAACTTGGTGATAGATATTGGATTTATCGTCTGTATGATTTCCAGCCTCAAAACAAAACAGCGGGTTTTTATACTCAGAAGGGGGCGGTTGAAGAACATTTTGAGTTAGTTGCAGAAAGCTATCGTGCTTTTATGAAGTAAGTAAGTCGCTTCATGTTGCCACGTTAGAGAGACTCTTGTGGCGACATGAAGCTCTACAAATCCGTGTACTTTTTTGAGGTCCCAAATGACTTAGATATAGGGTACTTTTCTGCATTTTTAATGAGCTTTAAATTTGCAGCTTCAATGAGATCTATGTTGGTAATATCCGATATACGTAACAAATACAAAAAGATATCTGCAAGCTCTTCACTTACGCGTTCGAGTTCGTTGTCAGATAAATTGTTGCTTTTTTCTTCTGTAATCCATTGAAAAATCTCAACGAGCTCGCCGACTTCAACCGATAAAGCCATAGAAAGATTTTTAGCACTATGGAACTGGTTCCAGTCTCTATCATTCGCAAACTGACGCAGTTTCGCTCTAAGATCTCCATGACTCAGAACGTCATTCTTAATGTTCTTTGGCATAGTAACTCACCAATTGTTCGAGTTCGATGTGGATGCCTCGTTCTTTGAGAGCGTTTTTTCTTTCATCAAAAAATTGTGCGATTAATGGAATCGTATCAGCGTGATGTGAGTGATGAAACATGCTGTGGCAATTTGGGCAAAGTGAAAGAATATTCTCAGGAACATCCAAGCTCACGTCAAATTCGTCCTGTCGTTCCATGGGAACTAAATGGTGAGCTTCGACAAAATTTTCTTTGGTTACTCTAGAGGTAAATGTCACATGCTCTCGGTTTCGTTCACACTTGAATTCAGCTGTCTCAATAGCCTTTCTTGCAATATGCCCTTTTCTTGGCCAACCACCTCTTCCGCCTCCATTGCTCTCTGGTTTTTGAGGAGGGGGAATTGGCCCATCTTTTAGTTGAGCTGCGCAAGCTACCCCTACGGAATTTTGATAAGTTTCCTCATCTTCGGATGGGAGGGCACTTAATCTTAGTTTAGACTCTATGTCTTCAATCTGATGAGGATGTTGGATACTTGGAAATGGAGCACGCTTTTTTCCTGCCGCAATTACACTTAAGTGGAAGTTATAATTTGTATCACCAACAGCCCAGATCAGGTCTTTAGCTTCGTGAGTTGGAATCCACTTGAACCTATGTTTGAAGCTGACAGGTTTCTTTTTGGGGTCATACTCGTCTGGTGATGGCCACAACTTGTAGTCATCAACATAAAAATCACTAGTGATCTTGCCAAGAATAACTTTGTCTATTTGAAACTTAAAATCAGAAACGAAATCCTCGGTTAAAGCCTCATCGGGGTACATGGGGTATTTATGCTCGGTGAAAGCTTGATGATTTTTTTCCATGTATTTTCTATTTTGTGTGCGAACGCCCACGAGAAACACAACATAATCTCCAGCTTTGATTTCTGAATGAACACCACCGGTTCTTGTTCCCCAAGTCAAATTCTGCTTGGCAATAGAAAGATTTCTTTCGCTCACATCATCATTTTTTAGAATAATTGTCCAAGCTCTTGCCATTCTTATTAACCTAGTAAAGTTTTATAATTGATACTATTCTTATGAAATTAAAGGAAAAGTAAACACTTAATCTTTAGTTTACTTTACATACGGCGATTGATTTAACAGTCGCGCTAGACGGTTAAATCACTTTCTATTTTTGCCAATGGCGCTTAACAGTGCTCAAACTTATGCTTAAGCGCCTTGCGGTTTCCGACTGGGACAAGTTCAGCTCTTGGCATGCATGAATTTTTGCCGCACTTTTACTACCTTTTGGCCGTCCTAGCGTTTGTCCATTTGCTTTAGCTCTTTTGAGACCTTCGCTTGTACGTTCTTTAATGCGCTCTCTTTCAAACTCGGCGAAGGCAGAAAACATTTGCAGCATTAGTTTACCTTCTGCGCTGGTGAGATCTCGAACCGGTAGATCAAGGCTGACAACTTTTATGCCGCGTTCACTAAGAAATGTGATGGTCTGTTGGACATCAATGTTGTCACGACCCAGACGATCGAGCTTGAGCACGATTAGCTCATCTCCTGACTCTAGTCTGTCAATCAGCTTTGCGAACTTTGGACGCTCTATCGCTTGAACCGAGCCACTGATTGTTTCTTCTATAATCCGGTGTGGTTCTATCTGGTATCCGTTACTTAGAATAGCCTGCACTTGATTTTCTTCTGTCTGCTTCGCTGTTGATACTCGGCAATAGGCAAAAGTTCGTCCGGTCATAGCTGTGCACCTATGGTTCAAAAAAGGTGGTGTCATTATCTCACTTAGGTCAAAAAAGTAAACCCTATTTTTTTGACCTAAAAATGCGAGGGTGTTGACTGGTGTCACAAAACGATTGTTTTTTGCTACCCGTCAGTGCAGTGATGGCATACAGGGCAGGGTAACGTGACTAGTTCGCTTAGGTTGGTTTCGTATGGTAGGTTTCACTTGGGTGGTTCATTTATTGTGCGCGTAGGAGTAAATTCTCTCGTTGTTTTTGTTTTGTGAGATCTTCTATCTTCGTTCAAAGTGTCGTAGATGGCGTGAGTGGAGATGCCGGAGCAAATCCACTCTGCTTATGTTGGTGAAGATTATTGCTTTATTTTTTTGTAGACGATAACAAAACCGTGCATAACAGCTTCCCACTGTTCGGCGTGTTGTTTCATTACTTTACTTAGTATTTTACCGATGCTTAACGCTGCTTTCTTTTTGGCATCGTTGGGTGAGAGACCTTTATTTAGAAGAAACTGATACGGCTCACACATATGAGGTAGCAACCAAAAAGATTCATCTCGCACACATAAGCGCTCCAATGTGCTACTGCGTGCTACATCTGAAAGTGCGGCCAAAATAGAATAATACGTTGCGCTTGTCATATTTTTTGACATGTTTTTCTGTCCTTATTGCATTGTTAATGCAAAGAAATCTCCGGCATTAGAATGTAATGCAGTGGGGAGGATAGGTTTATTTACTGGTGAAAAACATGATTTTCGCTCTGGTTTACTCCAGTCAGACTCGAGCGGTCTTGATGCTTTGAATGGTGATTTTCGCTCTGGTTTACTCCAGTCAGACTCGAGCGGTCTTGATGCTTTGAGTGGTGATTTTCGCTCTGGTTTACTCCAGGTAAGGTGACTACCCTACTCGGCAAAGAGTAAACGTTTAGAGTTGTGTTATCAAGTCTGTTGTTAGCATAAGGTGCCCCGGAAGTAGGCATATACTCAAATAGAACCACGGCTTTGGCAAAATATAAAAAAGCTGCGAAGAAATAAATCTCGCAGCTCGTAAGTAGGCTGACTAGTGATTTAGCTATTGAACCCGTATAGCCCAGACCTCTGTATAGGCTAGGGTAGCCATTTCAATGGTTCGGTTTATTACATCTTGGTTATCCCACTTGCCAGTATAGGCATCAATAAACTCCTTAACTTGGGCGAAATTAGAACGCTGGTAGATCGGCAGTTTGTCATCAATAGCGCGATCGGCTGCCTCTTCGTTTAGCTTTTGTGCTAATGGCAGTAGGTTGCCAACCAAACCTATTTCACTTGGTTCTCCATTCGCCTGTGGAAGTATATGCTCAAGTGTTATGTCTTCTGGTGTAAGTTCATTGTTAGTTTTTTTATACATTTCAATTTTGCTTAAAATGTATTGAATAACCTTTTTATCCTTGGTGTATCCCTTGTAGAAAGAGAGTTCTTTAAACTTATCTTCAAACGTTGTTGGATCAGGAACTCGTTCTTGTAAGCGCTCTCTTAAAGTCTTAAGGGCTGCTTTAGCAGCACGCTTGTCTTTTGCGTCTTGTAGATCGCGGGCAGCCTTTGAATAACTGCCTTCGACACCTGAAGGCCTCAGTGAACATACGGCATTGAACTTGAAGTGGAAGTTCTCTAAGAATGTCAGGGTGTCCTCAAGGTCGACTCTCTTTACAATGCCTCGCTTTTTAGCCTTTAGAAGACTTAGTAGGAAAGGCCGTTGTTGAGCTAGCCCAAATGTCTTAAATGCAGACAGCGTATTGTAAATGTGCCGATCTTCTTTTTGTTTAAAGTCCTCAGCTAAAGGTGAAGATATCTTCACATACAGCTGGGCATCTTGATGTAGTTCATCGATAAAGGATTTCGCATCGATCTGACCTTTAGCCCATAGCTGTTTAAAGTTCTTGTAGACATTCTCGGCGCTAACATAGGAGTATTTTGAGATCCACCAATGCCGCACAAATGTCTCTAGACTTCCTACCCCGTCACGGCTTGAAATTACGTTTCGAATCGATTTCCAGGTAGTTTTCGCGTCATCATCTGGGTGAACACCATTCAGTTCTTTGAACAGTTTATTTTTGATCAGGTCAACAAAGCTTAAGTTCATGCCTCTGGCATTCAAAGTTTCAAATATGGTATATGCTTCCTCTTCCTCAGTTACAGTGATGAAAATCACCTTTAGGTATTTTACCACCTGATCACGAAGTGCTTTAAGGTAAGCCTCATAGTCAGTATCGGAAAGTGTTTTCTTACCGATAATTTCGGCGGTAGCCTCTCGACTAGTTTGCTGATAAAACTCTTTGTATGAGGCTAATAATGTACGTTCTTCAATTGACTCAGGTTGAATCGTCGCTTTGTCAATGTGTTGGATTGACTTTTGAAAAAAAGGTTTCGGTGTTTCATTTTCTAACTTGAAATAGTAGTTGCCATCGTCATCCTTACCGGCGATGTAGTTATCGTATATGGATTCCGCTATTGCCTTCTTTTTGATCTCTAAAAATCGGTCACATAATACAGACAACAGAATGGTTATCGTAGTTAAACGCTGCTGACCATCTACGATCTGGAGGACTGACGATCTGTCATCACCAACCAGTACTAGAGCACCGATGAAGTACTCTTCATGTGAATAGTTACCGTTCTCATGCTTAATGTTGATAACGATGTCGTCCCAGAGCTCTTTAACTTGTTCTTTGTTCCAGGAGTATTCGCGCTGAAATCTCGGTACAACGTATTTACGTTTCACTGAGAACAGATCGGATATCGTTCTTGTGTATGCGTGTAGTTCCATGTGTTGCCTTCTGACTAAAATGAAGTTTATCTATTAGTGTTAATAAGTTACCGCAACTTATACTAGCCGTTTCGAACTCGATTAGGTAGATAAATTCAAGACAACGTAGTACTGTCTCATCAGGTTATGTACTGCTTATACTAACTATCCAACTTCGTGGTATATCATTACCAAGGCTCTAAATCTCCTTATCGGTAAGAGCAAAAAAGGTGAGCACTGAGCCGGTCAGAACGGGTTCATTAATGGCTTGTTGGGGTTCTTTCATAGCGTGTACCCTGTTGTGTTGTGTTGTGTTGTGTTGTGTTGTGTTGTGTTGTGTTGTGTTGTGTTGTGTTGTGTTGTGAGCAGTGCCATGTGGTCATACTCGACACACGTTCTATTGACTCTACTTGCCTGAATTTTGAAATTTCATCCCGCACTCGATCACGGTTTCTTACCAATGAAGCCGATATTTCTAGGACTTTCGTTTTTGACCGGTGACTGGCTTACTCACCTGATGAGCTGTTGTTAAGTCGCTGTGAGACACGCAGGACGTGCTTTCAACACTCGATGGTTATCTTGTAGTCAGAGCCGTCTTCGCTCATAGAGGGGCTTACAGCGCGCTTGGTTAAACGTTCAGTCTTCACGTCATCAGTGATGTCATTTAATAGTTGCTTGTAATACTGATAGCGTGTCTTCGACAGCCGCATCAGATCACGGTTCAGGTAGTAGTTGTGGTCTTGCTTCATCAGGTAGTTGCAAACACGAATGGCATCCTTATGTGTGGGGACGTTTCTCATCACTGACTGGGCTTTGCCCCTGACGTGTACGTAGTCTTTACCGCCGGACAATTTGAGTGCGTGTTTGATGTGCTTCTTCTTCAAACCCTTGTGGACAAGAAGAAAGTGAAAGTGCTCAAACTCCTTCTCTGTGGTTTCTTCCGTGAGGAACATCATTGGTGGCTCTTGGTTGACCTTGTCAGCGATAGCCTTCAGGTTGCGGTTGATGCGTGCTCTCATCCAGTTCAGCGGCTTCTTCTGCTTTCGGTATTCTTCACGGATACTATCTGACATATTTAGTGTCACGTGGTGAATGTGATAACCGGGTAGTGTTATTGCTGCGTCTGCTACCATGATGCTCTTATCGTAGCGACTGGTCTCATCCCACTCTGGTAATGACCTACGGGTATTGCGTAGACGAGGGTAACCACTTCTATTACCCATAATAACTAGGTGACGTACCAGGTGTTCGAATTTTTCACCCTGATGCCTGCCCGCGAGGCCAGATATCACAAGCAGTAGGCGCGTTCTGGCTTCACGCAGCGATTCCAGTGTGTTTTTACAAATTTCCGGGATCCGTGTGCTCTTTATTCGTACTGCCAGTGGTGTCTTTCTCTGCTCGGTCTCACACCACTCACGCTGCTGACTGACTAGCAGTTCAGCGCGCTTGATGAAAATGAGCTCTGGGCGAATCGTGAATGTTTTGTGTTCAGATCCTGCCATGATATAATTACGCATGTATCAGGTACTTCTATCAACTGTGGTACATCAAGAAGCCAGCGTTGCCGCGCTGGCTTTCGTTTATCTAATCGACGGTAACACCCATCGCTTTCGCTTCTTCATCCTGCTGTGCGCGTATTTCGTCTATTTGCTCTGGCAGCATCTCGGTCACAACCAGCTCCGGCAGCTCTTCAACGTCCATTGATGGTGCTGACATCGCCAGTATCGCGCGCAGGTTATCGGTACTGAGTTTGTGTGCCGTGGCAACGCTTGACAGGACTCGTGCCTTCGCTCCAGACTCCTTCAGGTTCGTGGGTGTCATACCTTTGACTTGTTCAAGCAGAGTAGCGACCTCCTCCCTGAGACTGGCAGCGATAGCCAGATCATCGACAATCAGTGATGCAAGCTGCTTCTTGGCGAAATCACTCGATAGTGCGGAGTGCAATGACTCTGAAGCTGCGGTGACCAGCTCTGCATGGTGCTTACCCGGCTTTACAGACGGATCATCCGCGATGCGTTTCACCGTCGACAGACTCACACCCGCCTGACGGCTGGTTGCCGCTTTGCTGAAGCCTGCCTCTAGGTAGGCAATGACCTGTGCTTTGATGGCAGGGGAGATACGCATACTCATCCATACCTCCTACTTCGACATTGCTGCGAGCTCGGCAAGCATGTCATCGAACTCAGGGTCGGTACTATCAGCGCTACCGCCTGAAGAACTGAGCATCGCTTTGGCTTCGTTAAACAGCTCTTTCACCAGATCACGTTCCTCTGTGAGCTGTTTGAACTTTGATGTTGCATGGGCAATGTTGGTCTCCTTTTCGACAAGCAGCATCCCGAGCCGGATAAACATTCTGACCACCTGTGAGTCGGTAAGCTGGTAGTAGTTGCCCCATAGCTTGACGACTTCCAGGTACTCTTTGCTGATGCGGACGGTTTTAGTGCTCATATTGGGATACCTCGCTTAGTGTTGTAGTGCGGTTGTTTGGTCAAAAGAATTCATGCAGTGGAAATCTAGCTCTGCATTGATGGCTTCAAGGTGCTGGCTTTGCAGTGAGTAGTGCTTACTTTCACCATCGAATAGCCACTCCAGATCACTGAGTTGTTCCATTTCGGGGGTGATGGTTTCAGCGGTGATTCCGGCATCTTGGTAGGCGGCAAGTCTGAACACACTGGCGACGTGATTTAGCCTCTCCATTACGGTTTCATCGCATCGCCACGTATATACCGACGGTGGCAACAAAGGGCTGTGAATCAGCTCACCTTGCTTGTCGACCGAGAAGTGCCTCAGTTCGATGAGTTCGGTGGTTGTGGTATCCACAACCGTCATGATTAGATGCTTGTAGCGCCCATCGTAGAAAATGTTTAGGCTTTGCATAGATTGTTACTCCCTAATGGTTGATGGTTTCTTTCTCTTCTTAAACCGGTTGTAGTGGACAGCGCGGAGGTCAACCTGAAGATCAGCGTTGTCCAGAGCTTCTTTCATGTCGTGAAGGCGATCGGTGAGAGCCTTCAGCGGAATACGGTCACGGTGGTTGTAGTCAAAGGTGGTTACATCACGCCATCGTTCAACATCAATTCCGTAGGTCTTTGCGAAATCGAGTCCGTGACCGACGATGTTCTTAATGACCTCTAGTGTCGTAGGTTCACCGGTTCGGTCCAGCTTGGTATGCAGCAGAGACGTCACCGTATTGTGGCGAAGACTGTGAAAGCTAAGGCGCTCTTTATCACTGGTACTTTCGACTCCCATACGCTTCATGTAGCCGTTTTCAGGTACGTTGAAAAAGCGGCCAATGGTGTCACTGTATTTCGACTCTTTGGTTTTAAGCTTCATATCCGGGAATAGCCGGTTGGGGTGCTGGCGGTGAGGGCGCTGGATGCACTGCTCCCGGTAATCGAGTAGCCCAGCCTCAATCAAGCGTTGGGGTATTGGGAAGAAGCGTGCTCCTGCTTCGCTTTTGGTCTCGTCGATATTGATACACCAGAAGCCTTCTATCTCCACGAAGTCGTTGATCTCCAGTTCACCGATCTCGCTTGAACGCATGCCGGTTGTCAGGCCAATTAACGGTACCCAGAAATGCCAATCCTTCGGTTGCTCCCTGCTACGCTTCACATCACTGTAGAGATAACCATCGATAAACAGGGTGGTGAGCTGTTCAGGTGAGAAAGGGATGGCCTCCTTCTTCGTCTCTTTCTTGCGCTTTTCAGAAGTTTCCAGCATGTCGCTCAGATCTTCCTGAAAGAAGCGCTTCTTCTTTGCCCAGCGAAATAGCTCTCTAGGGTGCTTAAAGGTACTGCTGATCCCTTCACCTGATAGCTTATCGCCTTCAAGGATGTGAATGTTCTCCCTGAACCAGTCAGGCCGTTGGTGTTTGTCCTCTGGATAATCAAAACCCTGTTTTTCGAAATTCTTGGGGATAAGGTGGATCACATCTGAGTAGTGGTTGATGTGCTCGTGCGTCAGTTCACTCAGTGGAATACGGTAACCTACGATATCAAGAAAGCGATACAGGTAGTTCCGGCGTGCTTTTTTGGTCTTTTCCTTGTTAGTGCTGTCGGCCTGCTCGAAGGCTAGGAACTGTTCAACCAGCGCTTCCAGCGTGATCTCACTGTTACTTAGAACCCCGACGGGTGTGGCTGGAATGGTTGCTGGATTTGTGGATGCACGCTCTTTGTATGCAGCGGCAACGCCTCGGTATTGCTCAGCTCGCGCTTTTTCTTTGGTCAACGCTTGTGCTTGCTCTTCTTGCTGCCTTTTCAGCGCAAGGCGCTCTTTACGCAACTGATAAATGACGTCATCACGTTCATTGAATTGGTCATAGAAACGTTGCTTCTGCTTCCATTCCTGGATCTTGTTCTTTAGGTTTTTACCGACCTCACTCATTTCGCTAATCCCTTGTTTGTCATGAACTATAGAGTGCAATGACAGTATCAGAATCCGAATGGATTGATATAAGTCGAGATAACGGTCCAGAGCGATTTGTGAGTTTTTCGTTGCGAGTGAGATACGGATCTCTTTTGGTGCGCAGGGAATAGAACGGATACTCAATGGAAAGACCATCCGGAAGTAATACACGTGGTAGCGATTTTGAGTGAGGTAGGGCAGTTTGTTCACCATTGGATCACCTATTTGGCATACCCGATAGCGACAATTAGATACAAAAAAAGCCTGAAAAATCAGGCTTTTATTGAACGTTTGGTGGAGCTGGCGGGAGTTGAACCCGCGTCCGAAAATCATTCATCTTTGGTACTACATGCTTAGTCGATCTTTAATTTCGCCACCCACCTGCGAACCGACACGCGAATGAATGACTAACCTGAATTATAATTCGCCGTTCATCTCTCAGGTGGGAGAATCCGGGCTAGCGCGTTTGGGTTTGATCCCTCGTTGGTCCCCGTCTTACGTGCGGAAGCTAGGGCGAGAGAGCTCTCAGCAGGGTATTAAGCTGCTAGTGCGTAGTTTTCGTCGTTTGCGACTATTTTTTTGCGGTTTGTTAACGAGGCCTACCGCACCTCGGCATGCACCTTAGACTGCAAAATTCCCGTCGAATCCTGAATCAGCCCCAAGGTTGTTGATGCATAGTACCAGATTAGTGATGCCTGTCTAGCACTATGCGTTTAAGTGGTTAAGATTAGCGCAGCGCGCTTTTCATTACTCGAGCTTTTTGACGCTGCCAGTCGCGATCTTTGATGTCATCACGTTTGTCGTGTAGCTTTTTACCTTTTGCTACGCCGATTTTCATTTTGACCCAAGATTTAGACCAGTAGAGAGACAAGGCGATAAGCGTCATGCCTTCACGGTTGATGCGTCCGGTTAAGTTGTCGAGCTCTCGACGGCTCATAAGTAGTTTTCGCACACGAGTCGGGTTCGCCACTACGTGTGTCGATGCCTGATTTAGAGGAGTGATCGTCATTCCACTCACAAAGGCTTCACCGTTACGCATAAATACGTAACTTTCTGAAATATTGGCTTTACCTTGGCGAAGGGCTTTCACTTCCCACCCTTGTAGCTCTAGACCTGCTTCGATCTCATCTTCGATGAAGTATTCGTGGCGAGCCTTTTTATTGAGCGCGATGGTATTGCTACCCGCTTTTTGTTTTGAGTTTTTCTTTGCCATAATACGGTCATTATAAAGAGGGTTGAGTGCTTAGCAAATCCCTTTGTTTGCGCTGAGTGCAAATAAAAGTAAAATTATCGCCAGCTTGATGCCCAAGCTTAGTCGTAAGGAGTCAATATGAAGCAAGTCAGTCGCTCAGCGCTGGTATCTTTTAGTGCAGAGCAGATGTATGAGTTGGTCAATGACGTGGCGAGTTATCCCGAGTTTCTTCCAGGCTGTTCCGGTTCTCGAGTGATTGAAGAGAGCCAGGATGCCATGGTAGCGTCGGTCGATGTGTCTAAAGCGGGTATCAGCAAGACATTTACTACCTCAAACACGTTGCGCTTTGGCGAGGCGATCATCATGAATTTGGTCGATGGCCCATTCAAAACCTTGAAAGGGGGGTGGTATTTTACACCGCTGGATGAGCGAGCCTGTAAAGTAGAGCTTAAGTTAGAGTTTGAGTTTTCCAGCAAAATGATTGAGATGGCCTTTGGTAAAATCTTCAATGAGTTGACGAGCAATATGGTCAATGCTTTTACCGCAAGAGCGAAACAGGTTTATAACTGCTATGAGTATTGAGTCTGATATGATCCATGTTGAGGTGGTGTATGCGCTACCCAATGAGCAGCGGGTCTACACTTTGGTGGTCAACAAGTCGATGACGGTTGAGGAAATCATCAAGCAATCTGGCGTTTTGGAACGCTATCCCGATATTGACCTAACAAAAAATAAAGTTGGGGTGTTTAGTCGCAATGTGAAGTTGGATGCGACTGTCCGAGACAAAGATAGAATCGAAATTTATCGACCTTTATTAGCGGACCCGAAAGAGATCCGACGCAAGCGAGCAGAACAAGCCAAAGCGGCCGGAAGCGCAGATCCAGTGACAGGGGGCAAAAAGAACCCGCTTAGGAAAGAACAGGCCTAATCAAAAAACGCTGACATCTTGTCAGCGTTTTACGTTTTTGCGCGAATAGCGCCTCAACGAATAGGCACTTTATTAATTGATACTTTCAAAAAAATCGTCACTGGCGGTGAAGTCGCCAGTCACATCAACCAACTGACCATTGCCATTGAAGTTGACCACTAAGTTTTTCTGAATCGAGTCATGGTGGCCTTTTGTGTGATGGTAAATATAGTACCAAGTGTCAGGGTAGCCATTTTCAACCAACATCGGTGAGCCCATCACATAACGTACTTGCTCTTTGGTCATACCGAATTTAAGTTTTTCTACCGCTTCTTGCTCAACATAGTTGCCCTGGTTGATGTCAATGCGATACACCAGCTTCTCTAATAATGAACAGCCAGTCAGGGTTGTGATCGCGAGTGGTAATGCGATAAGCCACTTAGTTAGTTGCATACGAGTATTCTTACTGCAGAGGGTTCTAAAACTGAGCCGATAATAAACAAGCTTGCTTGTAATGTAAAAAGCTCATCGGCATTTGAACTGTTTCAGACCATGATTTTTGAATTAGGTTGCAAATTCGAGCCAAAATTCCTGAGCTAGGGAACTTTGGCTACCTAACCTGAGCGCGATCTATTGTTGAGTCACCCTAAGCGGCGACTAGGAGCTCTTTTGCATTGGCTAAGGTTGAGTCGGTAATTTCACTTCCACCTAACAAGCGGGCAAGCTCGCTAATGCGCTGATTGCGATCGAGAACACGCATCTGTGTCTCCGTTTTACCTGCTTTAGTGTTTTTGGCAACAAACAGTTGCTGGTGACCACATCCGGCAACCTGCGGTAAGTGAGTCACACAGAGAACCTGGGTAGATTCGCCTAATTTTCGCAGCATTTTACCGACTACAGCGGCGGTTGGCCCACTGATACCGACATCCACTTCATCAAAAATGAGGCTTGGTGTGTCGACTTTCTGCGCGGTAATGACTTGAATGGCTAGGGAAATGCGTGAAAGTTCCCCCCCAGACGCCACTTTGGCAATCGGTTGAAGTGGTTGGCCGGGGTTCGTTGAGACTAAGAAGCATACTTGGTCGAGGCCAAGTGGTGAAGGATGCGCCGTATCACTGACCACATCGATACAAAACTTCGCTTTTTCCATACTCAACTCGTGCATGCTGGCTGAAATCAGCTTGTTGAGCTCTTTGGCGTATCGTGAACGTGATTTACTCAGTTTTTCTGCGTGCTCGACAAAAGTTGCAAAAGTCTGGCTCACCTCATTTTCCAGTTGCTCGAGTTTTTCATCGGAGCAGTCTAGCGCGTCGATTTGTGCCAACAACTCTTGGTGATGTTGATATAAAGCTTCAGGCATCACATGGTGTTTACGTGCGATAGACATCACTTTGGAGAATCGCTCTTCTACATAAGCCATGCGCGCAGGGTCAACGTCAATATTGTCGAGGTAGTTGCGAAGCTCATTGTTGGCTTCTTCAATCTGAATCAGGGCTTCCGCCAGCATATTAGGCAGTGCAGCCAACTTATCGTCGAGTTCTGCAAGTTGAATCAAGGACTGACTGGCTGATTGGAGAATACCAAGCGCATTAACTTCTTCACCTTCGTAAATAAGCTCAATGGCTTGTTGGCAGGTGGTGGCGAGCTCTCCGCTGTTGGAGAGGCGTTTGTGTTCTTGTTCGAGCTCTTCATATTCTTCCTCCCCTAGAGAGAGTTCGTTTAACTCTTTAATTTGGTATTCAAGCAACTGTTTTTGCGCAAGGTTAGCTGCGCTATTTTCTTTAAGTTGCTTGAAATGAATGTCCGCCTGACGCCAGAGTTGGTAAGCATTACGAGTGCTTTTGAGCAAGTGTATATGCCCAGCGTACTGATCGAGCATGGCGAGTTGGTGCTCAGGTTTCATCAATTGATGATGCGCGTGTTGGCCATGAATATTGATCAGCAGTTGTCCGAGCGACTTGAGCTGAGAGAGAGGGACTGGGCTACCATTAATGAAGGCTCGTGAGCGGCCTTCTTTGCTAATGATACGACGCAAAATGCAGTCGCTCCCATCGAGCAGGTCGTTATCTTCTAGCCATCGTGTTGCGTGAATATTGTTTTCTAGTGAGAACGCGGCACTGACTTCCGTTTTATCTTCACCTTGGCGAACCATGCTGGCTTCCGCTCTGCCACCAAGGCATAAGCCGAGCGCATCGATCGCAATGGACTTGCCTGCGCCCGTTTCACCTGTGATGGTTGTCATTCCTTTAGAGAGTTCAAGTTGTAGAGATTTTACAATCGCAAAATTATTCACACTTAGATGAGCCAGCATTTTTAGCACCTGTTTAAATGAACAATACTGTATAAGAAAACAGTATATACTGTTTCTTTATACAGTAAAGATGGTGGCAACAAATTTTGTGAGGGCGATTAAAAAAGGTTGATGTGTGTACATCAACCTTTCAAGTGTTCATCTCTATTTAGGGCCGCTTGTTAGAAAAGCTTGCTGGACCAGCCCAGTTTGTTTCTCAGCACATGATAGTAGCTGTATTCCGTTGGGTGGATAAGTTTCAGGACGTTCGGGCTTTGATAAATATGGATTTCATCCCCCGGTGAGACGGGCAACGATACTTGGCCATCACAACTGACTTCCTGTGTGCCTCGGTTATCAGGCGACACCAGTAGCTTGATACGCCGTTTTCCGTCAACGACCAAAGGTCGACTCGACAAGGTATGGGGAAACATAGGGACAAGCGAGATAGCGTTGAGACTAGGCGACAGAATTGGTCCGCCTCCAGAGAGAGAATAAGCTGTAGAGCCGGTCGGCGTTGAGACTATGATGCCATCCGCACGCAGAGAAAACGCGAAGCTATTATCGATATAAACTTCGAATTCAATCATGTGCGCAATTTGCCCGGGGTGAAGTACCGCTTCGTTTAGCGCAGCGTTGTGGCTTTTAACTTGGCCATGACGATGGACTTCCGCTTCAAGTAAAAAGCGCTCTTCTTCAATGTAGTCTCCCGCTAGCACGGTTTTCAGCGCAGCTTGAAAGTCTTCGGGATTCAAGTCCGTCAAAAAGCCGAGATTTCCTCGGTTCACACCAATGACGCGCACGTCAAAGCGTGACAGCACACGAGCGGCGCCTAGCATGTTGCCGTCACCACCAACGACAATCGCCAAGTCTGCGACGTTACCCAGCCGAATCAAACTGGCGAAATCTTGTTGCGGTAGGTCATCTAAGATCTCGCTGAGGCGATCATCGATAAGAACCTGATAACCTTCTGATCTTAACCAAGTGTACAGTTCTCGGTGCGTTTGGATAGCCTGCTGATCTCTGGGCTTACCAATGATAGCGATCACTTCAAAAGGTTTTTTCATAAGTTTTCCGCACTAAATAGGCTTGAATCGACAATCTACATCCCCATAATAATGGCAAGTTAGCTAATTGTGCGAATTTTTTGTATTTGGTGGTGGCAAACTGAGCCGTTAAGTACAAAGAACATTGAATTCTGGAGAGACCATGAGCAACGAAGAAAATAAGATTAAAGAAGAAGAGCTTGATCAAATCATCGAAGAAGCGGAAAAAGCCGAAGCGGCAGCACAAGAAGTGGAAGCTGAGCTTGAAGAGATGGGTGATGAAAAAGACGCGAAGATTGCTCAACTAGAAGCGGCGCTACTGACAAGCGAAGCGAAAATTCAAGAACAGCAAGACGGTGTATTACGTGCGAAAGCAGAAGTTGAAAACATGCGTCGCCGTACGGAAACCGAGATCGACAAAGCGCGTAAATACGCATTGAATAAGTTTGCTGAAGAGCTGCTACCGGTGATTGATAACCTAGAGCGTGCGATTCAAGCGGCAGACGGTGAGAATGAAGCGGTCAAGCCGATACTTGAAGGTGTTGAACTGACGCACAAAACATTTGTCGATACCGTGTCTAAGTTTGGTTTGAAAGAGATCAACCCAGAAGGTGAAGCGTTCAACCCTGAGCAGCACCAAGCGATGTCCATTCAGGAAAGCCCTGATCATGAATCGAACACGGTGATGTTTGTGATGCAAAAAGGGTATGAGTTGAACGGACGCGTGATTCGCCCTGCCATGGTGATGGTAGCGAAGTAAACCGAAATGGTAGCGAAATTATCGCGACATCATGTGCGATAGAGTAGCGAACAAAGCGAGGCTTCGGCCTCGCTTTGTTGTTTCTAAACAAAAATTACGATTTTTTTCATTTTGTCCCTTGAAAAGGTAATTCCAGACCTTATCTAAGGGGCATAGAGAAGCAAACATGATTATTTTTGTTTGTGAGCAAGGGTTGAAACCCGATTCTCCATCCCCACATAGGGGATATAGCACAACGAAAATAGAATTTATTCGGAGATAGCCTGATGGGTAAAATCATTGGTATTGACTTAGGTACTACTAACTCTTGTGTTGCTGTATTAGACGGCGACAAACCACGCGTGATTGAAAACGCAGAAGGTGAACGTACTACTGCATCGGTAATTGCTTACACAGACGGCGAGACATTGGTTGGTCAGCCAGCGAAACGTCAAGCAGTTACTAACCCTGAAAACACGCTATTTGCAATCAAGCGTTTGATCGGTCGTCGTTTTGAAGACGAAGAAGTTCAGCGCGACATCGAAATCATGCCATACAAGATTGTTAAGGCTGATAACGGTGACGCTTGGGTTGAAGTGAAAGGCCAGAAAATGGCAGCACCTCAAGTTTCTGCTGAAGTTCTGAAGAAAATGAAGAAAACAGCGGAAGACTTCCTGGGTGAAGAAGTGACAGGTGCGGTCATCACTGTACCGGCTTACTTTAACGATGCTCAGCGTCAAGCAACCAAAGATGCAGGCCGCATTGCAGGTCTAGAAGTAAAACGTATCATCAACGAACCGACAGCGGCAGCGTTGGCATACGGTCTAGACAAGAAAGGCGGCGATCGCACTATCGCGGTTTATGACTTAGGTGGTGGTACGTTCGATATCTCTATCATCGAAATCGATGAAGTTGAAGGTGAGAAAACGTTCGAAGTTCTTGCAACCAACGGTGATACTCACCTAGGTGGTGAAGACTTTGATAACCGCCTTATCAACTACCTCGTTGAAGAGTTCAAGAAAGAGCAAGGCATCGATCTTAAGAAAGATCCTCTAGCGATGCAGCGTGTGAAAGAAGCGGCAGAAAAAGCGAAGATCGAGCTTTCTTCGACTTCTCAAACTGACGTAAACCTACCATACGTGACAGCGGATGCGACGGGTCCTAAGCACATGAATGTGAAAGTGACGCGTGCGAAACTAGAATCTCTAGTTGAAGACCTCGTTCAACGTTCACTTGAGCCACTAAAAGTCGCACTAGCGGATGCGGATCTTTCAGTGAATGAAATCACTGACGTTATCCTAGTCGGTGGTCAGACTCGTATGCCTATGGTTCAGAAGAAAGTTGCAGAGTTCTTCGGTAAAGAAGCTCGTAAAGACGTAAACCCTGACGAAGCCGTAGCTATGGGTGCTGCTGTTCAAGGTGGCGTACTTGCGGGTGACGTGAAAGACGTACTGCTACTTGACGTTACACCTCTGTCTCTAGGTATTGAGACAATGGGGGGCGTAATGACTAAGTTGGTTGAGAAGAACACCACTATCCCAACCAAAGCGAACCAAGTTTTCTCAACAGCGGAAGACAACCAGAACGCGGTAACCATCCACGTTCTTCAAGGTGAGCGTAAGCAAGCGATGTACAACAAGTCTCTAGGTCAATTTAACCTAGAAGGCATTCAGCCTGCGCCACGTGGCATGCCACAAATCGAAGTGACTTTCGACCTTGATGCGGACGGTATTCTACACGTGTCAGCGAAAGACAAGCAGACTGGCAAAGAGCAGAAGATCACTATCCAAGCGTCTGGTGGTCTAAGCGATGAAGACATCGAGAAAATGGTTCAAGAAGCAGAAGCGAACAAAGAAGCGGACAAGAAGTTCGAAGAGCTAGCGACTGCACGTAACCAAGCGGACCAAATGATTCACGGTACTCGTAAGCAAGTAGAAGAAGCGGGTGATGCGCTTCCAGCTGACGAGAAAGAGAAGATTGAAGCCGCGATTTCTGAGCTAGAAACAGCACGTAAAGGCGAAGACAAAGAAGCGATCGACGCGAAAGTTCAAGCACTGATGACTGCGGCTCAGAAACTGATGGAAATCGCTCAGCAGCAAGCTCAAGCGCAAGCACAAGGTGGCGAGCAAGCAAGCAGCGACGCTCAAGACGATGTGGTTGACGCAGAGTTCGAAGAAGTCAAAGACGACAAGAAGTAATTCTTGATTCGGACTTAACTTAACTATGATGCGGGCGTTTGAGGAGACTCTTACGCCCGTATGTTTGTACATTATGTCCATCTAACTAAAAGTGTCTTTTTGGTGTGGGATCGCTAAAATCCAGAGCCATTAGTTAGGTAGATATAACACCAAGCGGTGTTGACCGTTTGCAGTAATAAATTTGGTGACGAGAAACATGTCAAAACGTGATTTTTACGAAGTATTAGGCGTAAGCCGCGATGCATCAGAGCGTGATATCAAAAAGGCGTACAAACGCCTAGCGATGAAATTCCACCCAGACCGTAATCAGGGTGATGACAGCGCTGCAGATAAGTTTAAAGAAGTAAAAGAAGCGTACGAAGTTCTGCTCGATCCACAGAAGAAAGCCGCTTATGACCAGTACGGCCATGCAGCCTTTGAACAAGGCGGTATGGGAGGCGGCGGCTTCGGTGGCGGTAGTGCCGATTTCGGTGACATCTTTGGCGACGTGTTTGGTGACATCTTTGGTGGCGGTCGTCGTGGCGGCGGTCAAGCTCGCGCTCAGCGTGGCGCTGATTTACGCTACAACATGGAATTGACGCTTGAAGAAGCCGTACGTGGTGTGTCGAAAGAAATTGAAGTTCCTACGTTAGTCCATTGTGACAGCTGTGAAGGAAGCGGCGCGAAGAAAGGCACATCACCTGAAACATGTGGTACTTGTCATGGTCATGGCCAAGTTCAGATGCGCCAAGGTTTCTTTGCGGTTCAACAAACCTGTCCGACCTGTCACGGTAAAGGCAAGATCATTAAAGACCCATGTAATGTGTGTCATGGTCAAGGTCGTAAACAGAAAAGCAAAACCCTTAACGTTAAGATCCCAGCCGGTGTGGATACTGGCGATCGCATTCGTCTTTCAGGTGAAGGTGAAGCGGGAGAGATGGGCGCGCCAGCGGGCGACTTGTATGTACAAGTACACGTGAAAGAACACCACATCTTTGAGCGTGATGGTAATAACCTCTACTGTGAAGTGCCTGTGAGCTTTGCTATGGCAGCGCTCGGTGGTGAGGTGGAAGTCCCAACATTGGACGGCCGAGTGAGCCTTAAAGTGCCAACGGAGACACAAACTGGTCGTATGTTCCGTATGCGCGGCAAAGGCGTAAAAGGTGTTCGTGGTGGTGGTATTGGCGATTTGATTGTCAAGCTTGTGGTAGAGACGCCAGTGAACCTCAGTGCCCGTCAAAAAGAGCTACTCAAAGAGTTTGAAGAGTCTTGCGGTGGCGAAGCGGCGACCAAGCACAAGCCGAAATCAGAAGGCTTTTTCAATGGTGTGAAGAAGTTTTTCGATGACTTGACCAGCTAACGCACAAGCTGAATTCAAAGCGGTAACACAGCAAAAAAGGTAGGAAACCGAAGGGTTATCCTACCTTTTTTACAATGTGCAAGCGAAGGTGTTACAAAAACATCAGTAACGTTAGCGCAACACCGACACTCAGCCAGTTCAACTGGTTTAATGACATAGTCTTATCCGAATGTAACGCTGTAATAATGAATTTTTATGTGGCCAAACCCAAAGCGATGGGAGTTCGTCAGTGGCGCGAAGGCAACGATTTAAATCTTACTGTCTCAATATTACGATTAAATTACATACAGACGATTTTTTATGCAGCCTTGCTCAATAGTCGATCTAAGGCTCGGCTCGATAGTAGACGTTTTAGCCACCAAAGCACTCGCGTTGGTGTGGTTATTCTGTAGCGGATTTTGGGTTTATTGGACTCCAATGCATGAACCACAGGCGCAATACAGGCAGAGGCGGGAAGAGCATAGCGGTTGCTTGAAGTATCGTTGCCAAGTCTTGCTAATTGTTGCTCATAATGCGCACGATGCGCGCTCTCTTCCACCTTAATCCAGCGTTGAAATGCCACCAAGGCGTTGGCGCGAAACTGCGTCTCTATGGGACCTGGTTCGATGAGGCTGATGTGAATGTTGGTGTCGGCCAGTTCCAGTCTGAGTGTGTCTGTCCACCCCTCAAGAGCAAACTTGGAGGCGTTGTACGCGCCGCGATATTTCATCGCTGCAAAGCCAAGTACCGAGCTGTTTTGTACGATTCGCCCAGCGCCTTGCGCTCTCATTATCGGCAGAGCCAAAGAAACAAGATGATGCCAGCCAAAAAAATTGCTTTCAAACTGGGCGCGCAGGGCTTCTGTCGGGAGATCTTCCAATGCCCCAGGTTGACCGTAGGCCCCATTATTGAACAGAGCATCAAGTCGGCCGTTGCTTAATGCTAAGGCTTCATGAAAGCCTGTTTCGATACTTTGTGGATCAGAGAGATCCAGTTGCACCGACAGCAACCCTTCCTGTTTCAATCGCTCGACGTCTTGTGCTTGACGACAAGACGCGATGACTTGGTATCCTCGCTGATGAAGGGCGTGGGCAACCGTATAGCCTATGCCGCTCGAGCAGCCTGTAATCAAAATGTGTTGAGTCATGTTTGTCGTATTTATGATCCGTTGTTAGCGCCCAACGGGCTGCAAAAGGTGTTTGAGGGCGGGCTCAAGTCGTGAATATTGGAAAGTGAAGCCCAGTTCGGTGAGCTTTTTGGGTTTCGCGCGGATGCTATCAAACAGTAAGGTCGCACTCTCGCCCATCACCAGTTTCATTACCCATGCCGGTGTAAAAAGCACATGCGGCCGTCGCAGGCAACGAGCCAGCGTCTGACTAAACAGAGTATTGGTGACAGGGTGAGGCGCAGTGAAGTTGAACACGCCTTGGGCATGTTCGGTATCCAACAAGTAGACAATGGCACGCACCATATCCATCAGGTGTATCCAAGGCATATACTGCTTGCCAGTACCTATTGGGCCGCCTAATCCGAGGCGATAGGGGGGCAGCATTTTCTGCAGTGCCCCACCATCAGGACCAAGTACAATACCTGTTCTCATCAAACACACTCGCGTGTGCTGAGATTGTGCGCGCAGAGCGATCTGTTCCCAACGTGCACAGACTTGATGAGCGAAATCGTCATTGCTTTGCACTTGCAGACTTTCGTCAAACGGATGCGCTTGTTGGTCACCGTAGTATCCCACCGCAGAGCCACTGAGAAATACCGAGGGCGGCGCGGTGCTTGCGTGAATCAAGGCGACTAACTGCTCTGTCAGTTGCCAGCGACTCTCACAAATTAAGGATTTTTGGGTGTCAGTCCAGCGTTTGTCGGCAATGGGCTCTCCGGCTAAATTGATGACGGCGTCGAAGGGATTGAGATCATGAAAGTCGTCCAAACTGTCGATGAAGGAGAGATTGCCTTGTTTTAGGTGGGCGAGGACTTGCCGAGCGCGCGAGGGAGATCGGGTCAATACTGTCACTTCATGAGTGGTCAACTGCTTAAGCAGCTCTCTGCCAATAAACCCGGTTCCTCCGGTGAGCAAAATTTTCATTGCTGTCCCTTCTTTTTGATTTCTCGAATCATTATAGCGATCTCAAGCATGAATAGATCGCTCTTCACTCGGTTTGACCGCATCTTTGCTTATTGGCTCACTCGCCAACTCACAAAATGAAACATTCGTGCGTTCTATCGGGAGAGATGCCAGATTTATCACACTTAAGGATGAATTCCTTTGCCATGATAAATAGTGTGGATTTCATCGCAGCGGAGAGAGTATGGAAGCAATAAGGACACTATTTCGTTCTTTAATGGGCAGCTTACGTGACTTACTGCCCATCATCGCTGTGATTGCTTTTTTCCAATTGGTCGTTTTGCAAGAGCCACTTCCCAACCTCCCTTCAATCGTATTTGGACTCGTGTTGGTGGTACTTGGGCTGAGTTTTTTTATTTTTGGCTTAGAGATGGGGCTGTTTCCCATCGGTGAATCCATGGCGCAAGCGTTCGCGCGCAAAGGGAGTGTCTTTTGGTTGCTGCTGTTTTCGTTCTGTTTAGGGTTTGGGACCACCGTTGCTGAGCCTGCTCTGACGGCTGTTGCTTCAGAAGCCGCAGAAGTGGCGGCGCAAGGAGGGATGATTGCCGACAGGCCGGAGGCGATGGATGGTTACGCCAATGGCTTACGGTACACTGTCGCCCTCTCGGTGGGCTTTGCGATCATGTTAGGTGTGCTGAGAATTTTAAAAGGTTGGCCCATTCAGTATCTGATCATTGGTGGCTACATTGGTGTAGTGGTACTGACGATGTTTGCGCCGGAGAGCATCATTGGCGTCGCTTACGACTCCGGCGGTGTTACGACCTCCACCATTACGGTTCCTCTCGTCACGGCACTAGGGGTTGGGCTTGCAAGCGCGATCAAAGGACGTAACCCCATGATCGATGGGTTTGGCTTGATTGCGTTTGCCTCATTGCTGCCGATGATGTTCGTCATGGTATACGGCATGGTGGTGGCATGATGGAATGGCAACACTTTTTTCATACTCTGCTTGGTACCATCACCGATGTGGTGCCGATTGCGACCATTATTTTCGGATTCCAGTTTGCCGTGTTACGACGCCCGGTCACCAACCTTGCTAAGGTATTGCTCGGTTTTATCTATGTCATTCTCGGCTTATCTCTGTTTCTTATTGGTTTGGATCTTGCGTTGTTTCCGCTTGGCGAGACGATGGCCACTCAATTAACGGCGCCCAGCTTTATCGATCAGTTTCGAGACAACCTAACCGCACCACTAGAGTGGTTTGACTACTATTGGGTCTACTTGTTTGCCTTTTTTATCGGCTTTAGTACCACTATTGCAGAGCCGTCACTGATCGCCGTTGCCATCAAAGCCAATCAAGTCTCGGCGGGCAGTATCAGTGTCAATGGGTTGCGTATCGCGGTGGCGCTTGGGGTTGCGTTTGGTATCTCGCTTGGCAGCTACCGAATTGTGGTTGGCGATCCTATCCACTACTACATCATCGTTGGTTACATTGTGGTGGTGATTCAAACCTTTTACGCCCCTAAGCTGATTATCCCATTGGCTTACGACTCTGGCGGCGTAACGACCTCAACGGTCACCGTACCTTTGGTGGCCGCGCTTGGTCTAGGGCTTGCTTCTACCGTACCGGGCCGAAATCCAATGATCGATGGCTTTGGTCTTATCGCCTTTGCCAGCTTATTCCCCATTATTTCAGTCATGGGCTATGCACAAATGACAGATTGGCTGAATAAACGCGCCAATCAGGAGGATGAAACTAATGCGCTTTAAACTCATTATTGCGTTTGTCGAAGACAGCAAAACCGATGTGGTGCTTGATGCGGCGCGCACTGCGGGCGCTACGGGGGCCACGGTCATTAATAATGCCCGTGGCGAAGGATTAAAACAGAAGAAAACCTTTTTTGGTTTGACGCTCGATGTGCAAAAGGATGTGCTGTTGTTTGTGGTCGAGGAGCACCTATCGAGACACATACTGGAGACGATCAACGAGGTTGGAGAGTTTGATCAAACCTCTGGGCAAGGCATCGCGATTCAAATTGATATTGAAGATGCGGTGGGGGTCGCCCACCAAGTAGAAACATTGACCAAAGTGGTGGAGGATGAGTTATGAACAGTCATGATCGAGTGCAAGTGCGGGATGTGATGGCCAATACTTATGTCATCATTGATGGTTTGACGACCGTCAAAGAGGGAATCCAGCTTGCGCGCCAACACCAAGTCAAAGCGCTGGTGGTTGATAAGCGGCATGAAGGGGATGAGTACGGCATTGTGCTGATGAACGACATCGCGAAAAAAGTGTTGGCGCAGAATCGCTCGGCAGAGCGGACGAACATCTATGAAATCATGACCAAGCCTGCACTCTCCGTCAGCCCTGATATGAATGTGAAATATTGCGCGCGCCTCTTTGAGCGTTTTGGTATCAGCCGTGCCCCTGTGATCGAACATGGCCAGATTATTGGGATGGTCAGTTACAACAACATTGTGATTAACGGCATGATCAATGATGACGATGTGTAGCTCAGTGCGTACAATAGCCTTATTTACGTTAAGGGTACGCATTAGGTGACAATTTTTATCGCGTCAGACATACACGGCAGCCTTCCTGCAGCCGAAGCACTGTTATCAGCCTTTTCAGCATCGGGTGCTAAGACTTTGGTGCTGCTTGGGGACATACTGAATCACGGACCAAGAAACCCGATCCCCGAGGGTTACAACCCGGCCGAGGTTGCCAGTCGGCTCAATGAGTTTGCCGCGCAGATCATTGCCGTGCGTGGCAACTGCGACAGTGAAGTGGATCAGATGTTGCTCGATTTCCCTATTATGGCCGATTACGCCTGGCTGGTCTTGGAGTCGGGCACTCGACTGTTTTTAACCCACGGTCATCTGTACAACGCGGACAAGCGTCCAGCTCTAAGCCCCAATGATGTGCTGGTTCATGGTCATACTCACATCCCAGTGGCGCAGCGAGATGGTGAACACTTCGTCTTTAACCCAGGTTCGGTGACCTTCCCTCGTAACGGCTTTGCGCCTAGCTACGGACTTTATGACGATGGCGAGCTGAAAACCGTCACTTTTGACGATGAGTGCATCGTTAGCTGTCAGCTGTAAACACGGAATATTTGAGAATAAGGCTAGTACACCTTTGGGCTACTTGGTATCACTGTGGCCCAAATCTCTTTGTGGATCGATGATGTCGCGAACTCGTTGTTTCAACACTTTCGCTTCTGGGAAGCCACTATCGCGCTTTCTTTCCCACACCATCACGCCATTGCAGTGAATTTCAAATCGGCCACCGGTGTCTGGGTGTAATGACAGCGTATCGATCTCTTCACTAAAGGTGTGCAGTAGCTCCTGGCTGAGCCAAGTGGCACGCAGCATCCAATTGCATTGGCGACAGTAGTAAATATCAATGTGTGCTTTTAGCATATGTTCTCCACAAAGAAGGGAGCTGAAGCTCCCTAGAGGTATTAATTGGTGAACAGCACCGTCGAGCCGTGGCTGAGGCTGGTCAGAAGCAAGGTCTTCTCATTGACAATATCTATGCGGCGGCTTTGCTGAGCATCCATCCTGAAGATCTGTGTGATAAGCTCTAACTGCTGCTCGGAAAAGTCGCGCGTTTGCGCAGAAGAGACATCTTTGAACTCACTTGGAGTGATCAGCAAGTAATTATCACTGATGTCCCACTTACCGCTTTCCGAGATATTGATGATGCTTTCTAGTGAGTCGGTATCTGGAAAAAGGCGGACGGTAGAGACGCGGATGTAAGTGTTATTAGGTAAATATTTAACGTTTGAAACCACGTCCACTTTACGCAAAGGACCGATATCTTGTTCGTGGCGCATTTGGTCAATTAGGGTGACCATTTTCGATTGCCATTCACTTGAGGTGAGGATTTTCTCAATTTTGATATCACTGCCCCAGTAGAGCCAACTACTTAACGCAGCAGAGATAATGGCGAGGCCAGCGGCGATTCTATGATTCATGGGTAACTCCTACTGGCATACTCGAGAGAGATCGTCTTGCTCGGCAACAATGCGCAAGGTGATGTTTTCACCTGATTGTTGAAGAGAGTGAATGTAGTTCAAGACTAACTGATTGTTTTGACCACCCGTAGCGATCACCTCTACAGGCGCTAAATCCCCTTGGCGTGTTTCGTTGTAGCGTTTGACGCACTGCTCGATAGAGGGCATCCACACGCTTAAATCTGGGTGGTTCAGCGGCGTTCTCACCGGTGTGCTATCGACCACTGTCAGCTCACGGAACTGCGTTTGCGCCGGTTTTGCTAGCAGGAGAGCAAGGATAGGCAGCATGACGGTAATGACAAGCAATACCATCATCAAGGGCTTGTTGTTGGTTTTAGGTTTCTTGGTGTCCACCGTGCCGGCAGTGGTGTCAACGGTCTGGGACAATGACGCTGTTACATTCTCGTTGGTGTCGAACCCTGAAACGTTAGTATCTTGGCTGTCGTCCATCTCCTCGAGATCGTCACTGGTGACTTGAGGCAACGCTCTTTCAACCGGACAGATCAACTGGTAGCCGCGTTTAGGCACTGTTTTAACGTATTGAGGCGACTTGGTGGAGTCTTGCAATAGCTTTCTTAGTGTAGAAATGGCTTGAGTAAGGCTAGAGTCGTCGACTTCAAACCCTTGCTCTCGCCACACGAAATCGTGCAGCTCGTTGCGGGAGACAACTTCATTGGGTTTTTCTGCCAATAAAAGGAGAATGCGACTTTCATTGCTGCCCAGACGAATCACCTCGTTGTCACTCTCTTTATCGGTCAGAGAGTTGGTGTTTGGGTCAAACGTGAATCGGTTCGCGAGGTTGAACTTAGTACCTATGTTGCTCATTGAGGTTGGCCATTTCTATAAAAAGGTTCAAGTAACGTAATGCGCATCCATTCGCCACCAAGCAGTGCTGATTGAACAAAACAGCGCAAATCTTGGCGTCTCTTTATGATTTATTCATTTTTAGATGTGCAAGAATAATCAAAATAAAACCAAAAAAACACTGTTTTTATGTTTTTTGACCTTGAATTTACACTCTCCACCCTCATCTTAACTGTCAGATTTAGCGCCAATATTCCTGCGAATAGGCAGGTGGCCTTGGAATAAAAAGCACCAAATGTGGAGTTATCATGAGCGAAACAGCAACGAATAACAAAGAAACTCGTGGTTTTCAGTCTGAAGTCAAACAACTGCTTCACCTGATGATCCATTCTCTCTACTCAAACAAAGAGATCTTTCTTCGTGAGTTGATTTCTAATGCTTCAGACGCATCGGATAAACTGCGTTTCCAAGCCTTGTCCAATCCCGATTTATATCAAGGTGACGCCGAATTGGGTGTAAAGCTCTCTTTTGATCAAGAAGCAAACACGCTGACCATTTCCGATAACGGCATCGGTATGAGTCGTGATGACGTGATTGAACACCTAGGTACCATTGCCAAATCGGGCACTGCAGAGTTTTTCTCTAAGCTGTCGGAAGAGCAAAGCAAAGATTCGCAATTAATCGGTCAATTTGGTGTGGGTTTCTACTCCGCCTTTATCGTCGCAGATGCCGTGACCGTGCGCACTCGCGCAGCTGGCCTGGCTGCCGAACAGGCGGTGCAATGGCACTCAGCAGGTGAAGGTGAGTACACCATCGAAGATATCGTCAAAGAGCAGCGCGGTACCGACATCATTCTTCATATGCGTGAAGAGGGTAAAGAGTTCCTAAACGAATGGCGTTTGCGTGATGTGATCAGCAAATACTCCGATCACATCGGTATTCCAGTCTCAATCCAAACGGCCGTTCGTGATGATGAAGGCAAAGAGACCGACGAGAAGAAGTGGGAGCAGATCAACAAAGCGCAAGCACTATGGACTCGCAATAAGTCGGACATCTCAGAGGAAGAGTACCAAGAGTTTTACAAGCACGTATCGCACGATTTTGCCGATCCGCTAGTATGGAGCCACAACCGAGTGGAAGGTAAAAACGACTACACCAGTTTGCTTTACATTCCATCAAAAGCACCTTGGGATATGATGAACCGTGACCACAAATCGGGTCTTAAGCTGTATGTGCAGCGTGTGTTTATCATGGATGATGCAGAGCAGTTCATGCCGTCATACCTGCGCTTTGTACGCGGCTTGATCGATTCCAACGATTTACCACTCAACGTGTCACGTGAAATTCTTCAAGACAACAAGGTGACTCAATCCCTGCGTAATGCGTGTACCAAACGTGTTTTGACCATGCTTGAACGCATGGCTAAGAATGACAGCGAGAAATATCAGTCATTCTGGAAAGAGTTTGGCTTGGTGCTCAAAGAGGGCCCAGCTGAGGACATGGCGAACAAAGAGAAAGTAGCCGGTCTGTTGCGTTTTGCGTCCACGGAAGTGGACTCGGCAGAGCAAACGGTTGACCTCGCTTCTTACGTTGAGCGTATGAAAGAGGGCCAAGATAAGATTTACTACCTCACCGCAGACAGCTACGCGGCGGCGAAGAACAGCCCTCACCTTGAGCAGTTTAAGGCCAAGGGCATTGAAGTTATCTTGATGTATGACCGCATCGACGAGTGGCTGATGAACTACTTAACTGAGTTCGATGGTAAGCAGTTCCAGTCGATTACGAAAGCGGGTCTCGATCTTAGCCAGTTCGAAGACGAAGCGGAGAAAGAGAAACAAAAAGAGACCGAGGAAGAGTTTAAGTCGGTTGTCGAGCGCACTAAGGCTTACTTAGGCGATCGCGTGAAAGAGGTTCGCACCACCTTTAAACTCGCATCGACGCCAGCGGTCGTTGTTACCGATGATTTCGAAATGGGGACACAGATGGCCAAACTGCTGGAAGCCGCAGGTCAAGCCGCGCCAGAAGTGAAGTACATTTTGGAACTTAACCCAGAGCACGCGCTGGTTAAGCGTATGGCGGATGAGGCCGATGAGGAAGCCTTTGGCCGTTGGGTCGAGGTACTGCTTGGTCAAGCCATGCTGGCAGAGCGTGGTTCGATGGCGGACCCGTCTCAGTTCCTTGGCGCCATCAATACCCTTTTGACTAAAGGATAATGGCATAACGTCGTGCAAAAGCCCGTATCTTCCGGGCTTTTTGCGTCTATTGGTTCGAATCTGCAGGAAATTGTGAGGACCTTGCACTCAAAATGCATAAAAACTCATGATATTGCAGGCGAATGTGAGTGTTTAAGCATTCTTTAGTCGTAATAGGCGCGTTGAGCCTAAATTGTATGATAGAATGCCAGCTTGAAACCGATCAAACAGGCGTGTAATGTGCACGCCTGTTTTACTGTTTATTATGACAGTATCTATTGTAAACCGTGTTTGTATGAGGACGTTGTCCATTGTGCCTTGCAAGACGCAACGGCTGATTATGACAACCGTTATACCGAAACTTACCGATGATCTGGCTCCAAGTGGCAAGCCGCTGTGAGCTTCGGTATAAACCATTATTATCTTAAGAGGATTTAACATGCGCATCATTCTTCTAGGTGCTCCAGGTGCAGGTAAAGGCACACAGGCTCAATTCATCATGGAGAAGTACGGTATTCCACAAATCTCTACTGGTGACATGCTGCGTGCTGCGATCAAAGCAGGGACAGAGCTTGGTAAACAAGCGAAAGCTGTGATTGATGCTGGTCAACTAGTATCGGATGAAATCATCCTAGGTCTTATCAAAGAGCGTATCGCTCAAGACGACTGTGAGAAAGGCTTCCTTCTAGACGGCTTCCCTCGCACTATCCCTCAAGCGGATGGCCTGAAAGAGATGGGTGTTGATGTTGATTACGTGATTGAGTTTGATGTCGCTGACGATGTGATTGTTGAGCGTATGGCGGGCCGTCGTGCTCACCTAGCGTCAGGCCGTACTTACCACGTTGTGTACAACCCACCAAAAGTGGAAGGTAAAGATGACGTGACGGGTGAAGACCTTGTGGTTCGTGATGACGACAAAGAAGAGACCGTTCGCGCTCGTTTAGGTGTCTACCACGATCAAACTGCGCCACTGATCGAATACTACGGGAAAGAAGCGGCAGCAGGTAACACTAAGTACTTGAAATTCGATGGTACTAAGCAAGTGGCGGAAGTGAGCGCTGATATCGAGAAGGCATTAGCATAATAGGCAATACCTATTATCATCACTTTTGTGAAATTTGTTATAGTGAAGCGACCTAATCAGGTCGCTTTTTTTATATTTCTCTTGAACTTAACGCGGCTAGGCAACGTATCTTTCAGACAATTAAGACTGGATTCAACACAGGATCGGCAGACTCTATGCAGAATAAAAAACAACAAGGTGTGCTATTGGTGAACTTGGGCACACCCGATGAACCCACCGCACCAGCCGTGAAGCGCTTTCTAAGTCAGTTCCTTCATGATCATCGAGTCGTCGACATGAGCCGCTGGCTGTGGTGCCCTATTTTACATGGTGTGATATTGCCCATTCGCTCGCCCAAAGTCGCCAAGTTATATCAAAGCGTGTGGATGGAAGAAGGGTCACCGCTGATGGTGTACTCTAAGCGACAAGCGGCGCGTCTGGCTGATTTTTTATCGATGCCAGTCGAGCTTGGCATGACTTATGGCAATCCTAGTTTGCAATCTGGCGTTGAGGCACTGCTTGCACAAGGCGTCGAAGAGATCATTGTGCTGCCTCTTTACCCTCAGTATTCCGGCACCACTACTGGCGCGGTCAACGATGGCTTAGCGAAAGCCTTTAAAACGATGCCCGTGTTACCCAATTATCGAATGTTGCGCGATTATCACGATCATCCTCTGTATATCAAAGCGCTGGCGGCCAGTGTTGAAGCCTCTTGGCGCCAACATGGGCGTGGGGATTACTTGCTCTGTTCGTATCATGGCATCCCTAAACGCTACGCCGATAATGGTGACATCTATCCACAGCACTGTTTGCGAACCACTGAGCTTTTGGGTAAGGCGCTGGGATTAACCAGTGAACAAATTGGCACCACGTTCCAGTCGCGCTTTGGTCGAGAAGAGTGGCTTCAGCCCTATACGGACAAAACCATTGAACAGTTGCCGAGCGCTGGCATCAAAAAGCTCGATATTATGACCCCTGCCTTTTCTGCCGATTGTTTGGAGACCTTAGAGGAGATTTCCGAGCAGTGTCGTGAGTTGTATGAAGAGCATGGGGGAGAGCAGTTTAATTTTATTCCTTGCCTCAATGATGATGAGCTGCATATCGAGATGATGGCAGCCTTAGTTCAAGGAGAATAATGAGAGGCGATGTTAAGCCAGCCAAGAGCCTGATGTGTTCTTGACTGGCTTTTTTACACCTCATGTCAGCCCCTTGATGGTGACTGACTCACTTTTTACTCTTTCGCTTCATAATGACGGTATTCAAATACCTGCCCTTGCTCATTGAACGCATACACTGAATAGGCGTCGCTTTTCTCTCCATATTCCATACCGGGTGAGCCCATCGGCATGCCTGGCACCGCTAATCCTTTTGCCCTTTTGGGGGGATTGGCGAGAAACGCTTGAATGTCACTGGCGGGGATGTGGCCTTCAAATACATAACCGTCGATTTCTGCGGTATGGCAAGAGGCAAGCTGCGAGCTAATACCTAGCTGTTCTTTAATTGGGTTCATGTTGTCATGCAGTACTTCTTTGACGGTGAACCCTGCCTGCTCCATGTGTTTAGTCCACTCGCTACAACAGCCACAGTACGGCGATTTATGGTTGACCACATCGGCTGCCAGTACCTGCGGCGCTATAGTGAGTAGGGCGGTCAACATTGAGGTTTTCAGCAATCTGTTCATGAGCGATCTCCAAGCTGAGTTGAGGTTTTAAAAAGTCGAAGTCGATTGGCGTTGCTGACAACAGTAATCGACGATAAAGCCATCGCTGCGCCAGCAATGACTGGGCTGAGCAAGAAACCAAAGAGTGGGTATAACACGCCAGCGGCGACGGGAATGCCCAGTGAGTTATAGATGAAAGCACCAAATAAGTTCTGTTTCATGTTTTTGAGAGTGGCTTTAGAGAGCTCGATGGCCTGCACCACCGCCATCGGCGAGGCGTTGAGTAACGTCATTTGCGCGCTTTCAATTGCCACATCACTGCCACTGCCCATTGCAATACCGATGTCTGCTAAGGCGAGCGCGGGTGCATCGTTGACGCCATCACCGACCATGGCGACACGTTGACCGCGCACTTTCAGTGACTCAATATGCTGCGCTTTTTGATCTGGCAGCACTTCGGCGATGACGTCATCAATACCGAGCTGCTTTGCGATGGCGTTGGCGACATGGGCGTTGTCTCCAGTCAGCAGCACAGGGGTAATCCCCATATTTTTTAAAGTGGTTATCGTTCGCGCGGAATCAGGTTTAATGCCATCGGCGATCGCCATCACACCGACAACCTGCTCATCCAAAGCAATAATGATTGGCGTGTAAGCCTGGTCAGCCGCCCGTTTGATGTCTGCGTCGGCGAGGCTAAGATCCCAGCCTTTTGCCTTGGCATAGTTGAGAGAGACAGCACTTAGAGATTGCTTTTGATAGTGTCCGGTCACCCCTTGTCCGCGTAGGTTAGTGAAGTGTGTGATAGGCAGCGGTGTGATGTGTGACGCTTGGGCGTAGTGCACGATGGCTTTTGCCAATGGGTGTTCCGAGTGACGTTCGATACCTGCGCTGAGACCTAAAAGCGTCTCGTCATCGATATGGTAGCGGGCGTGAAACTGCACTTCAGGTTTACCTTGCGTCAAGGTGCCCGTTTTATCAAAGACGACCGTATCGATGCGACTGGCCGACTGCAACACATCCGCATCTTTAATTAAGATCCCTAGCTCCGCTGCTTTACCAATCCCAACAGTCACAGACAGTGGCGTCGCAAGGCCAAGCGCACATGGGCAGGCGATAATTAATACTGTGGTCACCGTGACCAGCATATAGCTGGCTTTGGGCTCAGGTCCAACAAAGAACCAGACTGCGGCCGCAATCAGAGCAATCGCGACGACGATAGGCACAAAAACGGATGAAATCTGATCGGCCAGTTTGGCAATCTGCGGTTTACTGCTTTGCGCGTCTCTGACTAATTTGATGATTTTTGCCAGCATGGTGTCACTGCCTACGCTGGTGGCTTGATACAGCAAGCTACCATCTTGGTTCAAGGTACCGGCATGTACGGTGTCACCGCTGCGTTTGAAGACTGGGATCGGCTCACCGGTAAGCATTGACTCATCGACATAGGACTCCCCGTCAGTGACAACGCCATCGACCGCGAACTGAGCCCCAGGCATGACGCGCAGCATCATACCTTGGGTGATCTGGTCGATAGGGATGGTTCGTTCACCTTGCTCGTCGACCAACAGCGCGTCGTTACTTTGCAAATTGATCAGGGCTTTAAGCGATTGGGTAGTCTTGGCTTTCGCTTTCGCTTCAATATAGTGGCCGAGCGAAATCAGGCCGATAATCATGGCACTGGCTTCAAAGTAGACGTGTCTTGATGCAACAGGGAACCACTGTGGCATGACAACCACAAGCATCGAAAAGAGCCAGGCAGCGCCAGTCCCCAGAGCGACTAAGGTGTCCATGGTCGCTCGTTTATGGCGCAGTGCCGCGATAGCGTTAACAAAAAATCCTCTTCCTGCACTCGCCAGTAGCGCAAAACAGATCAAGCCAACAACGCCCCACGCCCATTGGTCGCCGCGGTTTTGGATCATCATACTGCCACCGAGAACGCCCCATAGCATGAGCGGCGCCCCGACGATTAAACCGGCCAGTGCGCTACGCTTGTGCTGCGCTTGCTGCTTTGCCAAATTTGCCGCTTGCTCGTCCTGCTGGGTGTTAGGATCGGCGATATGTGTGGCTTGATAACCCGCGCTCTGGCTCGCTTCTACAAGATCAGCCAGTATCTGTGCGCTTTCTCGTTTGCTGAATACTGAGGCGGTTTGCTCGGCTAGGTTAACGCTGACTCTGTTCACGCCCTCGACGGAGAGTAAGGCTTTTTCCACTGAGCTGACGCAACTGGCGCACGTCATCCCTGAAATAGCGAAATAGAGGTGGTGCTCATTACTATCTCTTTGCGCGGTGCTCTGCGGTTCATCGCGACTCTCCTTGATAGGCTCTTCACCGATAGGGTCTTGACCAACTGTGTCTTCCAATATGAGCGGGGAGTCTTTAATCGGCACAGCATCGTAACCCGTTTCTTGTACTAGGGCGATGATCTCGTCTGCTGTGAGTAGACCGGTCACGGTGAGCTTGGTGGTGGAGATGTCGACATCACCGATAGACGGATGGGATTCGAGCGCCGTTCGCAGCTTGGCCACGCATCGGCCACAGTTTAGCCCTGAGAGTGAAAACGCACAGCTTGTTCCTGATTGATAGCCTAAAGACGCCACCGTTTTCGCCAGTTCGCCAAACGGGACGTGACTTTCGACTTCAATGTGTTTTTTCGATACGTCGAGGACGGTGAGCGCATGATGCTCTATCAGCGCTCGCTCTACTTTGCGTGCGCAGCCCATGCAACTCAAACCTTGTAATGGAATATCAAACCTGTACATAGCGACGGCCTTTCACTGTTATTCGATGTGAGTTTGATAAGCATAAACCTTCCCTCAGGGGAAAGGTCAAGCATTGGAGCCCGAATGACGTCAAATTCTTTGAAATCAACGTATTAAACAAAATCAGTGACTTGCATCAAGTGAGATCGTGTTCACCCTTTTTTTACTATAAATATAAAGTGAGCTAAATAAACGCAAATAGGCTTTGACGGCGTTAACAATCTCACCGCTTTGCAGGGAGAAAAAGCTCAAAATTGCCGTTTTTATCGCTTTAGGTTTTTATTAACCCATTGAAATATCGTTGATTTAGATATTCTCTCAATGACTAATTTGAAGTGAGTCGAAAAATAATTTGGTTTGTTTTTTAAGGCAAAAAAAGTTTGCCAAGATGAGCCCGTCCATAAAGAGTCCTCACCACTGTGAATTCATCAGCGCGGTGGTGAGGCAAGAGAAAAATTCAAAAAATGACTATATAGGGGTTAATCTTATGTCTCACTTTAAAAAAACGTTTCTTAGCGCAGCAGTTGCTGCGGCGACTCTGACTGCGGGCGCTGCACACGCTTACATGTTAGGTGACCCAAATGATGCCAATGTTGAAGTGTATGGTGTGGTCTCCATTTCAGCGGTGGATTACGGCGCATCAAATGATGCAGGGCCGGATGCAGGCTGGGCACTAGAGAATGAAACGCGTGTTGGTTTTCGCGCTGCGAAAGTGATGACGGACAGCGTCACGGCATTTGCTCAAGTGGAATCGGGTTGGGTTCTGGATGACGGCGCTAAGCTCGGCAACCGTGATACCTTCGTTGGCCTACGCGGCGATGATTGGGGCTCCGTGCGTTTTGGTCGTATGTTGACACCTATGTATGAATTGGTGGACTGGCCATACTCAGCATCAAACTTAGGCCGCACATTCGACCGCGCATGGCGCAGCGGTGAGCGTTACCACTTTGACCGTAAGAGCCAAATGTTCCGCTACGATTCGCCAGTGTTTGGTGAGATGGTGAAATTTAGCTTGGCCGGTGGTAACGGTAGCGAAAATCACGAAGATTCGAACTTCTTTGGTGGTTCTATCTCTATGACGCCAATGGATATGTTGACCCTGCATGCGGCGTTTGAAACCGCAGAAGGAACGACGTTTGAAGGTGGCGAATCTGGCATTTGGGATACGAACAACCCAGATCCAAATGGTCAGCCTTCATGGAAACCAGGAGTTGCAGCATCAATTGGTGACACAGATGCGTACTTTGTCGGTTTTGAGCTTCGCCCACTCGACAACTTCAACCTATTAGGTGCCTACAAGTCTGGCTCTTACGACTCGACCAACAATGGTGGCGGCTACGGCTACAAAGAGCGTGAAATCGACGCTTACTCCATTCAAGCGAACTACTACTTTGGCAATGCCAATATTCGTGTCGGCTACGCGGATCAAACCGGTAAGCAAGATGGCCGAAAAGATAAGGATCTGGATTCTACCTCTATCAGTGGTGAATTCGGTTACTCATTTAACTCTGTCTACACCTTCGTTCGTTTAACACAACAAGACGACGCAGCGTTTGATGACGATTTGATGATTCGTATCGGTACCGAATGGGTATTCTAATATAGAGCAAGAAAGGCAAGGCGGGCTCTGTCCGCCTTTTGTCGTTTTTGTACTTTTTGCCACTGCTATGTATTTGCCATTATAAAAATAGGGAAAGATCGTGATGAGATCATTAACGCTGCTGAGTTTGTTTGTCTGTCAGTCACTGTGGGCCAACGTGCAATTGACGACCGAGGGGCGAGTGGAGGTATTAGCGCTCAACTCAACCGATACCATTGTTCATGTTAAACCGGGTGAATGGCAACTGCCCAACGGCACCAATCAACTGTTAGTGCGAGTCAGTGGGATGATTGACACCAACGGAGGTAAACAGAAGTTTAATGGCTTACCTCTAGTGGTCACATTTGAGGCGCACGATCAAGCGGTGACCATTGCAGAACCCTTTGTTATCCGCGATCAAAGAGGGGTAGAGCGGTATAAACGGGCACCGAGTGTCCATTTACACGTCAATGGCCAGCCTTTGCCGTATCAATCGGATGAAATCTACGACCAGAGTTTTTCTCTGACCAAAAACTACGATGAAATGTTAGCAAGCTACAACGAACTTGGTGATGGTAAAGCGCAGCTGCGCACCTCAACATTAAAATCAACTGCGACAGCTGCTACGTCTCCAGCGCCATCCGACGTTGTTCTAGAAGCGACGCCGAGTTTGACGGATAAGGAGGAATCGACACGTACATCGCGGTTGCAACATGATTTTCTCACGCTTCCTGCTTCAGAACGCCAAGAGTTTCTCTCTTGGGCAGTAAAACACCTTAACCACGGATTGTAGATTTACATATCGGTGCTAAAATAACGCGCAATTTTGGCGTCACACTCCGCGCAAACGGAAGGCGGCGCAGTCATTCAGACAATCAAGGTATTTTACATGACGGTTAAAACTCGTTTTGCTCCAAGCCCGACAGGCTACCTCCATGTGGGTGGCGCTCGTACTGCTCTTTATTCTTGGCTCTACGCAAAAAGCCAAGGCGGTGAATTTGTACTTCGTATTGAAGACACCGACCTTGAGCGTAATTCACAAGAAGCTGTCGATGCAATTCTTGAAGGCATGCAATGGATGGGACTTGAGTGGGATGAGGGCCCGTACTACCAATCCAAGCGTTTTGATCGTTACAATGAAATGGTCGACAAACTGCTGGCTGAAGACAAAGCGTACAAATGTTACGCACCGAAAGAGCTGCTTGACGAAATTCGCGCAGAACAAGAAGAAGCAAAGCAGATGCCGCGCTACGACGCTAACCACCCGAAAATTATCGCTGCCAACGCGGCAGCAAAAGAGGGTGATCCGTGTGTGATTCGTTTCCGCAACCCGAAAGAGGGCAGCGTAGTGTTTGACGACCAAATTCGCGGCCGCATCGAAATTGGCAACGATCAGTTGGATGATCTGATTATCCGTCGTACGGATGGCGCGCCAACCTACAACTTTGTGGTTGTTGTCGACGATTGGGACATGGGCATCACTCACGTTGTTCGCGGTGAAGACCATATCAACAACACGCCTCGTCAAATCAATATTTACAAAGCGCTAGGTGCACCCGTGCCAACGTTTGCCCACTGTGCCATGATTTTGGGTGATGACGGTGCGAAGCTGTCAAAACGCCACGGTGCGGTCTCTGTGATGCAATATCGTGATGAAGGTTATCTGCCGAATGCACTCAATAACTACCTAGTGCGTTTGGGCTGGTCTCATGGCGATCAAGAGATCTTCTCACGCGAAGAGATGATTGAACATTTCTCCTTGAAGGCGATTTCTAAGTCAGCTTCTGCGTTTAACACAGACAAGTTACTTTGGTTGAACAACCACTACATCAAAACCTCCGATCCAGCGTACGTTGCAACGCATCTTCAATGGCATTTGGATAACCAAAAACTCGATATCTCAAATGGCCCTGCGATCACAGATGTGATTCAACTGGTCGGCGAGCGTTGTCACACATTAGTGGAACTGGCTGAGCAAATTCGATACTTCTACGAAGACTTTTCGGAGTTTGAAGCCGGGGCGGCGAAGAAGCACCTTCGTGGCGTTGCCAAAGAGCCTCTGCAACTTGCTCTAGAGAAAGCCAAAGCCCTGACAGAGTGGACAACCGACAACATCAAGCAAGCGATCATTGCGACTGTGTGTGAAGAGCTTGAGATCGGCATGGGTAAAATTGGTATGCCGCTGCGCGTCGCTGTGACTGGCGGTGGTCAATCACCATCAGTGGATGCCGTGATGGAGCTTATCGGTAAAGAACGCGTTGTCGCTCGTATTGAATTGGCACTTGCTTTTATTGCTGAGCGTGAAGCGAACGCGTAAATCGCGCGTTAAGTAGATCAAGACACTAGCCGCAGTGGTTAATCTCTGCGGCTTTTTTGCATCTATGGGGTGTTCACTAGTTTTGGGTTTCTTTGTTTAACTAATCACTGACTTATCAATATAATTTTTCACGCCATTTTAACCTTTGAGACAAGACATTTGGTCATTCTTCACATATTCTGAAAGGGTGTCTTCCAATGGAAGTGGTGGTCAATGGACCGCGCATTAAGGAGAAAATAAATGAAAATAAAAACAGTAGCAGTGGTTGTAGCAAGTGCTTTCGCTTTCTCTTCAGCGCCTTCATTCGCTGATGTGTATTTAGGGGGTAAAGTCGGTAAATCTTGGTTAAATGATGCGTGTGATATGACCGCAGATTGTGATGATGATGCCATCACTGGTGGTGTGTTCGCGGGTTACCAATTTGTGGACTGGCTTGGCCTAGAAGCCGGTTATGACTATCTCGGTAAATACACCGCTGATGGTATTGCTGACGAGTCCGCCAGCGCGTTTACCCTTGCGCCGAAACTCAGTGTACCTCTGACCGATGTGATTTCACTCTACGGTAAAGTCGGCGGTGCTTATGTCGATTATGGAAGTGAGAATGATGCCTCATTCCTAGGTGCAGTGGGTGTCGAGCTCAATGCGAGCAAGTCCACTGGTGTGCGTATTGAATATCAGCGCTTGACTGACGTAAATAACAACTCAGCTCGTGCAGCCGTGAACTCTGCTACGATGAATTTCGTTTACCGTTTCGGTGCGAGTGAGCAGCCGATGACAACGGAAGAGCCCGTCGCCGAGGTGATGGCGGCAGAGCCGGTGCAAGAAGTGGTCGCCGAGCCTGCAACCAAGAAATTTACCGCCCAGTTGGTTGATGCCGGTATCTTCGAAGTGAACAGCGCTGAGCTAAAGTCAGAAAGTGTCGCGATGCTCGACAAACTTGTTGCCATGATGAAGCAGTATCCGCAATCTACCGTTACCATTACAGGTCACACGGACTCCACAGGTTCAGCGGCGTACAATCAGACGTTGTCAGAGAAGCGTGCCCAAGCGATCGCCGGCTTGCTTGAAAATGAAGGCATCGATGCTTCGCGCATCACTGCAGAGGGCAAAGGTGAATCTAGCCCTATCGCGTCAAATGAGACCAGCGAAGGTCGTCAAAAGAACCGTCGCGTCGAAATCAACGTTCCTGAGTTTGAATACGAAGAGTAAGTTGATCACTATGTTGATACTAAAGCCTTGGCATCTGCCAAGGCTTTTTACGTTATGGCTTGAGAACGTAGTTTGATTATTTGAGAGCGATACTCGTTAAGCGGCCCATGAACTCGAGTATTTCCAGATTATCCTTATTGGCTTCCAATAGGGCTTTTTTGGTTTTGGTGTAGGCACCCAAGCGACCATGCTTTTTGATAGAACAGACGACACTTTTATAGATTAAACGGCCATTGTCATCGTAGTTTCTCCATGCGGCGATATAGCATTCGTCTCTCGCCTCCGGATCGTGTTTTGTGGGTCGAGGTTTATAAATAATTTTAGGTTCCAGTGAGTGGGGGAGACGCGTGATCAGATAGGGGTCTTTGAGGAGGCGACGCCAGAATTTGCCCCACATTTCGCTACCCAGCTCATTTCTCAGGCGAATCGCTTTTTGCAGCCCTTTTTTTTCACCGATACGAACATAACCAACCGAACGGTGCAACACCTTATCATCCGGCGTATGGATATGAATTTTGTAGGCGGTTTTCGCTTTTGAAATAAAACGATGACCTGTATTGGTAATGAGGTTGCTTTTTGTCATTGTGCGGTTATCTACAACTTTGTTAATTACTAGTTTAGAAGAGATTCGCCGCAAGGGAAAATAGAGAGTAAAAGTAATTGCGCAGAGGCTCACAATGAAAGCAAAAGAGCGAGTGGATACCCGCTCTTGAATATTGGCGCTCCCGACAGGATTCGAACCTGTGACCTGCCCCTTAGGAGGGGGCCGCGCTATCCAGCTGTGCCACGGGAGCTCAGGGGTATGATACCCCAAATTATGCTGTTGTTAAGGGGTAACACTATGATCTGATTTACTTTTGAACATCGCTAGAGCAGTTTGTGCATCACATCGCCAATTTGAATGCTGCCCAGTAGCTCGGGTTGGTCAATGGTAAGCTCTGCTTCGTTTTCATACACACGAGATACCGTCAGTGTGATGTCCGTTTCTGTGACTTTATTGCGTGGTAACCCACGTTGGTCGATGAAAGAACCTGTATGCCATAGCTGCAACTTGTCGCCTTCGACGACGCCATGTACACGACCGAGATCCATGGTGATGGTGTTGCCCCACTTGGCGACTACTTCAGGTAAGGTGATTTTACAAGAGATTTCAGATTCAAGATCCAACATGATGTTTCGGCTTACGCGCAACATCATACTGCCGTAGGTCGACGCCCAAAAACGCGCGCTCTTAGTATCCACTTGGCTGGTTTTAGGGAACGGCCATTTTGCCACTTCACGATAGTTGCGATGGTAAATCTCATTACCCGTTTTGCCGTCGTACACTGTCATCTCGAGTGAGAACTGTCGGTTGATGATGTCGTCTTGCAGCAATTTTTGTTCAATGGTCGCTGTCAAGTCGTTGATAACGCCGCCAATGATGTACTGCGCGCCAGTATCTTGCGCGATCATTTTTAATCTTTCTGGGTAGTCTTTGCTTATCGCAAAATCTGTTGTGCCTACGGAAACAAAACTTGCCGATTCATTGTCGAGTTGGCGGTTGATGACTTGGGCAAAGTCGTCCCCAACGCTATAGATTTGCCCCATAACTGCTTGTTGTGGTGAGGCCAAGTCGATATTACCGACAAGAACGGTCTTCTTATACTGGCTCACGTGGCAACCTGTTGCCGATGGGTAGATATCAATACGCGCTTTGACAAACATCGTGCCTTTTCTAACCCGTTGCTCCTGAATCAGAATGTAGCGAACTTCACTGTTTGTAAATTGATACTCCTCCTGCTCACTTTCTAAAAAAGGGCGCAAGTTACTAATGCTACCGATATCAGCACCTGAGAAACTCACTGCTTTATAGAGGGCATCTTCTAACGCATGGAGTCTCGCTACCTCTTCTGATGACACCACGGTTGCAACGCCGGTAACCTCATACCAGCCCGCATTCGCCAGTGAAGAAGCGAGACTGAGATAGAGGCTAGAAATAACTATCAGAAGTGTTTTTTTCATGTTCGATTACCAACTTGGTTCGTTTTTTGCTTAGTTAATCTTAGCTGATTTAGGCGTTGTGATTCTAACTGATTACACAATTAGAAAAGCAAAGAGCGTTCCACTTTTTCAAAGACAGCCATTGGAACGCAGAATGCCTAGGGTTATCGGAGATGAGAGAATGAAAAAATGGTTATCGCTTGTACCAGCAGTGTTGCTGACTGCTTGTGCTTACGCTCCAATCTATAATGGTAAGGAAGCTTACCGAGGTTCACAGTTTATGTTGATGGAAAGTCCGCGTCATACTCTTGACTTCTTTGTTGAGAGCATGACTGACGATCTGATGATTTCAAACACGAGCGTATCAGCAAGAACACCTATTGCCGTCACCTCTTTTGTTGACTTGCAAAACATGGATGCGACGAACTGGCTAGGGAACTCGGTCTCGGAAGGCTTTATTCACCAGTTCCAACGTCGTGGCTTTAAAGTGGTCGATTTCAAAACGACAGGGTCGATTCAGGTCACATATTCGGGTGATTTTGCATTTAGCCGCGATTGGAAGGATCTTGCCCAAGAACAAGATATTCAGTACGTGTTAACAGGCACCATGCTTCGTCAAGAAGGGGGTGTGATTATTAACGCTCGTGTTGTGGGTATGCAGTCCAGAGTTGTTGTCGCCACCGCGCAAGGCTTTTTACCAGCAGATCGTATTGGTCGAGATCTAGACACACTCAATAGTATTCGAACTCAGGATGGGGTGCTCATTCGCTCAGATCCGACAATGACTCAGCCTTACACCGTGATCTTGAGACCATAAGGAGAAGATGCGATGAAGAAAATAATGATGTTGCTGTTCTCCTTCTATATGGTAGGTTGCCAGCCGATTCAAAATATGCGCGCTGATGATTGGTTGTCTGCAGTGGGTTATGCGAGCATCAGTGAACAAAAAGGTCGTGATGAAGAAGAGAAACAAGTTCGTGCTATGCGAGCATCCAAAATGGATGCTTATCGAGAACTAGCAGAACAAGTGTACGGTCTTCGAGTGAGTGCGCGCGCTGACCTTACTGATCAGCGTCTTGGCACTGAGCTCACCTCTGGTGCAGTCGATGGCGTCATCCGTGGTGCCGAGGTGGTACGTAGCTACAAAGTGGGTGACAGCTATGTGACAGAGCTTCGCCTTGATGTGAAAAAAATGGATCGACTGCGAGACTACGGGGAAGTGCAGCAAGTTCCAGAAAAACGCCAGCAAACGTTGTTCTAGCCCCATTTTTTCTCTGATTTCCGATATAAAAACGGCGCTCGTATGAGCGCCGTTTTTATATCGTTCTAGCTGTGTAACGTGATAGCGACGTTAGGCTTTGATATTGGTGCCAAGGGTGGTGACGTTACTGGTTTGCCCTTCGGCAGTGTACGTCATGCCAAGCTTACCCTGGGACTGTTTCATGAGGTTGTTGAGTTTATTGAAGCTCAATTGAGCACGTTGCAATGCTTCACCGTTGACGGCATTAGCCTGCTGGCAATCAGAGATGATGCTGCGGATCTTGTCGACCAGAGGGCTCAACTCTGGATCGCTCGTCAGCGTCTCAACATCGAGGTGTTTCTGAATGCGTTGATCGGTTTGTTGAAGCTTAGAGATAAGATCAACCTTCGCTTTCGCAACCTGTTCGATATCTTTAGAGACGCGACTGGCTATCGCCACTTTTTCTTGCTCTAACAGTGCCGACAATTCGGTTGCGCTTTGCAATTGGAATTCTACAAGCCCTTTTAACGCTGCCATGGTGGTATTGTTTCTTCAGTTCCAAATTCAGTGGTTAAAAACCACCAAGCTCTTTTTCGAATTTCATCATGTTGTCAGCCAGCTTTTCCGGATCCACGGAATAAGAGCCGTTTGCAATCGCTTCTTTGATTGCCGCCACTTTTGCTTTGTCAAAGCTGGGTTGACTTGCCATTTGATTATGCATCTCGCCCACCGCTTTACCTTGTGTGCTGAGGGACACCGAATCTTGCGCTACACCCGACTTGCTCGGAGAGTCACTTGTACTGGATGTTGCGTTCGTTTCACTGCGCGAGGGGCTACGAGTGGACGTGGTTAACGTCTGCCCTGCACGAATGTTATCAATACCTGCCATGTTTGAGCCTTTTAATTAGAGGATGACCTGTACTGTCACTATCGACGACAGGGCGAATAACTTTAGTGCTTTTTCAACCAAAGTTAAAAAATAACCGTAACTTCTGAAATGCCTGTTACTCTGCCTTCAATTATACGGTTGGATTTACTATTTTTCACTCTTATCTGCTCACCATGAGATCCATCTGTCAAAGCCACGCCTTTGGTGGTGATGGTCATACCAGACTGTACGGCGCGAATGGTGACGGTTTCATTGCGGCACACCACGCAAATATCACGGTTTTCGACTACGTCACCCGCGTTCATGTTTTTTTTTGCTTTGGCGCCAATGACCGCATCGAGCGAGGAAAAACCTTGCCGTCTGAAGCGTTGCAAATCGACCATGCTGATTGTAATGTCGTGCGCTGCGATGATTTGCCCACGGGAAATTGGGCTCAGTAGAGTGACTTGTGGACCGGTTCTCGTCAGGCGAACAGGCACATAGACCCGCCAGTTATCCGCTTCACACTCGACTTGGACGGTAATATTACTGGCCATCGGGTTGGTGGAGCTAGAGGATGCCAGGAGCGGCTCGGGGCAATCTGTGGCAAAAATACGACTATCGATGGGGGCGGCGTCTGCCTCCAAAGTACCACCTGTCGGCCATTCAACATTGGCTAATATGTACTCTTGAGCGGCATTTTGTATGGCAAATATCTGAGCTTCGGTAGCGGAATTGACTGAAAAGCTAAAGAAAATACACAAAACACCGATAGACGTATAAACTCTTTTAAATAAAGCTCTACACTTAGTGAAAGAACAACTAGTGGAAATTGAACAAAACTGTGATTTTAGGTTCTTCATTCTGTTTCCTAGAATTTCTTAGCTTGTAGTAGACTATCATTTTTTGACACGAAAGTTTTAGATGGAGATGAGCTTATGACCGGTATTCTTGATTCTGTGAATCAGCGTACGCAACTCGTCGGTCAAAACCGATTGGAACTCCTTACCTTCCGCCTGATGGGGCGTCAGCGTTATGGAATAAACGTATTTAAAGTAAAAGAGGTGCTCCAATGTCCTAAGCTTACTTCTATGCCAAATCTGCACCGTTTGGTGAAAGGGGTCGCCCACATTCGTGGCCATACGGTTTCTGTCATTGATTTAAGTTTAGCCATCGGTGGACGTCCGACCACAGATGTAGAAAAAGCTTTCGTTGTCATTGCCGAGTTCAACCGCTCTATTCAAGCGTTTTTGGTCACCTCTGTCGAGCGCATCATCAACATGCATTGGGAAGCGATCTTGCCGCCGCCAGATGGCGCGGGTAAAGCAAACTACCTCACCGCGGTCACCAACATCGATAACGAGTTGGTAGAAATCCTCGACGTAGAGAAAATCCTTGCAGAAATCGCGCCGGTTGATGAAACCATGGATGCATCCATCGGTGAGGAAATCGCCCAAGCAGAGACAGAAAAACAGATCGTTCGCCGAATTCTCATTGCCGACGACTCCACTGTGGCACGTAAGCAGGTAGAAAGAGCGATTACTTCAATTGGCTTTGAGGTCATTGCGGTTAAAGATGGGAAAGAAGCGTACGAAAAGCTGGTGGAAATGGCCGCGGAAGGCAGTATTTATGACCAGATTTCCTTGGTGATCTCAGACATCGAAATGCCAGAGATGGATGGATACACATTAACGGCCGAAATTCGCCGCAATGCCGATTTGAAAAATTTGTACGTTATCCTTCACTCATCACTCAGTGGTGTCTTTAACCAAGCGATGGTTGAGCGGGTAGGCGCCAACTCATTTATTGCGAAATTCAATCCTGATGAGCTAGGTAATGCAGTGAAATCTGCGCTGACTAACTAAAGAGAACTGAATGACAGCCATAACAATAAGCGATCAAGAATATCGTGATTTCAGCCGTTTCCTCGAAGCGCAATGTGGCATTGTGCTTGGGGATAGCAAGCAGTACCTCGTTCGGAGCCGCTTGAGTCCGCTGGTGACCAAGTTTAAGTTGGCCTCTTTGTCTGACCTGTTGAGAGATGTCGTCACTGGGAGAAACCGTGAGCTGCGTGTTGCCGCTGTAGATGCGATGACGACCAACGAAACCTTATGGTTTCGTGATGGTTACCCATTTACAGTATTGGCCGATAAGCTTCTGCCTGAAGTGGCCGCGAATAAGCGCCCAATCAAAATATGGTCAGCGGCTAGCTCGTCGGGTCAAGAGCCCTACTCTATGGCAATGACAGTGTTGGAGACACAGCAACGCAAACCAGGCTTGCTACCGAGTGTCGCCATTACGGCAACGGACATCTCATCTAGCATGTTGGATATGTGTCGAGCGGGTATCTATGACAACCTTGCGCTAGGGCGAGGTCTCTCACCCGAGCGTCGTCGTACCTTCTTTGAAGATGCCGGAGATGGCCGAATGAAAGTGAAAGACAACGTGAAGCGTTTGGTGAATTTTCGACCACAGAACTTAATGGAAAGCTATGCGTTATTAGGTAAATTTGACATTATATTTTGTCGTAACGTGTTGATCTATTTCTCGCCGGATATGAAATCGAAAGTGCTCAACCAGATGGCCAATAGTCTTAACCCCGGTGGTTATTTGTTGCTTGGAGCATCGGAGTCACTCACTGGGCTGACCGACCGTTTTGAGATGGTACGTTGCAATCCAGGCATTATTTACAAGCTCAAGTAGTTTTCTCACTCTCACTCAAATCCCAGCCTTGTGGCTGGGATTTTTTTTCTGCCATACTGTGAATACCTATCCGTAGCAACAATGCCTATGTGTAGCAATGATGACATCGACAAAGACGGGTTCCCAACTGACCTGAAATTGGCTCGGTAATTGCTAAACAAAACGTGAGTGTCTCGTACACTCGATAAAATGGCTAAACAATGGCAATCCTAAAAGTTGGTACGCTAATTGCTAAATCATTTAATAGTATCGGTCAGTTCTTTGAGTAGAGGTCAACATGGCTATTTCTTTCGACAATGCACTAGGTATCCACCAACATACGGTGGGTGTACGTGAGCGTAATGCTGAGGTGATTTCCACCAACATCGCGCAAGCCAATACGCCTGGGTATAAATCGAAAGGGATGGACTTTCAAAAGGCATTACAGGCGGCAACGTCGGGGGCAAGCATTAGTCTTAGCCGTACGGATGGTCGGCATATTCCTGCCTCTACTCAGGTGACAGGGGAAGTCATGTATCGTCTTCCAACCCAACCTGACACGGGTGACGGCAACACGGTGGATGTGGATTTAGAGCGTAACTTGTTTATGCAAAACCAAATTAGACACCAAGCGTCACTGGACTTCCTAGGCAGTAAGTTCAAGAACTTAACCAAGGCAATCAAAGGGGATTAATAGATGAGCTTATTTAACGTTTTCAATGTCACTGGTTCTGCGATGAGCGCTGAATCTGTTCGTCTAAATACCACCTCGAGCAACTTGGCGAATGCGGACAGTATCTCAAGCTCTGCGAAAGATACCTATAAGGCTCGCCATGCAGTATTTGGTGCTGAGTTAAGTAAGGCAAAGTATGGCCGCGACCATATGGTGCCAGTGAAGGTAATGGGCATCGTTGAAAGTGATAAACCGCTCACCGCGGAGTACAACCCTGACCACCCACTTGCCAATGATGAAGGGTATATTTACAAACCTAACGTCAATGTGATGGAAGAAATGGCCAACATGATTTCTGCTTCTCGTTCATACCAAACGAATGTTCAAGTGGCAGATGCAAGCAAACAAATGCTGCTGCGTACGCTGCAGATGGGTCAATAAGGATAGGAGGTAGCGTATGGCCGATGGCATAAATAATGTTGGTCAAAACGGCTTGTCCTATATCGACCAGCTTAAACAGCTTCAAGACAAGAATAAGCCTAATGAGACCACAGGTAAGCAAGATCTTAAACAAGAAGACTTCTTATCACTACTCACGAAGCAGCTTGCTCAGCAAGATCCGTTTAAGCCGGTCAGTAATGACCAGATGATTGCGCAAATGGCGTCATTTGCGACGGTAGACGGGATTGGCAAAATGAACACTCAGTTCGAAACGCTCAATACCTCTATGACGTCGAACCAAGCGCTTCAAGCCTCATCATTAGTAGGACGTGATGTATTAGTCCCTGGTGCTTCGGGTGTGAAGAAGGACACTGGCAGCATGGCTGCGATGGTCAAGCTTCCGCAATCCGTAGACAACATGATGGTGCGTATTGAAGACCAAATGGGCCAACTTGTTCGAACCTTCGATGCTGGTGCTAAGCCTGCGGGCGACAACCGAGTCGAATGGGACGGCAAGGATCAAAACGGTAATCCATTGCCGGCTGGCAAATACAAGGTGAGAGCCGCGGGTTTGCTGGATGGAGAATCGAAAGAGTTTGAGGTATCAACCTATGCAAACGTCAATAGTGTTCTCTTAGGTAAAGGCGATGGTAACGTACTACTCAATCTGGCTGGCTTCGAGTCGCCAGTTCGACTTGCTGAAGTACTAGAAGTTGGCAAAGCGTAACGTGTTAGTGATAAACGACGCTAGCTAGATAGGAGATTTTGGAATGTCATATGTTGCACTTAGCGGGTTATCCGCAGCTCAGTTAGATCTGAACACTACCAGTAACAACATTGCGAACGCAAACACGTTCGGCTTTAAAGAGTCGCGTGCAGAGTTTGGCGATGTGTACTCAAATTCACTCTTTACCCATGCGAAAACAACGCCAGGGCAAGGCGTGCAGGCAGCACAGGTTGCTCAGCAGTTCCATGAAGGTTCCAGTATTTATACCAATAACCCGATGGATTTGCGTGTATCTGGTACGGGGTTCTTTGCCGTCGCAAAAGACAGATTAACCCCAACATCCAATGAACTGACTCGTAACGGCGCGTTTCATTTGGATAAAAACAACTACATGGTGACCGCTAATGACGAGTTCTTACTCGGTTACCAAGTCAATCCAGATACCGGTGATGTTCTCTCTTATGAGCCTTCGCCACTTAACATTCCAAAAGAGTTTGGTAAGCCAAAGCAAACAGCAAACATTGAAGTAGGGGTGAACTTACCTGCGGGTGGGGATTTGAAGGACCCAACCTTGTTTGATTATTCCGATCCCGAGACATACAACCGCTCAACGTCCTCGACGATTTATGATTCGATGGGCCAGTCGTACAAACTGACGACCTACTATCTAAAAGATCAAAATCAGGCGAATACGTGGCAGACATACTACACGGTGACGGACAGTGCTGGTGAGAAGCCACTGAACATCGTTGGTGGTGATGCAACGAGTCCTACGGGGCATGTCGGTCACACTATGCGTTTCAATAATGATGGTACGCTAGCCAGTTTAAACAATGGGCAGAATATCGTCTCCGAGCCTTTGGGGGCGGGTACTAACCCGATTGACTTGAACGGTGCAGATATCAACCAAACATTGTCGTTTGGCCTTGATAGTGCCACTCAGTTTGCGGCTCCATTTGAATTGACCAAGTTTGACGAAGATGGCGCAACTACTGGCTTCTTGACTAAGGTTGACTTTGATGAAAACGGTAGTGTCCTTGGCACATACTCTAACGGTGAGAATATCACCTTGGGACGTGTCGCGTTGGTTCGAGTAGCCAATGAACAAGGCCTAGATAAGAAGGGGGGAACTCAATGGGATGCCACTCAAAACTCTGGCGCCAAAGTATGGGGAGAATCGAACAAAGGCTCATTTGGTACAATCAATAGTGGTGTGCTTGAACAGTCCAATATTGATATGACTCAAGAGCTGGTGGATCTGATTTCAGCCCAGCGCAACTTCCAAGCGAACTCACGTTCACTTGAAGTGCACAACCAAACTCAACAAAATATCCTTCAGATTCGTTAATCGAATCACACGCAATCTTCTGAATAGCAAACTAACGGCAATCGTTGGTTTGCTATTGTTGCCTCTAGCGGCAATTGCCGCTCCAATCTTATTCTATATTGCCATTTCTCTTTGCAACTGATTGATAATATTTGCTTATTTTTATTGGCACGCCAATTGCTTTAAATGATCTAAATTGTGATTGTTGGAGCAAATTATGGATCGTGCACTGTTTCTCGCTATGAGCGGAGCAAAGCAAAATATGCAAGCGATGCAGCTAAGAGCGAATAACTTGGCAAACGTCAGTACCACGGGGTTCCGTGCTGATTTGGCGCAAGCCCGCTCAATGCAAGCATACGGCGACGGTTTGCCAAGCCGCGTATTTAGCATGACAGAGCGACCAGGCCATAATTTTCAGCAAGGCAGTGTGATTACCACTGGGCGAGATCTCGATGTCACTATTGAAGGTCAAGGTTGGATTGCCGTTATGGACAAGACGGGCAAAGAAGGCCTGACTCGAAACGGTAACCTCAACATTGACGTCAATGGCTTGCTTACCAATGGTAATGGCAACTTGGTTTTGGGCGAGACAGGCGCACCGATCACCCTACCGATTCCGTTGAGCAAAGTGGAAATCGGTACTGATGGGACGATTTCTGTTGTGCCACAAGGCGCCCCAGCGGATGCGATCGAAATCGTTGATCGCATCAAACTGACACGCAACGACAACCAATCACTGTACAAAGATGTCAATGGCCTCTTCCGCGCCAAAGATCCCAATGCAGCTTACGAGGCGGATGCCGGCGTAAAGCTGCTCAAAGGCGCGTTAGAGGGCAGCAACGTGAACGCCATCGGTGAGATGACCAGCTTGATTGATCTTCAACGACAATTCGAAATGCAGGTCAAGATGATGAGCACAGCAGAAGACATGGACAAAGCGTCTGATTCTCTGCTTCGTATGAGCTAAGACAGTTTCTAGGAGAGAATTATGCAACCGGCATTATGGGTAAGTAAGACGGGCTTAGATGCTCAGCAAACCAATATTTCGACCATTTCCAACAACTTGGCTAACGCCTCGACGGTGGGTTTTAAGAAAAGCCGTCCTGTGTTTGAAGATTTGTTCTATCAAAACATCAACCAGCCGGGTGGTCAATCTTCGCAAAATACCGAATTGCCAAGTGGTTTAATGCTCGGCGCGGGTTCTAAGGTCGTGGCAACTCAGAAGGTGCATACCCAAGGGAATACGCAAACGACCAACAACAGCCTCGATATGATGATCGAAGGCGACGGTTTTTTCCAAATATTGATGCCGGATGGCAACATCGGTTACACGCGCAATGGTCAGTTCACAGTCAACAGTGAAGGTGTGATTGTCACGTCTGGTTCGGGGTATTCCTTAGAGCCTGAAATCACGATTCCAGACGACGCCATCAGCATTACTGTTGGTACGGATGGGGAAGTCTCTGTGCGCGTGAGAGGTCAGCAAGATAACCAAGTCCTAGGGCAAGTTACTACGGTTGATTTTATCAACCCAGGTGGTCTTGAGCCTATTGGTCAAAACCTCTACTTGCCAACCGGTGCCAGTGGTGACCCTCAAGAAGGCGTACCGGGTTTTGACGGGTTTGGTGAAGTGCGTCAATCGATGCTAGAGACCTCAAACGTGAACGTGACGGAAGAGCTGGTCAACATGATTGAAGCGCAGCGCGTGTATGAAATGAACTCAAAAGTTATCTCTGCCGTCGATAAGATGATGAGCTTCGTAAACCAGCAATTGTAATGGGATTAGGGTGGTTAGCATGATGAGAGTCATAACTGTATTACTTGTGATAACCATGGCGGGTTGCTCAGCGTTTGACATGCCATTGGAAACGCCTGAAGAGATTCAAGGGACCACAAGCGTTGATGCTGTCGAAGGCGATAAGTCGCAAGATGAAAGCTCTGGCATTATTGACACCCTCCGAGGACGTAGTGACCCTGTCGCTGGCGATCCCGCTTGGGCACCGATTCATCCCAAGCATGAGCCGGAGCACTACGCAGCGGCAACCGGTTCGCTGTTTAATACCGGTAAAATGACCGTCAGTTTGTACGACGATTCTAAACCGAGAGGCATCGGTGACATCATCACCGTCACTTTGGATGAAAGTACCAAAGCGGCGAAAAGTTCAGACGCTGATCTGTCAAAAAATAATGATGCGTCGATGGATCCGCTGGAAGTGGGTGGTCAACAGCTGACCATTGGCGACTACAACTTTTCGTATAACTTAAGCAATGATAATTCGTTCAGTGGCAGCGCGGCGGCGAACCAAAGTAACAGCATTTCAGGCTCGATTTCGGTCGAAGTGATTGAAGTTCTGGCGAACGGAAATTTGGTGATTCGCGGTGAAAAGTGGTTGACCCTCAACACAGGGGACGAATACATCCGCTTAAGCGGCACCATCCGTCCGGATGACATCGACTACGACAATACCATTGCGTCAACGCGTATTTCGAATGCCCGAATCCAGTACTCTGGTACGGGAACGCAACAAGATATGCAAGAACCTGGATTCTTGGCACGATTTTTTAATGTCGCTCTTTAATCCCGTTTGATGTCGATGTTTTGGCATTGCGTTAGAGAAAAAGGTGTCCCCATGAAAACGTTGTTTGTCTTCCTAATTAGCTCGCTGCTTGTTGTAACACAAGCTCAGGCTGCGCGTATTAAAGACGTGGCTCAAATTGCCGGTGTTCGTAGTAACCAACTTGTCGGTTACGGGTTGGTCACAGGTTTGCCGGGCACAGGAGAATCGACACCCTTTACCGATCAAAGCTTTAACGCCATGCTGCAAAACTTTGGCATTCAATTGCCGCCCGGCACTAAGCCAAAGACCAAAAACGTTGCCGCTGTGATTGTGACGGCTGAGTTGCCGCCCTTTTCTAAGCAAGGCCAGACGGTAGATGTGACGGTTTCCTCGATAGGTTCGGCGAAAAGCTTGCGTGGCGGTACACTGATGCAGACCATGCTCAAAGGTCTAGATGGGCAAGTGTATGCGGTGGCGCAAGGCAATTTGGTGGTGAGTGGCTTTAGTGCGACTGGCGCTGATGGTTCTAAAATTGTCGGCAACAACCCGACAGCAGGTATGATTTCTAGTGGAGCCATCGTTGAGCGAGAAATCCCATCGCCGTTTAGTCGCGGTGATTACATCACGTTTAACTTGCTTGAATCTGATTTCACCACTGCTCAGCGTATGGCGGATGCCGTTAATAACTTCCTGGGTCCTCAGATGGCCTCAGCGGTGGATGCCACATCGGTGAAAGTGCGTGCGCCTCGCGATGTCACTCAGCGTGTGGCCTTCTTATCAGCGATTGAAAACCTCGAATTTAACCCCGCCGATGGTGCAGCGAAGATCATTGTTAACTCACGTACAGGAACTATCGTTGTCGGCCAGCACGTGCGCTTAAAGCCGGCTGCCGTGACTCATGGTGGCATGACAGTGGCAATCAAAGAAAATCTCAACGTGAGTCAACCGAATGCGTTTGGTGGTGGTGAGACGGTTGTCGTCCCCGACAGCGATATCGAAGTCACCGAAGAACAAGGCAAGATGTTTAAGTTTGAGCCTGGATTAACTCTAGACGATCTGGTTCGTGCAGTGAATGAAGTCGGCGCGGCGCCGTCTGATCTGATGGCAATCTTGCAAGCGCTTAAACAAGCGGGCGCGATTGAAGGTCAGCTGATCATCATTTAACGGGGGCGATATGATCAATAACGGAAATGACATCGGTTTTATTCATGATATCGCCAACCTAGACTCACTGCGCCGTAAAGCGGTCAATGGTGAGGAAGGGGCAGAGCAAGAAGCGCTCAACGCCGCCGCCAAACAGTTTGAAGCGATTTTTACCTCTATGCTGTTCAAATCGATGCGTGATGCCAATTCAACCTTTGAATCCGGCTTGATGGACAGCCAGAACCAACAGTTCTATCGTCAGATGATGGATGATCAGATGGCGAGTGAATTGAGTGCCTCTGGCTCACTCGGCCTAGCCGACATGATTGTGGCACAGCTTTCCACAGGCCAAGTGGACAATGAAACGGCGAACAACCGCAACCCTGATTTTGAAGCCATGATGGACAAAGTCTCTCGTATTCGTGAAGAGCGTGCCAATGCCCCTGCTGAAATCCGTGCTACTGGAGAGGAGCAAGCGAATACATTCGACTCTCCAGAATCGTTTGTAGCGTCGATGTCGCCTTATGCGGAAAAGGCCGCTCAGGCACTCGGCGTGGACTCATCATTGCTACTTGCTCAAGCGGCGCTCGAAACCGGCTGGGGCCAAAAAGTCATCAACAGTTCGCGTGGTAGCAGTAACAACCTCTTCAATATCAAAGCAGACCGCAGCTGGGCAGGCAATAAGATGTCCACTCAAACTCTTGAATATCATCAGGGGGTGCCAGTACAAGAGCGAGCAGCATTTCGTTCTTACGCTAACTTTGAAGAGAGTTTTAACGACTATGTGCGCTTCCTCAATCAAAACCCTCGCTATACCACAGCGCTCAAGCACAATGGCGATGATGAGGCGTTTATTCGCGGCATTCATGATGCCGGTTATGCCACAGACCCCGATTACGCGGATAAAGTGCTGAGTGTCAAACGACGTATTGATAGCATGTAATGGCTTGACCGGTAGGGTCTCTCAGCAGACCCTATCACCACCCACCACCCACCACCCACCACCCACCACCCCTAATCCAATCAATCTTATCCCATACACTCTCGAAAACTAACCCTGGCACACATATTGCTATTTAAGTCCATAGGCAATCAGTAAACACTGATAAATAAAGGTTTCTTGGGGGCAATATGGCGTCTGATCTTCTGAATCTTGGTTCGCAAAGCGTACTGACGGCTCAGAGACAATTGAACACCACAGGGCACAACATCTCGAACGTGAATACCGAGGGTTATAGCCGTCAGTCGGTGATACAAGGCACAAACATGCCGCGTCAATATGGCGGGGAAACCTACGGTATGGGCGTGCATGTGGAAAAAGTTCGCCGCTCATGGGATCAATTTGCCGTTAATGAACTCAATGTCTCGACCACCAATTACGCGCACAAAGTCGACGATGAAGCGAACTTAGAAATGCTGTCGAACATGCTCTCCTCAGTTGCCTCGAAAAAAATCCCAGAAAATCTCAATGAGTGGTTTGATGCGGTGAAGTCGCTTGCCGACAGCCCTAATGATGTCGGGGCACGTAAAGTGGTGCTCGAAAAAGCCAATTTGATCACCCAAAACCTCAATGATTTCCATGAGACCATTCGCCGTCAGTCGGATGTGACCAACAAAAAACTCGATCTCGGTGTCGAGCGAATGAATCAACTGGCGCTTGAAATACGTGATTTGCATCGTTTGATGATGAGAACGCCTGGGCCGCACAACGATTTAATGGACCAACACGAAAAGCTGGTGGCAGAGCTGTCTGAGTACACCAAAGTGACCGTGACTCCGCGCAAGAATGCGGAAGGGTTCAACATCCATATCGGTAACGGGCATACCTTAGTGTCAGGAACGGAAGCGAGTCGCTTAACCATGATCGATGGTTACCCAGATGTTCATCAGCGCCGTTTAGCCATGATTGAGGGTAAAGGCATCAAAGCGATTACCACCAAAGATATTGATGGCAAAATGGGCGCTATGCTCACGATGCGTGATGACAAGATCCCACAACTGATGGATGAGCTTGGCAAACTCGCCACGTCGTTTTCTTATGAAGTGAATAGATTGCAATCTCAAGGTCTTGATCTTAGGGGGGAAATTGGTGGGCTGATTTTTACTGATGTCAATTCAGACATCATAGCCAAGTCACGTGTGGTGACAGCCTCAAATTCTAATGCGGACTTAGCCGTGTATATTGAAGACACCACTCGGCTTGAAGGTGGCGAGTATTCGCTCCAGTATCACGACGGTGATTACATCATTACTCGCCCATCCGGTGAGCAGTTTGCCATACCTCAAGTAGGTAATGCACTGCAAATTGATGGCTTACGTATTGAAATCAATCAAGATTTAGCACAGGGCGAACGCGTGTTGATTCGTCCGACCCGCAGTGGCGCTGCGCAAATGAAAATGGCCACCAATGATCCGACCGCGATCGCCGCGCAGAGTTATGAAGCTTCGACCACTTTCGCGCAAGGTAAAGCGAAATTCAATATCGAAGAAGTAGGGGATTTACGCGAGTTTGAAGTGGTGGTATCGCCGGATGGGAAGCAGTTTGCCGTCACGGACACAAAAGGCAAAATTCTCTTGCCGCCCCAAGATTACCCACCGTTTGGTCCTGTCGAGGTTCAAGGTACGATTTTTGAACTGACCGATGGGGCATTGCCGAACGATAAATTTACGGCAAACCTTGTCCCTTCCGAGGGGGACAACGGCAACTTGCTCAAAATGCAAAACATCCAAACCGAGAAAAAACTCAATGATGGTGAGTCGACCATTCTCGATATCTATCACAACCTCAACACCAACGTCGGGTTACAGATGTCTACCGCATCACGTTTAACCGATGTTTCAAGGTTAGAGAAAGAGGCGGCACAAGAGCGTGTGGCGTCTATCTCCGGAGTGAACTTGGATGAGGAAGCCGCCAACATGATGAAGTTTCAGCAAGCGTACATGGCGTCTTCACGCATCATGCAAGCGGCAAACGACACCTTTAACACGATTTTGGCATTGCGATAGGGGGCGTAAATGATCAACCGTATTTCCAGCTTCCATAATTATCAGTCGGTGCAAAACGATCTGCGTCGTCAAGAAGCAAAAGTCCATCATAACCAAGCGCAGCTTGCTTCAGGTAAGAAGTTGATGCGCGCCAGTGATGATCCCTTGGCCACGCATTACATCCAGAATATCGGTCAGCAGAAAGAGCAATTGCGCCAATACACCGATGCCATCGTGCTGACGCGTAATCGGCTTGAGCACCACGAAGTGATTATTTCCAATGCGGAAGAGTACGCCGATGAAGCAAAACGAACCGTGATGGAAATGATCAACGGTGCGCTGTCCCCTGAAGACCGCATCGCGAAGCGTCGAGAGCTTGAGGAAATCAGCAATAACTTCCTTAACTTGGTGAACGTTCAAGATGAATCGGGCAACTATATTTTTGCCGGGACTAAGCCGAAAAACCAACCCTTCTTTCGGGATAAAGATGGCGCTGTGGTGTACGCAGGCGATGACTACCAACGCAAGATGAAAATCTCCAACACGCTTGAAATGCCGATCAACGATCCAGGTAGCAAGCTGTTTATGGAAATAGATAACCCCTTCGGTGATTACTCGCCGGACTACAACCTGGGTGATACCTCTGAGTTGCTGCTTGAGCGCGCGACTAACTTTAATCCTGATGATGACTCGAGCTATAAGGTCACGTTTGTTGACATGCCCGGTGGTAAATATGGCTATCAACTCGAGCGCGACGGCAGTGTGGTTCAGGCCGATACCTTTGATCCGGCGAAAGGGATCAAGTACGAGGCGTTGACGATCCAGGTAAAAGGCCAAATCGAGAAGGGCGATGAAATCACGCTTGAGCCGCGCAAAAGCTACAGCATTTTCGATACCTTTCAGGAAGCCATGGCCTTGTCACAAGGGTCTGTGTCAGATACGTCCAATACCGCACGTTTGCATCGAATGACTCAAGAATTCCATTCGGCGTTTATTCATCTCAATAAAGCGCGCACGGATGTGGGGGCAAGATTGAGCACGCTCGATATTCAAGAAGAGCAGCATGAAGATTTTAAGATGACGCTCGCCAAATCGAAAAGCAACTTTGAAGATTTGGATTACTCGGAAGCGATCATCGAGTTTAACGAAAATACGCGTGCGTTGCAGGCTTCGCAGCAAGCGTTCGGAAAAACAAAAGACTTAACTCTGTTTAACTATCTCTAAAGGGAACTTTATCGTCCAAGTTGATGCTTAACACTCTCGGTGATTGAGTTGTCTGACACAAGATGAAGATAACCGATGGGTTCGCTCCATGCCTTATGTGCTACGCCTTAAGCGCCGAGCAAAACCCGGCAGTCCGTGTATCGGCAAACCTTGCCACCGAGCGGCAATGATCGAGTGCCGCTCACTAGCAAGTACAGAGTGACTAAGCGCAGTTCGATGGCAATGATGTATCTAACATATTGATAGTTAATTTAAATAAACTTATTTGGCTATTTTTTGTTAAGTTGGCATACAACTTGAATTAGTAAAATCAGAGTAAAAATTTTTAAGCCGGCTACCGCCTGCTTAGCAAGTCATACACGGTCAGTGCTTCCAAATGAGATTAAGCTGGCCGCTTCGCAAGAACTTGCGACTCACTAGGAGAGCAAACTATGACCATTACAGTCAACACTAACGTGTCAGCAATGACCGCTCAGCGTTACCTGAATAAAGCGACTGGCGATTTGAATACGTCGATGGAACGTCTATCTTCAGGTCAAAAAATCAACAGTGCGAAAGACGATGCAGCGGGTCTGCAAATCTCAAACCGTCTGACCGCTCAGTCTCGTGGTTTAGATGTCGCGATGCGTAACGCCAATGACGGTATCTCGATTGCACAAACCGCAGAGGGGGCGATGAACGAGTCGACCTCGATTCTGCAACGTATGCGTGATCTATCACTACAATCTGCGAACGGCACCAACTCCGCTTCAGAGCGTCAAGCCCTGAACGAAGAAGTGTCTGCGCTGCAAGATGAGCTTAACCGTATTGCAGAAACCACCTCTTTTGGGGGGCGTAAGTTGCTCAACGGATCATTTGGTGAAGCGTCATTCCAGATCGGTGCCAGCTCGGGTGAAGCGATTATCATGGGATTGACCAGCATTCGTGCCGATGATTTCCGTATGGGAGGCCAGTCGTTCATCTCGGATGCCGAGAAGGGTAAAGACAAGGACTGGGGCGTACCTGCCACCGCACGAGATCTAAAATTTGAATTCACCACCAAAGATGGCGAAGCGGTGACGCTCGATATCCTCGCGAAAGAAGGGGATGACATCGAAGAGCTAGCGACGTACATCAACGGTCAAACAGACAAACTGAAAGCTTCAGTCGATCAAGATGGCAGACTGCAAATCTTTGCCGCTGAGCCTAACTTGGAAGGCAATATGAATATCTCTGGTGGCTTAGCGACCGAGATTGGCCTCAACGGTGGTCCTGGTGTTCAGACAACAGTACAAAGTATTGATGTAAATACTGTGGGTGGCGCGCAAAACGCGGTCGGCATCTTGGATGCGGCGTTACGCTACGTAGATTCTCAGCGTGCCGATCTGGGTGCGAAGCAGAACCGACTCAGCCACAGTATTAATAACTTGGCCAACATCCAAGAAAATGTTGAAGCGTCGAACAGCCGAATCCGCGATACGGATTTTGCCAAAGAGACGACGGCAATGACCAAAGCACAAATTCTGCAGCAGGCGGGGACATCGATTCTCGCTCAAGCAAAACAGTTGCCAAACTCTGCGATGTCACTATTGCAGTAGTTGCGAATATCTTCATTAGCGCAGACCCAGACGTGGGGCTTTTGAAGGCATTCAGGCAAACATGGGTGATTGGATAAGCAGAGTTCTCTCTCAAACCTGCTCTGCTTAACCGCTTTACCTGTGTCTTGGTTGCCAGCCCGGAATCATTTCTCTCGATCTCCAAAGGCACTGGTGACCTCTATAGCCCCGGTTCTCTCAAAGGAAAAGGGGCTTTTCTTTTATCTCCAGATTTCTCTTTCTTCAATCAATCTCATTTCTTTCGCACTGATGTCTTAAGTGCACCAGATCGGTCAATAGTCACAAAACTTTAATGATATTTTCTCGAACTCTGAGCTTGCTCAAATTCTATCGATTTTTGCTATGCAACGAGGAGGATTTATCAAAATGCTCTAAAGATAATCAAGTTGGCGTCGCTATAAGGATACTTTGAGAGAACTAATTGGTTTACCGAGACGTCGGAAACCTTTGGACCTCCGCTCTACGGAAATCAATAGGAGACACCATTATGGCGGTTAATGTAAATACCAACGTTTCGGCAATGACAGCTCAGCGCTACTTGAACTCAGCAACATCAGCGCAGCAAGCATCAATGGAAAAATTGTCGTCTGGTTTCAAAATCAATAGTGCGAAAGATGATGCAGCAGGTCTGCAAATCTCGAACCGTTTGAATGTCCAAAGTCGTGGCCTAGACGTCGCGGTACGAAATGCGAACGACGGCATTTCGATGGCGCAAACAGCGGAAGGCGCGATGAATGAAACCACCAATATCCTGCAACGTATGCGTGACCTCTCGCTACAATCGGCGAACGGCTCGAACTCTAAGTCTGAGCGTGTGGCGATTCAAGAAGAGATCACCGCGTTGAACGATGAATTGAATCGTATCGCTGAGACCACCTCGTTTGGTGGCAACAAGCTACTTAACGGTACGTTCGCCACCAAATCGTTCCAGATCGGTGCGGACAATGGTGAAGCGGTTATGTTGACGATGAACAACATGCGCAGCGACAATGCTCTGATGGGCGGTAACAGCTACGTCGCAGCCAACGGTCAAGATAAAGACTGGGCAGTGCAAGCGGGGGCCAATGACTTGACCATCAACGTCACGGATAAGTTTGGCGGCGTGCAAGACATCACCATCACCGCAAAAGAGGGGGATGATATTGAGCAGCTGGCCACTTACATCAACGGTCAAACGGACATGGTGAAAGCGTCGGTTAACGAAGATGGTCAACTTCAGTTGTTCACCGATAACAACACAGTAGAAGGCACGGCGACCTTTGGAGGCAGTCTAGCCGGTGAACTGAGCATTGGCCCAGCTAAAGCGGTCACCGTTGATACCATTGACGTTCGCACCGTCGGTGGCGCTCAAGAGTCTGTTGCCATCGTCGATGCTGCGCTTAAGTTTGTTGATAGTCACCGAGCGGAATTGGGTGCATTCCAAAACCGATTCAATCACGCGATCAATAACCTAGACAACATTAATGAGAATGTTAACGCGTCGAAGAGCCGCATCAAAGATACGGACTTCGCCAAAGAAACCACCGCATTGACTAAGTCTCAGATCTTGTCTCAAGCGTCAAGCTCTGTACTTGCTCAGGCAAAGCAAGCGCCCAACTCAGCGTTGGGGCTTTTAGGCTAAGAAAGTGATTTCTAGCATCTAAAAAGTCATGACTTAATGTTAAATCCAGCCCAAGGGCTGGATTTTTTTGTGCAGAAGAGATGCGAACAAGGCAACTGGGCTGAAACGAGAAAACCCAGCCAAAGGCTGGGTTTTAATATGGCAGGTCTACCTGGATTCGAACCAGGGAATGGCGGCATCAAAAGCCGCTGCCTTACCACTTGGCGATAGACCTGCAGGGTGATAGCGATGCTATCAAATAATGGTGCGGAAGGAGAGACTTGAACTCTCACACCTTGCGGCGCCAGAACCTAAATCTGGTGCGTCTACCAATTCCGCCACTTCCGCTTTGTTTATATCATAACCGAACTATGGGTAAAAATCAGCTATGAATTGTAATGGTGGCTACGACGGGATTCGAACCTGTGACCCCATCATTATGAGTGATGTGCTCTAACCAGCTGAGCTACGTAGCCAAACCTGAATTAAGTGTGGTGTGGAAGGAGAGACTTAAACTCTCACACCTTGCGGTGCCAGAACCTAAATCTGGTGCGTCTACCAATTCCGCATACTTAATGGTGCCTAGAAGGTTTTCTAGACGCTTGTAATGAGAAAACTCACCACAAGAAATAATGGCAGGTCTACCTGGATTCGAACCAGGGAATGGCGGCATCAAAAGCCGCTGCCTTACCGCTTGGCGATAGACCTGCAGGTGATAGCGATGCTATCGAATGATGGTGCGGAAGGAGAGACTTGAACTCTCACACCTTGCGGCGCCAGAACCTAAATCTGGTGCGTCTACCAATTCCGCCACTTCCGCGAATCATAGTGCTCAACTTATCAAACAAGGAGTAAGTTCAGCGGTTTTCAGTCTGGCGAGACTAAAAACAAAATATGGCAGGGCTACCTGGATTCGAACCAGGGAATGGCGGCATCAAAAGCCGCTGCCTTACCGCTTGGCGATAGCCCTACAAGATTCTAATGAATCTGAATAATGGTGCGGAAAGAGAGACTTGAACTCTCACACCTTGCGGCGCCAGAACCTAAATCTGGTGCGTCTACCAATTCCGCCATTTCCGCATAATCAAATTCAGAGTTGTTTATCAAGATGGTGCGGAAGGAGAGACTTGAACTCTCACACCTTGCGGCGCCAGAACCTAAATCTGGTGCGTCTACCAATTCCGCCACTTCCGCGTCTTGAACTCTGTACACAACCGATCAATTGGTAAAAATCAGTAGTGTTGATTTAATGGTGGCTACGACGGGATTCGAACCTGTGACCCCATCATTATGAGTGATGTGCTCTAACCAGCTGAGCTACGTAGCCAAACCTGAATTAAGTATGGTGCGGAAGGAGAGACTTGAACTCTCACACCTTGCGGCGCCAGAACCTAAATCTGGTGCGTCTACCAATTCCGCCACTTCCGCATACTTAATGTTGCCTAGAAGGTCTTTCTAGACGATTGCAATGAGAAAACTCACCACAAGAAATAATGGCAGGTCTACCTGGATTCGAACCAGGGAATGGCGGCATCAAAAGCCGCTGCCTTACCGCTTGGCGATAGACCTGCAGGTGATAGCGATGCTATCGAATGATGGTGCGGAAGGAGAGACTTGAACTCTCACACCTTGCGGCGCCAGAACCTAAATCTGGTGCGTCTACCAATTCCGCCACTTCCGCGAATCATAGTGCTCAACTTATCAAACAAGGAGTAAGTTCAGCGGTTTTCAGTCTGGCGAGACTAAAAACAAAATATGGCAGGGCTACCTGGATTCGAACCAGGGAATGGCGGCATCAAAAGCCGCTGCCTTACCGCTTGGCGATAGCCCTACAAGATTCTAATGAATCTGAATAATGGTGCGGAAAGAGAGACTTGAACTCTCACACCTTGCGGCGCCAGAACCTAAATCTGGTGCGTCTACCAATTCCGCCATTTCCGCATAATCAAATTCAGAGTTGTTTATCAAGATGGTGCGGAAGGAGAGACTTGAACTCTCACACCTTGCGGCGCCAGAACCTAAATCTGGTGCGTCTACCAATTCCGCCACTTCCGCGTCTTGAACTCTGTACACAACCGATCAATTGGTAAAAATCAGTAGTGTTGATTTAATGGTGGCTACGACGGGATTCGAACCTGTGACCCCATCATTATGAGTGATGTGCTCTAACCAGCTGAGCTACGTAGCCACTCGTGAGCGAGACAATATAAACCCTCACGCTCTGATAGACAAGCCCTTTATAATAAAAGGCTCAGCTATGTAAAAATGGCAGGTCTACCTGGATTCGAACCAGGGAATGGCGGCATCAAAAGCCGCTGCCTTACCGCTTGGCGATAGACCTGCAGATGATAGCGATGCTATCGAATAATGGTGCGGAAGGAGAGACTTGAACTCTCACACCTTGCGGCGCCAGAACCTAAATCTGGTGCGTCTACCAATTCCGCCACTTCCGCATTATTCTGTCTAGAGTTAGCTCTAGAGGTTTCCAGTCATGTATCATCACTAGAAACAAAATGTATGGTGGCTACGACGGGATTCGAACCTGTGACCCCATCATTATGAGTGATGTGCTCTAACCAGCTGAGCTACGTAGCCACTCTGTGCCCCTTTCGGCTTCGTTTAAAAACGATATGCCTTATTGTCGGGAACGGCGCGCATTATGCGAAGTTGAGGCAGAGGCGTCAATAGTTTTTTTTAATAAATCCGGATAAACCAGCTGTTCGATTCCTTTTTAAACAAAGAGGCGTGTAAACAGGCAAAAACAGGTAACATTTTGGCGTCAATCTCTTTACTTAACTTAGGCTTGCTGGGGGAGAAAACAACAAAGCCAGCAGAGTTGCTGGCTTTTTAAGTCAATCACTTGCGCAATTTTATACGTTAAAGCGAAAGTGGATAACGTCACCATCTTTGACGATGTAGTCTTTACCTTCTAGACGCCATTTACCGGCCTCTTTTGCACCGCTTTCACCGTTGAACTGGATGTAGTCGTCATAGCCGACAACTTCTGCGCGGATAAAGCCTTTTTCAAAATCCGTGTGGATCTTACCTGCTGCTTGTGGGGCGGTTGCACCGACAGGGATAGTCCAAGCACGTACCTCTTTGACACCTGCGGTGAAGTAGGTGTGTAGGGTCAAAAGCTCGTAACCAGAGCGGATAACACGGTTTAGACCCGGTTCTTCAATGCCCATATCCGCCAAGAACTCTTCACGATCTTCGTCGTCGAGCTCAGAAAGCTCAGATTCGATCGCTGCGCAGACGGCCACAACCACGTTGTTTTCTTTTTCTGCGTACTCACGTACCGCATCCAGGTACGGGTTGTCCTCAAATCCGTCTTCGTTGACGTTCGCAATATACATGGTTGGCTTGAGCGTTAGGAAGTTGAGGTAACCAATGGCATCCAACTCTTCTTTCGACAACTCAACGGTACGCGCCATACCACCTTCGGTCAGTACTGGGAGTAGCTTCTCTAGGACGGTCAATTCGAATTTCGCGTCTTTGTCGCCGCCTTTGGCTTTTTTAGCGTTACGTTGAATGGCGCGCTCACATGAGTCTAAGTCCGCCATCGCCAGTTCAAGGTTAATGACTTCGATATCTTCGATTGGAGACACTTTACCCGCAACGTGAACGATGTTTTCATTTTCAAAACAGCGAACCACATGGCCAATGGCATCGGTTTCACGAATATTGGCAAGGAATTTATTTCCTAGACCTTCACCGCGAGACGCGCCTGCAACCAAGCCTGCGATATCAACAAACTCCATCGTGGTTGGAAGTATTCTTTGTGGGTTAACGATCTTTGCCAGTGCATCGAGACGAAGATCAGGCACAGGTACCACACCTGTGTTTGGTTCAATGGTACAGAACGGGAAGTTGGCTGCTTCAATACCCGCTTTAGTCAGTGCGTTAAACAGAGTTGATTTACCTACGTTAGGGAGACCAACGATGCCACATTTAAAACCCATGATAGTAACCTTATTCAGCTTTGAACGTGTGTAGACGGTTTTGAGCTTTCGCTAAGCCATCTTTTAAAAGGATGTCTAAACAGCGGACCGATTCATCGGCGGCTGCATCGAGCAGTTCTTGCTCTTTTGCTGGTGCTTTGCCAAGGACAAAACCAGCGACTTTGTCTTTGTGCCCAGGGTGACCAATGCCAATCCTGAGGCGATAGAAATCTTTGTTATTGCCAAGCTTGCTAATTGTGTCACGCAGGCCGTTGTGTCCACCGTGTCCACCGCCTTTTTTAAACTTGGCTACACCAGGTGGCAAGTCGAGCTCATCGTGTGCCACCATGATCTCTTCCGGTTTAATTTGGTAAAACTTTGCCATAGTGGCGACCGCTTTGCCGGAGAGATTCATAAAAGTGGTGGGGATCAGCAGGCGGAGATCTTGACCATTGATCAGTATGCGCCCGGTCATACCGAAGAATTTCGGTTCGTTCTTCAAGGTGACCGTGTGGATACGTGCGAGTTCTTCTACCACCCATGCGCCTGCATTATGGCGAGTTTTGGCGTATTCAGGCCCAGGATTGGCTAGGCCGACAAGAAGTTTGATCGGTTGAGTCAAGGTTAGGATCTCTCTTGCAATCTCAAAAAGCGCAGTATGATAGCACAATTTTATCGCCGCAATAAAAAAACACCCCGTAGGGTGTTTTTACATCGGAGCAAGGCGCGATATTAGTTGAACATCGCCGAGATAGACTCTTCATTGCTGATGCGGCGAATCGCTTCAGCCAGCATGCGAGATAGGCTTAGGCAGGTCACTTTACCGGTCGCTTCCATTTCTTTAGGTAGCGTGATCGAGTCAGTAACGATCACTTGGTCTAGCACTGAGTTACCAATGTTTTGTGCTGCGTTACCAGAGAAAACGGCGTGTGTCGCGTAAGCAAAGACACGTTTCGCGCCGCGCTCTTTTAGCGCTTCTGCTGCTTTACACAGTGTGCCGCCTGTATCGATCATGTCATCGACGATCACGCAGTCGCGACCCTCTACATCACCGATCAGGTTCATCACTTCAGAGACGTTGGCACGCGGACGACGCTTGTCAACGATAGCAATATCGATATCACCCAGTGCTTTTGCTGTTGCGCGAGCGCGAACAACACCGCCAAGGTCTGGAGAAACCACGACAGGGTTCTCTAGGCCGCGAGCCTGCATGTCTTCAAGCAGTACAGGTGTACCGAAGATATTATCAACAGGAACATCGAAGAAGCCTTGGATTTGCTCTGCATGTAGGTCGATAGTTAGAACGCGGTCAACACCGACGTTGGACAGGAAGTCAGCAACAACTTTTGCCGTAATTGGCACGCGAGCAGAACGTACGCGACGGTCTTGGCGAGCGTAACCAAAATAAGGGATAACTGCAGTAATACGGCCCGCTGAAGCGCGGCGCATTGCGTCAATCATCACTACAAGTTCCATTAGGTTGTCGTTGGTCGGTGCGCAGGTAGATTGGATGATGAAAACATCGCTACCACGAACGTTTTCGTTGATTTGTACAGCGACTTCGCCATCAGAAAAACGAGAAACAGTTGCGTCACCAAGGGAGATGTATAGACGATCAGCAATACGTTGGGCTAGTTCAGGTGTAGCGTTACCAGCAAATAGCTTCATATCAGGCACGGTGGAAACCTCAGGGTTGCGTCCAGTTTTAGATAGATTGTGTGTGGGCTAAGCGATACTTAGCCAAAGTCTCGTGTAAAGGCGAAATGTTTTTCCCTTGGGCTACAAAAGCCGAGACGGCGTCAGGTAATTTTTCGAAGACAGATTGTGCCGCATTTTTGCTCGAAAATTCGGCAAAAATGCACGATCCAGTCCCAGTCAATCTTGACGGCGCATATTGTAGCAGCCATGAAAGTTGCTTATCAACCTCTGGGTAAAGCATTCGAACAATTTTTTCGCAATCGTTTCCGTAAGGATCGGCGAGAAGGGTTGTCAGCGCTCGCTTTGGTGAATTTCTGCACAAATCTGGATGGGTGAATATATCCACCGTCGCAATGCTTACGGAGGGTTTGATAACTAAGTACCACTTTTCCTCTGGCGATGCCGGCGTCAGCTGCTCACCTACACCCTCAGCAAAGGCGGCAAAACCTCGGGTGAACACTGGGACATCTGCTCCTAGAGCCAATCCAATCTCGGCGAGAGCATCGTCGCTCAGTTCGGTTTGCCATAAGTGATTGAGCGCGACAAGCGTTGTTGCGGCGTTAGAGGAACCGCCGCCAATGCCACCGCCCATAGGTAAAATTTTGTTGAGTTCGATATGAGCGCCGAGTGGACATTGACTCGCACTTTTCAGTGCCATTGCCGCTTTCCAGATCAAATTGTCTTCTAGTGCAACGCCCTCGATAGCAGGTGAGAGCGTAATGTTTCCACTGTGATTGGCGGTGATGGTTAACTCATCGCCATAAGCAAGGAATTGAAACAGCGTCTGCAGTTCATGGTAGCCATTGGCTCGTCGGCCTGTGATGTAGAGAAAGAGATTCAGTTTGGCCGGTGAGGGCCAAGTGGTGGTTTGGGTGATCATCAGTTCAGTGTCCAGGTCGAAATAATGATGTTGATGGTCGTGTCACCTTGGCGAAGGGCTATGCGTTGTGGTAACGGTGTGGGTAGCCCAGCGACGAGCACATCTTGATACCGTTGGTATTCCAACTGCCAGGTTTGGCCGCTGACCGTTTTGGTTAAGGTAGCGAGCGTGTTGGTCGGGTTGAGAGTGTAATCGTCGGCTTGCGTAGGGCGGCCCAATAGCCAGTCATGGAGATAATCAACGGGAATCGACAGACCCGTTAAGTGTTCAATCAGAGTTTGAGCACTCGGCGCTTGAAAGGTTTGCTCATCCATGGTCTCCACTTTGGCCATGGTTGGCGTGTCTTCTAGCAGTAACACGGTTTGGCCGAGAAAGGTGGTCAACCTTAGGCGGTTCGATTCACTGGCATGATGCCACTGGAAATTGAGCGATTGTCTTTGGTCTGGGGCGATGTAGCCCAGCTTGCCATTGGCTCTGTATTGCTCGATGGCCGCAAGCTGTTGTTGGTGAGTTTGCCACTGCACGTTGGTGGTGCTCTCCATCGTCGCACAGCCATTAAGTAACACGAGCGTCATAAGCGCAAGGATTAGGGATCGCAAATAGAGCGTCATTGCTGATAATTTGTCCGTTTCTTCTGCTGCCATGGGCATCACTATATCATTGATATCACGAACTCATGAAAACATATCCTCAATGCCCTTTCATTAACTTGGGGCATAAAGTAAAATTCCGTCCTCATTTGTTAACTGCCTGATTCAGAGAACCTTCGAATACATGTCTTTGCTTGCTATAGGTATCAATCACAACACGGCCTCAGTGGAACTTCGTGAAAAAGTTGCCTTTGGACCGGAAAAGCTGCCTGAAGCACTCAAGCAACTGAGCGACAATGCCGCCGTCAATGGCAGCGTGATTGTCTCAACCTGTAACCGAACGGAAGTCTACTGCGATGTCAAACCCTCCGGTAAAAGCAAGCTTATTGAGTGGTTATCTCAGTTTCATCAGGTCAGCCCTGAAGAGTTAAAGCCCAGTTTATACATCCATGAAGAGCAGGCCGCTATCAAGCATCTGATGCGTGTTTCGTGCGGGTTAGACTCGCTTGTTTTGGGCGAGCCGCAAATTCTAGGTCAGGTGAAACAAGCGTATGCCGATTCGCGTGAACACCGCTCGGTGGACAGCGCGATGGAGAAGCTGTTTCAAAAAACCTTTTCCGTTGCGAAGCGCGTGCGCACAGAGACGGACATCGGCGGCCAAGCGGTCTCGGTTGCCTACGCCGCTTGTACGTTGGCGAAGCACATTTTCGAATCGCTTGAAGCCTCCACCGTGCTGTTGGTGGGCGCTGGCGAGACGATTGAACTGGTCGCTAAACACCTCTCTGCCAATGGCTGTAAAAAGATGATCGTGGCTAACCGCACCCGAGAGCGGGCCTTGCCACTGGCGCGCGAGTTTGGCGCTGAGATCATCAGTTTGCCCGAGATTCCAGAGCATCTTGGCCGAGCTGACATTGTGATCAGCTCGACGGCTAGCCCGCTACCGATTATCGGCAAAGGCATGGTGGAAAGTGCCATCAAGGCAAGACGTCACCGTCCTATGTTGTTTGTTGATATCGCCGTACCGCGTGATGTTGAATCTCAGGTCGGCGATTTGAGCGATGTGTACCTTTACACCGTCGATGATTTGCAGTCGATCATAGACAGCAACATCGAGCAGCGCAAAGTGGAAGCCATTCAAGCCGAAGCGATTGTCAGCGAAGAGAGCGCGGCGTTTATGTCTTCACTGCGCTCGTTGCAGGCGGTAGATAGCATCCGCGATTATCGCCGCAGCGCGAATGCCATTCGCGAAGAGTTGTTGGCGAAAAGCTTACAAGCACTGGCAACCGGTGCCGATCCTGAAAAACTGCTCCATGAACTCAGCAACAAATTGACCAACCGATTGATTCACGCTCCGACGCGCGCCATGCAAAGTGCTGCGGAGCAGGGCGAGCCTGCAAAGCTTGCTATCATTAGACAAAGTTTAGGCCTAGACGATAACTAGCGGATTCACTTTGCCGTGCCCGTACGTTATTGATTGTGCCCACTTACCCTATCTTGAGAAATACAGTATGAAACCCTCGATTCTAACTAAGCTAGAAACACTGGTTGAACGTTACGAAGAAGTTCAACACTTACTTGGCGATCCGGATGTGATCGGTAACCAAGATAAATTCCGTGCTCTGTCTAAAGAGTACTCGCAACTTGAAGAAGTCACTCAGTGTTTCCAAGCTTACCAACAAGCTCAAGAAGACTTAGTCGCGGCGCAAGATATGGCCAATGAAGACGACGAAGAGATGCGTGAAATGGCGCAAGAAGAGATTTCAGCGGCCAAAGACGCGATTGAGCGTCTGGAAGCAGAGCTGCAGATTCTACTGCTGCCAAAAGATCCAAATGACGATCGCAATTGTTTCCTCGAGATTCGTGCCGGTGCGGGCGGTGATGAAGCGGGCATTTTTGCCGGTGATCTGTTCCGTATGTACAGTAAGTTTGCTGAAAAGAAAGGCTGGCGCATCGAAGTGATGTCTGCCAGTGAAGCCGAGCATGGTGGTTACAAAGAGATGATTGCCAAAGTGAGCGGTGAAGGCGCTTACGGCATCTTGAAATTTGAGTCAGGCGGTCATCGCGTGCAGCGCGTACCGGCAACCGAGTCGCAAGGTCGTGTGCATACCTCAGCATGTACCGTCGCGGTGATGGCGGAAATTCCAGAAGCGGAGATTCCTGAAATCAAAGCGGCAGATCTGAAAATTGATACCTTCCGAGCGTCAGGTGCCGGTGGTCAGCACGTCAACACCACGGACTCGGCGATTCGTATTACTCACTTACCAACAGGCACGGTAGTCGAGTGTCAGGACGAGCGTTCTCAACACAAAAACAAAGCGAAAGCGATGGCGGTGTTGGCGGCGCGCATCATTCAAGCGGAAGAGGCAAAACGTGCGGCTGAAGTGTCAGACACTCGTCGCAACCTGTTGGGTTCAGGGGATCGAAGCGATCGCATTCGTACCTACAACTATCCACAAGGCCGCGTTTCTGATCACCGTATTAACCTGACCATTTACCGTTTGAACGAAGTGATGGAAGGGGATTTGGTGAGCTTGGTTGACCCAGTGATCCAAGAGCACCAAGCGGATCAGTTAGCCGCATTAGCTGAAAACCATTAATGGCATTCCGTTACTACGGAATGGAGATGAGCTTGATATGACGATCACCACGGTGGAACAAGCGCTTGCGCGAGCGACTCAGCAACTTGAGCAAAGCGGCAGTGAGTCGCCAGCGCTTGATGCGGCGGTACTGCTTTGCCACGCGTTGGAGAAACCGCGTTCCTTTTTGTTCACTTGGCCAGAAAAAACACTCGACGACGCGCAGCTTGCCGCTTTAGATGCACTATTAGTGCGCCGCTGCGCGGGAGAGCCTGTGGCGTATATTTTGGGTGAAAGAGAGTTTTGGTCTCTGCCACTACTGGTGTCGCCATCGACCTTGATCCCACGGCCTGATACTGAGCGTTTAGTCGAAATTGCGCTCGATAAAGCGCCAGACATTGAAGGGCCGATTCTGGATTTGGGCACAGGAACGGGCGCCATTGCCTTGGCGCTAGCCAGTGAGTGCCCTCAGCGTAAGGTAATCGGGGTTGACCTCAAGGATGACGCACGCGACTTAGCCACTCGCAACGCAGAGCGTCTTGGCATCACCAATGCTGCGTTCTTAGCGGGTAGTTGGTTCGAACCTATTGAAGCTGGTACGCAGTTTGCTTTGATTGTGTCTAATCCTCCTTATATCGAAGAGAGTGACCCACATTTGACGCAAGGTGATGTGCGGTTTGAGCCTTTGAGTGCGCTAGTGGCTGAGGATGAAGGCCTCGCAGACATCAAATGGATCGCGAGAGCGGCACGCGAGTATTTGCTGTCGAATGGCTGGTTGATGTTTGAGCATGGGTTTGAGCAAGGTAAGGCGGTGCGAGAGATTCTGCAAGCCAATGGCTATCGCCAAATCGACACCCTCAAGGATTACGGCGGTAACGATCGAGTAACCATAGGTTGCCACGTTGCTGACTCATAGAGATAAAAAATAGAGAAGAGAACATGTACGAAGGATTAAAGCATTTTCACCTATTGACCATTGCCATCAGCGCCACGCTGCTTTCGGTACGATTTGCACTGATGATGGCCAACTCAAAGCTACTCGAGAACAAGTTTCTCAAAGTGTTTCCTCACATTAATGACACCTTCTTGCTGTTGTCAGGTATTTATCTGATTGTCATCACGGGCTTCGTTCCGTTCACACCAGCGGCCCCATGGTTAACAGAAAAGTTAACCTGCGTGCTGGCGTACATTGCCCTTGGTTTTTTCGCCTTGAAACTGGGCCGAAACAAACTGCTGCGCACGTTCTCCTTTTTTGGCGCGCTCGGGTGGTTGGCGATGGCGGGCAAAGTCGCCGTCACCAAAACGCCGATGTTTTTTGGTTAATCAACCAGAACGAGAAAAACACTAAGATAGACAACAAAACAGGTGGTTAGGCGAGATATGCTGGAGTTATTTGACGAAGATTTTGATGCAATGGAGCTGGTAGAAGGCGCTTTGGCATTGAATAAGGCCATCAATTCAGACACTCAAGTGGCGTGGGCAAAGGCAGAATTACTTCGTTTGGTTAAAGAAGCTGAGCTGGCACTAAGCCACGAGTATGATGAGAAGCAACGTTTTGATGCGCTATTGCGACTTTTCTACCATGAGTGGGGATTTCGCGGCGATCAAGATGCCTACTTCGACTCCGCTAATGCTTTTGTCGATAAAGTGCTAAAGCGGCGCAAGGGGATTCCGGTGAGTTTAGGCTCGCTGCTGCTTTATCTTGGCCGTCAACTGGACTTTCCTCTTAAGGCCGTCACGTTTCCTACCCAGTTTTTGCTCAAACTGGAGTGGTTCGGTGAGCCGGCGCGTTACATCAATCCTTTTAATGGCGAGTACGTGTGTGAGCACACGTTGGGCGCTTGGTTGATAGGGCACAGCGGTCCGTTGGCGACACTCAAATCTGAACACCTTAAAGAAGCGGACAATCCAACCGTGATTGGTCGCTGGCTAGCATTGATTAAATCGGCGCTGCTGCGTGAAGAGCGCTACACTTTAGCGTTAAAATGTACCGACTTGGCGCTGACGTTTGTCCCGGATGACCCTTATGAAATCCGCGACCGTGGTTTTATCTATCAGCAGCTTGATTGTCATCAAATTGCACTCAATGATTATCAGTATTTTATTGACCAATGCCCTGACGACCCGGCGTCTGAACTGCTCAAGAGCCAAGTCAACGCGATGAGCGATACGCGCGTCACTTTACACTAGCGCTAGGCGGTGTTTGCCGCCAACGCACACAAACCACTGTGGTTGTTAAGCGCAGTGACTAAATAAAGAGAGAACAAAATGGAACAGAAAATCGTTCAGGTTGGCGATATCCCCGTTGCCAACGACAAGCCGTTTACCCTATTTGCTGGCATGAATGTGCTCGAGTCGCGCGATCTTGCGATGCAAATTTGTGAGCACTACGTGAAGGTCACTGACAAACTTGGTATTCCTTACGTATTTAAAGCCTCTTTCGATAAGGCCAACCGCAGCTCGGTACACTCTTACCGTGGGCCAGGCCTAGAAGAGGGCATGAAGATTTTCCAAGAGATCAAAGAGACATTTGGCGTAAAAATTATCACGGATGTCCACACTGAAGCGCAAGCTCAGCCTGTTGCCGATGTGGTTGATGTTATTCAGTTGCCTGCGTTTCTTGCGCGTCAAACCGATCTCGTGCAAGCGATGGCGAAAACGGGCGCCGTCATCAATGTCAAGAAACCGCAATTTATGAGTCCAGGTCAAGTGGGCAATATCGTCGAGAAATTTGCTGAGTGTGGCAATGAGCAGGTGATTTTGTGTGAGCGCGGTTCTTGCCACGGCTACGACAACTTGGTGGTGGATATGTTGGGCTTTGGCGTTATGAAAAAAGCCTCCAATGGTAGCCCGATTATTTTCGATGTGACCCACTCATTACAGATGCGTGACCCGTCTGGCGCGGCATCTGGTGGTCGTCGTGAGCAAACGGTCGAGCTTGCGAAAGCCGGCCTTGCAACCGGTATCGCCGGTTTGTTTATCGAGGCTCACCCTGATCCAGATAAGGCGCGTTGCGACGGTCCTTCTGCGCTGCCGCTAGATAAACTGGAGCCTTTCTTGGCGCAAATGAAAGCCCTTGATGATTTGATTAAGGGTTTTGCTCCGATCGACATTAAATAGTCTGTCGCGAAAAACATCGATTAAGCCAGCATTTGCTGGCTTTTTTCGTCTATAGGCGGTGAACGTTGGACAATGGGTGCAAAACTGTTGGTTAAACGCTCTCTGTCGCAAAATCAAGCTTGGGAGACCATCAATAAGCTAAACGTTTGCCTGTGATCGCTTGATGCGGCCAATGAAAACTCTGTGGTTTGTTTCATCCTTTCAAGCGAAATAAAGTGATCGATACATCATAAATATGAAAACAGACTGTTGCGCAAGAACCCTTAATTTAAACTAGTTCAAGTTTTACTGTTCTCAGAGCCGTTTTTTGACTCCGTTTAACTCGTTGAGAGCACAGTAATTTCGGCAGTGGAAACCCCCAAGTTCAAAAGGTATGACAATGAAGCAACGCCTGATCGTAAAAAGCGCTATAAGCGCAGCAATTCTGGCAACTCTGGCTGGCTGTGCCACCGCACCGCAGCACGAGTGGGAAGCAGACACAACGTACAAGCTCACCGTCCTTCACACCAATGACCACCACGGTCGTTTTTGGCAGAACAAATACGGCGAGTATGGGATGGCCGCGCGTAAAACTCTGATCGATGAGTTGCGTGCTGATATCACTGCACAAGGCGGCAGCGTGCTGCTGTTGTCTGGTGGTGACATCAACACTGGCGTGCCAGAATCTGACTTGCAAGACGCGGAGCCCGATTTCAAAGGCATGAGCAAAATCGGCTATGATGCGATGGCGCTTGGTAACCACGAGTTTGACAACCCACTTGAGGTGTTGTTCAAGCAAAAAGAGTGGGCCAACTTCCCAATGCTGTCCGCTAACATCTACGACAAAGCTACGGGCGAGCGTATGTTCCAGGCATACCAGATGTTCAATAAGCAAGGTATTAAGATTGCCGTCATCGGTTTAACTACCGAAGATACGGCGAAAATCGGTAACCCAGAGTTTATTGGTGGCATCGATTTCCGCGACCCGAAAGAAGAAGCGAAGAAGCTGATCGCTGAGCTACAAGAAACGGAAAAGCCAGATCTGATTTTCGCTGTGACTCACATGGGCCACTACGAAGATGGTAAGCGTGGCGTGAACGCACCGGGTGATGTGGCTTTGGCTCGTTACCTAGATGAAGGTTCTCTGGATATGATTGTGGGTGGTCACTCCCAAGAGCCAGTCTGTATGGAAGCGCCAAATGTCGTGAAGAAAAACTTCGCGCCATCGGATGAGTGTAAACCGGACATGCAAAATGGCACCTACATTGTCCAAGCGCACGAGTGGGGCAAATACGTCGGTCGCGCGGACTATGAGTTCCGTAACGGTGAACTGCAGATGGTGAGCTACGACCTGATTCCGGTCAACTTGAAGAAAAAAGTCAAAGTGGATGGCGAATCAAAACGCGTCTTTATCGAAGACGAGATTGCCGAAGACAGCGAACTGCTCGAGTTTTTGCGTCCTTACCAAGAGCAAGGTCAAGCTCAGTTGAATGTGAAGATCGCAGAGACCAATGGCAAGCTGGAAGGGGATCGTAATGTGGTTCGTTTCCAACAGACCAACTTAGGCCGTTTGATCGCGACCTCGCACATGCAACGTGCCAAAGCGGATTTTGCTGTGATGAACTCAGGTGGCGTGCGTGACTCGATTGAAGGCGGTGACGTGACCTACAAAGACGTACTAACGGTTCAGCCGTTTGCCAACATTTTGACCTACACCGATATGTCTGGCCAAGAAGTGTTGGATTACCTCAACGTTGTGGCGACCAAGCCAGTGGACTCTGGCGCTTACGCTCAGTTTGCCGGCATTTCAATGACAGTGGAAAACGGTGAAGTGTCAAACGTGTTTATCGGTGGTAAACAGTTGCGTCTTGACGGCACTTACCGCTTCACAGTACCAAGCTACAATGCTGCAGGGGGCGATGGCTATCCTAAGCTGACGGACCACCCAGGTCACGTCAACACGGGCTTCGTTGATGCAGAAGTGCTCAAAGACTACCTAGAGGCGAACAGCCCAGTAGATGTAAACCAATACGCACCAGCAGGTGAGATGGTTTACAAGTAATTGACCTAACAAGCTAAATCTTATTAACTGAATGCGCAGCCTAGAGCTGCGCTTTTTTATTCTCGGAGTGTGTATGACCCCAGCGATCAATCTTGCTAAAAAACACAAAATTCCTCATCAAATACACCAGTATCAGCACGACGCGCGTGCCGAGAGTTACGGGCTCGAAGCCGTACAAGCATTAGGGCAAGATCCCAATAGCGTGTTTAAAACTCTACTGTTTTCACTCAATGGTGAGGCGAAAAACCTCGCTGTCGCTGTGATACCTGTTAACCAAAAACTCAATTTGAAGCAGGCGGCAAAAGCGGCAAAGGCTAAAAAAGCAGAGATGGCCGATCCGGCTATTGCGCAAACAGTGACAGGGTATATTGTGGGCGGAATCAGCCCGCTCGGGCAAAAGAAGCGATTGGCGACGTTTATCCATCATAGTGCGTTGGAGCGTGAAACGATCTGTGTCAGTGCAGGTAAGCGAGGGTTGGAAATCGAATTGGCGGCGCAAGATTTGGCAAAGCTGACCCAGGGCCAGTTTGCCAATCTTTGTGAAGGCTGAGCGTGGATTAGCGCGCTTCTTCCTCTTCCATTTGTGCGTTGTCGACGACGTGGTTTTCACCCAGATCTTTTGGAAGAACCAGATTTAGCACAATCGCGACGATACCACAGAGGCTCACGCCTTGGAGACTGAACTCACCGATGCCAAACGCCATACCACCAATACCAAAGACTAAGGTAATGGCAACGATGACAAGGTTACGAGATTTGTGCAAATCGACGTGATTTTTGATTAAGGTGTTCAATCCCACGGTCGCAATTGAGCCAAACAACAGAATCATGATACCGCCCATCACTGGCATAGGGATGGTTTGCAGCGCAGCGCCAAGCTTGCCGACCAACGCAAGGACAATAGCCGTCACCGCAGCGTAGGTCATGATCACAGGATTGAAGGCTTTGGTCAGCATGACCGCACCTGTCACCTCAGAGTAGGTGGTGTTGGGTGGCGCACCAAACAGTGATGCCGCCATCGTCGCGACCCCGTCCCCCGCAATCGTGCGATGAAGGCCGGGCTTTTTCAGGTAATCTTTTCCGGTGACGTTTGAAATGGCCAGCATGTCCCCAACGTGCTCCACCGCTGGCGCGATGGCAACGGGAATCATAAATAGAATGGCGTTAATGTTAAATACAGGCGCCGTGAAGTTTGGTAGCGCAAACCATGCCGCTTCTTTAACGGGCGTGAAATCGACAATACCGTAGCCCAAGCTCAGGCAATATCCCACCACAATGCCCCCCAAAATAGGGGTGAGCTTGAGGAAGCCTTTGGCGAAGACACTCAGTAGAATCGTGGTGAGCAGTGAAACAGAAGAGATCACTAGCGCCGCTTGTCCATCAATCAGTTGGGTGCCATCGCCCCCTTTACCCAGTGCCATATTGACGGCGACGGGCGCCAATCCAAGACCAATCACCATAATGACCGGCCCAACCACAACGGGAGGCAGCAATTTATGGATAATCTCAACCCCACGAAGTTTGATTAGACCACCCATTGCGACATACACCAAGCCAGCGGCCATCAAACCACCCATAGTGGCTGGTACACCCCAGGTTTGTACTCCGTAAAGGATAGGGGCGATAAAAGCGAAGGAGGAGGCGAGGAAGATGGGAACAGAGCGGCGAGTCATTAATTGAAAGAGTAAGGTACCAAGGCCAGCACCGAAGAGGGCAACGCTAGGGTCGAGTCCCGTTAGCAGCGGGACGAGAACCAGGGCCCCAAACGCAACAAACAGCATTTGTGCGCCTTGAATGGCATTTTTCATGTCGTCATTCCTTTGTAAAGCGGATAGTTTCGGTCTAGTACATAGCGATAGAGCATAGGTACTAAAAATAAAATCGCGAGATTTTAACATTAAAGCAAACGATTGCAATCTGAGCTTGATCAAATATTGCTCGTTTGAATAGGCAGGTGAACTGCGTTTACTCGGTGCGTTGCTGTTTCACTCCGAGAGTGGCTACGAGGAGAGTGTTAGCCATATCGCGCTTGCTGCTGCCAACCGACCGGGAAAGTTGCCCCGCAGCGGATAGTTGCTTATCATCGCTGTTTGTGAATTCGATTAGATGTAGGAAATGTATGCGCCGTTTAGCTTTACTCGCGCTCGGACTGATGGGTTTGCCAGCGATGGCCTTGACCAATGTGGATCTTTACCGAGCTGAAATCGTCATCGATCAAAGCGAGAATAACGCCGATACCCGAGCTCGCGAAGCTGGGATGAAACAAGTCATCATTCGCGCGTCTGGCGACCCGCAAGCTGCGGATAACGAAGTCGTCAAGAAGGCGCTCTCTCAGAGCGCTCAGTACGTTTCTCAACTCGGCTACGGCAAAATCGGTGAGGATACCTCACTGCGTATGTCGTTTAGCGGCCCTCATATTCGCTCTCTACTCAGTCAAGCGCAACTGCCGCTTTGGCCAGCAACACGTGCGAACGTTTTAGTCTGGATGGTGGAAGAGACGCCCTACGATCGCACCATCATCTGGGAGCATTCTCGCTCTGAGACACTGGTCAACTTGCAGCAGCAAGCGCGAGAGCGAGGCTTGCCCGTGACCGTACCGGTTGGCGATTTTGATGACGTTACCGGAGTGGCTGTCTCAGACTTGTGGGGCGGCTTTATTCAGCCAGTGGGTCAAGCGAGTCAGCGCTACCCGGTTGATGCTGTCTTAGTGGTGAAAGTGCAAGGCGAATCACTACGTTGGACGTTATACGATCAAAAGCCTGCGACCATAGGGGTGACTCGTCAAGCACCGATTAGCGGCGCCAATAATGGTGCAGATGCGGCGAATAAAATGATTAACCAAATCAGCGACTACTACGCGAAAAAGAGTGCGGTGCTGGTGGCGAGTGAGTCTTCTGAGTCCGTGAAAGCACGCTTTATTGAACTCAATGACGCGATGGGCTTTTTCCAACTTGAGAATAAGCTCAAGGCACTGAGCTCAGTCGCCTCGTTAGACATCATCAAAATTCAGGGCAATCAGGTGACGTTTGATGTCCACTTGCTTGCCAGTGTTGAAGAGTTTGAGCAGCAGGTCTCTGCACTCGAAGTGACGCAACTGGAGACCCAGTTTATTCAAACTGAACCCGAGGTAGGGGAGCTCACGCCAACGTTGCCAGTGCAAGGCAGCGATGAGCTCAATCAGCCTAGCGATACGACGACGACCGATTCAACTCTTGTGGCGACAGAGAGTTCGCTGGCGGCTTCAGCCCCGCTTATTCAGACTGAAACGGTGCTGCTGTTCCAGTGGCAAGGTAAACCGTATCAACCTGAGCCGCTACTGATCCAGCCAGACAGTGACGTCTCTGCCAACGAAGCAGTGGCAGAGACTGAAGGTGTGGAGATGGAACCTATTGAGGTAGTAGAGTAAACCACATCAAGATTTGAGATGAGAAAGGGGCTGGATGATCCGCCCCTTTTGTCGTTTTTTACCCGGAGTATAAGGGTGAGTTGGCTAGATGGGTGACCATCAGCGTGACCTTATCCCTCAGACTTATCTTCAGCGCCGAACTTAGCACGCTCTTCTTTTTCCACTTTGGACAATCTTTTTAGTTGCATGCCCAACTCTTGTCCCCGTGCTCGTGCATAAAGGATGTTGCCAGCAAACGCGAGACTGGTGAGTAGCAGTTCAACCAGTGCTAAATAACGTTCGCCGTCGTCAATCCAAAGGATGGTCAAAGCGTGTAGGAAGTAGAGCATTAAAACAAAGTTTGCCCATGCGTGTGTATACGGTTTGCCGGCCAAAATCCCGGGCATAGGCAGCAGCAGTGGGATAGCCCAAGCAATCGCGAGTGTGGTGCTGTTGAGGTGAGGGTGAGGCGATAACGATAATTGCCACAGTCCAATCCAAGCGAGCAGCGCCAGATTGCCAAGCAGCGCCATCAAACGGTATCGTTTTGTGGTCGCTTGCATCTCTTGCATGGTTAGAGTTCCTTTAATTGACGTGCGCAGCGGGCAATACGTTTGCCGACTTGCTGAGCTAATGCTATTTCGTCTTGCGACAAGGTGCGTGGTTGATGTGTCGTGACCGCACTGGCGCCATAAGGCGTGCCCCCAGAGCGTGTGGCATGCAGAGCTGGTTCAGAATAAGGAATCCCCAAAATTAACATCCCATGGTGCAGTAGCGGTAACATCATAGACTGCAAGGTGGTTTCTTGGCCGCCGTGCATGGATGAGGATGCGGTGAAGACACAAGCGGGCTTATCAATCAGATCGCCCGCTAGCCATAATGGTGTCGTCTTATCCCAAAAGTGCTTTAACGCGCCAGCCATATTGCCAAACCATACAGGGCTGCCCATCGCAAGCCCCGCGCAGTTTTTCAACTCGTCCAGAGTAATAATGGGATCGAGGGGATCATCGCCGCTCTCTATCTCGTTGACGGTGCGAAGCAACGCTTCACAACCGTCAATCGACTCAATGCCTCGCGCAATCTGCTGTGCGAGTGAGCGGGTTGCACCGTGTCGACTGTAGTAAAGGACAATCAGGCGGCAGCTCATAGTAGCTCAAGCACCTGCTCTGGTGGTCGGCCATGTTTGGCATGACCTTTGTTGACAACAATAGGTCGCTCAATCAACTTCGGATGTTCCGCCATTGCGCGAAACAGGGTTTCATCGTCGGCATCGGCCAGTTGCAGCTCTTTGTAAATCTCTTCTTTGGTGCGCATCATGTCACGAACTTCAGAGAAGCCGAGTTGGCTAAAGAGTATCTTGAGCTCATCGACACTTGGGGTTTGCTCGAGATATTTGACGATGTGAGGCTCAACACCATTTTCTTCTAATAGCGCCAGTGTTTGACGGCTTTTTGAGCAGCGAGGGTTGTGATAAATCACGACAGACATAGTCTTTCTCCATTATTGTTATCGTTCGATCTTGTGTTATTGCAGCGCCATAAAGCGATCACGCTGAATCATAAGTTGGTCAATGCGTGCATCGTATCTCGCCTGTTTTAGGCTGCCAAGGTCAGCGAGTTGGCTGGCTTGAGTGTAATACTGAATCGCTTTGTTCCAGTTGGCTTTCAACGCCAAAATCTCCGCACGCGCGGCCAAATCTTCGTCACTGTACCCTAAGTGAATGCTGGCTTCCGAGAGCAAGTGCCATCCGTTGACATCATTTGGGTTGTCGTGGGTATAGCGCTGCAAGACTTTGGACGCGTCTTGATTCTTATCCATTTGCATCAAGACGTTGGCGTAGTTGATGGTCAGGACGGGGTTATTTGGTGTTGCTTTCAGAGCTTGCTCTAACAGCGTTTTGGCTTTCTCAGGTGTTTTTTGTGCGATATAGAGATCGCTCATCGCATCGAGATAAAAATGATTGTTCGGTTGCTGCTTGTACAGTTCATGCAGGGTTTTGCTCGCTTCGTTGAGTTGGTTGTTGTCCATTTGCACCAGTGCTCGACCGTATTGGAATGCGCGTTTAATCTCGGGCTCTGCTTTTGCTTCGGTGCGCTCAAACCAATCGAGTGCCGCTTTCGAACTGATACCCGCATAGCGGGCGACGATACGCGCACGCGCTAAATGATAATCGAGCGACGAATCGACCCGTCTTGCCGGATAGTTTTGTGCACGAGCTCGGCTATCGGTGATGCGATCTTCAGGTAACGGGTGAGTGAGCAGCATTGGCGGTGGCGTACTCGCGTAACGGTACTCATCCGCTAAGCGACTGAAAAAGCGTGGCATGGCGTTGACGTCAAATCCCGCTTTCGCCAGCGTGGAGATGCCAAAGCGATCCGCTTCTTTTTCGTTCGAACGCGTGTAGTTGATTTGGCCCTGCATGCTGCCTGCCGTTGTCGCCGTAATGGCCGCAATTCCCGCTTCTGGCGCCGCAATCGCAAGTAGAAGGGCTCCCGCGAGAGCCGCCATGGTGGCAGGTGAACGTCTGGCTTGATCTTCCATACTGCGCGCTAAATGACGCTGCGTGACGTGAGCGATTTCGTGCGCCACGACGGAGGCGAGTTCACTTTCACTCTGTGCATGCAAAAATAATCCGCTGTGTAACGCGACATAACCACCGAAGAAGGCAAAGGCGTTGATGTTGCGGTCGCGGATCATAAAAAAGGTGAAGGGGGTTTTCACATCGTCCGCATTCGCCACCAATCGATGGCCTAAAGCGTCGATATATTCGTTGAGGACAGGGTCATTGACGATAGGCTGGCCGTTTCTCAACATGCGCATGTAGGCGTCGCCGTATTGCATCTCTTGTGCAATCGTCAAGGTGCCACTGGCGGCGGTACCAATGTCGGGCAAGTCTAGTGTGTTGGCATACACCGGTGTAACAGGGCCGAAGCTGGCGGTAGATGTCCCTAAAACAGTCGCTACACACAAGCAAACGATAGAACGCGTACGTTTAAGCATAAATTTCCTGAAATGCTCCTTGGATATTTTCTCGACAGCAAGCTGAGCTGCACTTACTGCTTGGACACCGAGTTTTGCGGTTGGTTTCGAGTGCAATGTCTCGGTGGTCTCCCTGTGTTACCCGCCATTCTCTTAGTTGGTTGAGGGAGAGTCAAATAGCGGTCAAAGTTTGCTTAGCCACCTCTATTTACACTGTCTCTTTTAAAAAAACACTATACAATACTTCACGATATAATATGCATCGAGCGGAAGAATGGAACCCAATATTTTGGATCTGCGCCAGGAGCGGTGCCCGATGGCGCTGTTATTAGCCAAACGTTACCTCACATCGCTTCATGAGCAGAGTTCAGCATCACTTCTTACCTCTGACCCGCAATCGTTGAAGGATATTCAGCGTTTTGTTACGGCGAAAGGGTGGCTACATGACTGCCAACCCCAAGAAGGCCACTTTGCTTTGCATGTTACTCTTTGTCTAGATGTCACAAGGGAAAACAGTTAAATGCTCGAAATGATCAATCGCTGGTACAAGCGACGCTTCTCTGATCCTCATGCCGTGAGCCTAGTGGCCATACTGCTCTTTGGTTTTATTACTATCTACTTTTTCGGCAACTTGATTGCGCCTTTGCTGGTGGCGATCGTGTTGGCTTATTTACTTGAATGGCCGGTCAATCAGTTGACCCGAGTTGGGCTGCCCCGCACGTTATCGGTGGTGGTAGTGATTCTGGGCTTTATCAGCATCATGCTGGTGGCTGTATTTGGTCTGGTACCGACGATTTGGCAACAGGTCGGTAATCTCATCAATGATATTCCCACCATGTATGTCGGTTTACAAAAAGTCATTGCCGAGTTACCTAAGCGCTATCCAGAACTTGAAAATTTCCAGATCGTCGAATCTCTGGTGAGCAACACGAAAAATCAAGTATTGGGAATGGGAGAAAGCGTTGTCAAAGGGTCGTTGGCATCTTTGGTGAGCTTGGCCACATTGGCTGTGTATTTGGTTCTCGTGCCACTGTTGGTGTTTTTCTTATTGAAAGATAAGCAAGAGATGCTTGAGATGGCCAGTGGCGTATTGCCGAGAAATCGTCGTCTCGCCAACAAAGTGTGGCTTGAGATGAATGAGCAGATCTCCAACTACATTCGCGGCAAAGTGATGGAAATCCTGATTGTGGGTGGCGTGAGCTACATTACGTTTGCGATTTTGGATCTGCGTTACGCGGTGTTATTGGCGGTGTCTGTCGGGCTCTCAGTGCTCATTCCTTATATTGGCGCGGCTGCCGTTACCTTGCCAGTGGCTATGGTCGGATTGTTCCAATGGGGATTCACACCACAATTCTACTGGCTGCTGTTGGCTTACGGCATAATCCAAGCGTTAGATGGCAATGTATTGGTTCCGGTGCTGTTTTCTGAAGCGGTCAACTTACATCCGGTGGCGATCATCGTTGCCGTTTTAGTCTTTGGCGGATTGTGGGGTTTTTGGGGCGTCTTTTTTGCGATTCCTCTGGCCACTTTGGTTAAGGCAGTATGGCGTGCCCTTCCTAGTAGTGAAGAAGAGAATATCATTTCTTAGTGCCTCGTCAGTTATCGGTGAAATAACGCCGCTAGAGTTTTAACTCTGGCGGCGTTATTTTTTATGCGCGATTCATATTAACGGCAGAATTTCATTCGATAAAATCTCCATATTGCCAAGGGAGGTGTCCCGAACAAACCCAATGTGGACGAGGCGATGTTGCATAAGGGATAGGGGGCAAAAAAGTCGACTAGTACTTTTGAATTATCTGGTTTATGCAGCTAGATTTATACAGTCAGGTAGGAGTTGCCTGATAGAGCGATGAAATATTGAAAGGTTGAGTGAAAAAATTCACTCTTTTTGTTTACAAGTTATCGTTTCTATAAGAATTTACTCAAGTCAACGTCAGCACAGTCGATAGATATAACTACAATAATACGAACGACCTATACATTTTTCGAGGGAAGTTATGAGATTTAGTCAAAAGATTGTCGCCGCATCGTCCGCGCTGCTATTTGTGACGGTCGCCCTGTTGTCCGTCCAGCAACTGTCCATTGTGAAAAACGAAGTCGAGGAGCTGGTGGATGTCAGCTTGAGCGAAATCGTTAACGGCGTAAGAAACACGGTGGTGTCCGAGATGGAAGCGAAGAAATCGTTGGCCCGCTCGTCGACTGAAGTGTTGCAGTTAGACCCATTCAATAAAGCACGTGTGAGTGAAATCCTTGAGCAGCCCAATTTGAAATCGAGCTTTCTTGCTGTGGGATATGGTTATGAGTCCGATGGGTCTCTGGTAGAAAACGACGATGGTTGGGAAGCCGATTCGAGTTATGACCCTCGCGTTCGTCCTTGGTATCAAGATGCGAAAGCCAAAGGGGCGTTGATTGTCACTGCGCCATACGTGGATGTCTCATCGAAGAAAGTCATTATTTCGATCGGCACGCCAGTGAAAGAAAACGGCAAAATGGTCGCCGGTATGTTCTATGACATGGAACTGGGTGGCTTGGCGGATTTGGTCAACACAGCCAATCTTCATGATGCGGGTTACCTGTTTATTATCTCAGGTGATGGCACGACCATTGCGCACCCTAACTCGGACTTTAACGGCGAGAACTTGTCGACCTACCTGCCTGAAGTAACGCTTCAAGAGGGTGAACAGCGCATCACGCAAGACGGTAAAGATTTCCTTATTAAATTGGCGCATGTTCCCAGTGAAAACTGGTACATTGGCGCGATTGTCGATGAAAGCGTCGCGTTTAAAGCCATCAGCGATATGCGTAATAGCTCGATCATTTACGTGATTATCGGTGTGGTGTTGAGTATTCTTGGCCTGACCTTCCTCATCAAAGTGTTGATGCGCCCACTAGGGACACTCAACGCGGCGATTCAAGATGTGGCATCTGGGCAAGGGGATTTGACCAAACGTCTTGATACCAACACAGATAAAGAGTTTGCCGAGCTTGCGTATGGCTTTAACCAGTTCACGGAAACGTTGCAGCAACAGATTCAACAATCGAAAGCGATCGGTGCAGAGATCCTACGCGGCACAGAGATGACCGTTCAAGGCTCGCACGAATCTGCCGAAGCAATGCGCAGTCAGTTACAAGAGCTTGAACAGTTGGCGACTGCGATGAACGAGATGGCGGTCACCGCGACGGAAGTGGCCAACAATGCACAAGGTGCTGCAGCTGCCGCGCGTGAGGCCGATGAAGCAACGCTTGATGGTACCTCGGTGGTGAGTGACACTACAGCCTCGATCGACATGCTGTCTGCTCGAATCGATCAAGCGGTTGAAGAAGTGCAAGGGCTTGAGTCGGCGACGGCCAACATTGAGACCATTTTGAAGGTCATCAATGACATTGCCGATCAAACCAACCTATTGGCACTGAACGCCGCGATTGAGGCTGCGCGTGCAGGTGAGTCGGGACGTGGGTTTGCGGTTGTAGCTGATGAAGTTCGAACTCTGGCGCAAAGAACCCAAGAGTCAACGACCGAGATCCGCAACATGATTGAGCAGCTACAAGCGGGTGCGAGCTCAGTGTCGGCCGCCATGAACGAAAGTAAAGCGACCGCGGTCGATGCCGTAGACAAAGCGCAAGCGGCCGATGGTGCACTGCAGCGTATTCGTGATGCGATTCAGCGAATCTCGGATATGAATATGCAAATTGCGTCGGCGGCTGAGCAGCAGAGCTTGGTAGCAGAAGAGATCAACAGCAACACAGTGAAAATCAAAGATCTCTCGACACAGGTGACCAACGCGTCAGAAGAGGCCAGTATTGCCATGCAGGTTCAAACCGAGAACGTACGAGAGCAAGACGCGATTCTCAACAAGTTCATTGTGTAGTTCCTACCTTTGATAGTAAAAATGCCAGCATTTCTGCTGGCATTTTTGTCTCTGTAATTTTCTCTATCCAACTTTTTCACGGTAAGGCACGATGAGTGGGTGGTAAACGCAATCGTTAGGCTTTCTCATTCAGGTAGTTCAGAACCACTTCGTGATGGTCTTTCGTTTTGAACTTGTCGAACACGTGTTCAATCACACCGTCTTCGTTGATTAGGAAGCTAATGCGGTGCAAACCGTCATACACTTTACCCATAAATTTCTTTTCGCCCCACACACCGAACTGCTCGGCGACAGCGTGGTCTTCATCGGAAAGTAAGGCGAAGTTGAGCTCGTCACGTTCGATGAATTTACCGAGTCGTTTCACTGGGTCGATACTTACCCCCAACACTACCACGTTGTGCTTATCTAGCTCGGTTTTCACGTCACGCAGACCTTGTGCTTGAACTGTGCAGCCTGGCGTCATCGCTTTAGGGTAGAAGTAGAACAGCACTTTCTTGCCAGCGAAATCGGACAATGACACGGTATCGCCGTTTTGGTCGAGAAGAGAAAAATCAGGAGCAGGAGAGCCGGCTTTGAGTGTATTCATGAAGTATTCCTTTCTTACTGACTATTTTTTAGAAAATTAAGTGAGCCTCGAACTTGTAGCTCTTTACATAAAGCGTTGAAGTCTTCTTGTAACTGCATCAGGTTACAACCCGAGTCGACAGAAGCAGAAATAGCGATATGGAACTGGTCTTGCGGCGCTTGAATCTTATCTTTATTGATCGTCTGGGCGCTAAGAGAAGAAAGGCCAATCTCTTTGCTGGCAAAGAACTGGGTGAGCTGTTCCGTTAAGCCCGGTTTATCGTCCGACTCAATGAAGACTTCGACCATATAGCTATTGTCTGACAGAGTGTGAGGAGAAGTACGTTTCATCATGGTGATGAGATCATGTTCCTGGCCAAGTAAAGGCAAGGTGGTCTCGACGCGAGTGATGGCTGCGTTGCTTCCCGACAGCAGCATGATAAGCGTGAATTCACTACCAAATAGCGCAATACGACTATCAACAATGTTGCAACCCGAGTGCGTCACATGGTGAACGACTTGGTTACAGATGCCTGAGCGGTCTGTCCCTACCGCGGTAATCACCAGATGTTGGTTCATAATGTCACTTCAGTCATTGTTAACTTTGTTAATGAGATAGCTTAGCACAGTTAAAAGGGAGAAAGTTGCGGGATCTGTAGGTTTTCTAATCACCTAAATTGAGTGTTTTCACATTGTAGAGTGAAAGCGCGCAGCCTAAGTCAAATCGGGTTGTGGAGTGGTCTAGGTTGGGATAGATTTTACCCAGAATTGCGCCAACGCTAACATATGATAAATATTCACAGATTTAGGTGATTTAAGCGTGACGAACCGCTTGTGTTTTTCAATCCCCATACAGTAACATGCGATAAGTATCGAAATTAGGGAGATAGACATGTTTTCAGGAAGTATCGTCGCGTTAATTACACCGTTTAATCAAGAAGACGAAGTCGATTACGCGAGTCTGAAAAAACTGGTCGAATACCACATTGCTGCGGGCAGCAGCGGTATTGTTGCGGTAGGTACGACGGGTGAATCATCGACGTTATCGATAGAAGAGCATGTCAAGGTTGTACTCAAGACGCTGGAATTCGCGGATGGCCGTATTCCTGTTATAGCAGGCACAGGCGCGAACGCAACCCACGAGTCAGTCACCTTTAGCCGCCTATTGAATAATACGGGTATCGCCGGTTGTCTGAGCGTTACACCATACTACAACAAGCCAACACAAGAAGGTTTGTACCAGCACTACAAAGCGATCGCTGACGTCAGCGAAGTGCCGCTGATCCTATACAATGTACCGGGTCGTACTGCGGTAGACCTTAAACCTGAGACGGTTGCTCGCCTTTCTGAAATCGACAACATCGTTGCATTAAAAGATGCGACCGGTGATTTGAGTCGAATTGCGATTCATCGTGAACTTTGTGGCGAAGATTTTATCTTACTAAGTGGTGATGACTCGACGGGTTTGGATTTCGTCAAAATGGGTGGTCAAGGTGTGATTTCTGTGACCAACAATATTGCGGCTGCGGATATGGCGACCATGTTCCGCTTAGCCAGCGAAGGCAAATACGATGAAGCGGAAGTCATCAACCAACGTTTGATGCCTTTGCACAAGAATCTATTTGTGGAGTCAAGCCCGATTCCGGTCAAGTGGGCGGCGCATAAGTTGGGTCTGATTGACCACGGTAGCCTAAGATTGCCGCTGACAGAGCTGTCAGACAACGCGCAGCCGATTGTATCGCAAGCCATGACGGATGCGGGCATCTACTGATTTAGGATAACTGCCGAAGCTTAGCTTCGGCTTTGATTTCTTAGGAGTTTCAATGAAATTGTCTCACCAGCTAGTCGTTAGTTCACTAGCTGTTTTTGTTTTAAGCGCCTGCTCAGGCAGCGCCACGCAGCGTCGCCAAGCCAAAGACGACTTTGAGTATCTCAATGCCCCTGATTTAACCGAGTGGACGTTACCGGCGGGCGCAGAGCCTCAGTTTTACCCCAACTACCAAATTCCTCAAGGTGAGTTTAGCGGTGGAATTGGTCGTGAAGTGGATATCCGCCCTCCCCAGCAGGTCCTAGCCTTGATTCCTGGCGCGCGAGCAGAGCGCAAAGAAGGGGAAACGACATTATGGCTGCTACGCGAAGACGAACTGGATCGCGTTTGGCAAACTGCGCAAACCATGCTGAGTGAGCGCAACATCGGTATCGTAGAGCAAACGGCAGACCATATTGAAACCGATTGGGTGACATGGAATTCTGCTGATGAAGATGTGGAACTCAGCTCTCGCTACGATATCTCTCGTCTTGTGGCAAACAACCGCTACGGCTTCAAAATTTCTCTTATCGATTGGCGCGAAGGCGGTAAATCTATGCCTGTTACTGCGACCAATAAATCTCGCTACAACGCTTTGATGACCAATCTTGTCACCGCTCGCTATGATTTGGATTTGCGTGAAGAAGCGACGCGTAAAGCGCAAGAGCTGGTTAAACAGATCCCTATTACAATGGGCCGAGATCGCAGTGGTTTCCCGGTTATCATCGCTCGTACTCCATACGATGTCCTATGGCAGCGTTTGCCAGAATTGCTACCTAAGATGGGCTTTACCATCGAAGCGCGCAACCAATCTCAAGGCACCATCAAGGCCAAGTATGCCTCACCGGATGATGCGTTTTGGGATGATATCGGAGTGAAACCGACCGAGCTGAAAGCGGGAACTTATACCTTCCTCTTTGGCGATCTTGGGAACCGTACGTCCATCAACATTACCGATTCATCGGATGCCCCTGTGAATGAAGAGTTGTTGAAAGATATGGCGCCAGTGCTGGCGGCGGTGGCAGAAAAACATGCCAAATAGGTGTTGTCTGCATCATCCAAACGTAAAAAAGCTGACCTAGAGTCAGCTTTTTTGATCTTAATTGTCTTTAGATTTTCATTTATCCAAAGACCAACGCGTTTAGAGCGTCATCGCGGCAATCCAGCCAAAGACGATCAATGGGATGTTGTAGTGGATAAAGGTCGGGACAACCGTTTCCCATACGTGCTCATGCTGCCCATCGGCATTCAGGCCAGACGTCGGGCCTAAGGTCGAATCAGAGGCCGGAGAGCCTGCATCACCAAGCGCTGCCGCCGTACCGACAAGGGCAACGGTCGCCAGTGGTGAAAAACCAAACGCAGCAGCAAGTGGAACGTAAATGGTGGCGATAATAGGAATAGTGGAGAAAGAAGAACCGATACCCATGGTGACTAATAGGCCAACAATGAGCATCAGAAGCGCAGCGAGCGGTTTGTTGTCACCAATGCTGGTAGAGAGTGCTTCAACCAAAGATTCAACACCACCGGTTTGCTTCATGACCGCTGCAAAGCCTGCGGCTGCAATCATGATGAAGCCAATCATAGCCATCATGTGCACACCCTTAGTAAAGACATCCTGAGTTTCACGCCAGGCAATCACACCACCAAAGGTAAAGACCATAAAGCCAGCTAGGGCACCGACAATCATTGAACCGGTCGAGAGCTGAACCGTCAATGCCGCGATAATACCCAATGCGGCAGTCAGAACGTTCTTCTTGTTCACTTGGGTGGTGTTCTCTTCCACATGCGTCAGCTCCGTCTCTTTGTAGATTCGAGGCTTACGGTAGCTGACAAAAATAGCCGTGATCAGACCAAACACCATACCCGCAGCAGGGAGCAGCATCGCCATCGGCACTTGGCTTGCGGTGACAGACTCAAGACCGTTGTCGTGCAAGTTTTTCAGCAAGATGTTGTTGAGGAAAATGCCACCAAAACCGATCGGCAACACCATGTATGGCGTGACCAGGCCAAAAGTCAGCACACAGGCAATCATGCGGCGGTCAAGGTTCAGTTTTGCAAATACGCCTAGCAAAGGTGGAATAAGAATAGGGATGAAGGCGATATGGACAGGAATGACGTTTTGCGATGACATGGTCACTAGAATCAGGGCAACCAGCACGGCGTACTTAAGGCCAAGTGACGCATTGGCATTCTCTTTACCATGAATACGTTTGATCACGCTGCTTGCTAGAAGGTCGGTGATGCCGGATTTTGAAATCGCAACGGCAAACGTACCTAGCATTGCGTAGCTCAGTGCAATCGTTGCGCCGCCACCTAGACCACTTTCAAACGCGGAAACCGCCTCATTTAGACTCATGCCAGAGACAAGGCCGCCGATGATAGCACTGAATGTCAGCGCGACCACGACGTTCACGCGCATCAGGGCAAGCGCTAGCATAACGCAAACGGAAATAACAACAGGGTTCATAACTTACTCGATAATTGTGTTTACATGTTTTTAGTATTAATCGGCGTCGTCGCTCAGTGGCCAGCCGCCTAGGGCTTTCCATTTATTGACGATGCCACAGAAAAGCTCTGCGGTTTTCTCCGTGTCGTAGAGCGCAGAGTGGGCTTCTTTGTTGTCAAATTCCATCCCTGCGGTTTTACACGCTTTGGCCAGAACAGTTTGACCGTAGGCCAAACCACTTAATGCGGCAGTATCAAAGGTGGCGAAGGGGTGAAATGGGACGCGTTTGAGCTTGCTACGTTCGCTTGCTGCCATGACAAAACTGTGGTCAAAAGTGGCATTGTGCGCAACGATGATAGCTCGGCTACAGTCCGCCGCTTTTTGCTCGCGGCGAACAAGCTTATAAATCTCTTTTAATGCTTCGGCTTCTGTCACTGCGCCGCGAAGCGGGCTAAATGGGTCACGAATCCCATTGAATTCTAGGGCTTCTTTTTCTAAGTTCGCCCCTTCAAATGGTTCAACATGGAAGTGAATCGTTGACGCAGGGTGGAGGTCGCCATTTTCATCCATACGTAAGGTGACCGCGCAGATTTCCAAGAGGGCATCGGTTTGGGCGTTAAATCCTGCGGTCTCGACGTCGATCACCACTGGGAAATAGCCTCGAAAGCGTTTTTTAAGCGTCAATGCTTCGTTTTCTGAACTCATGTTGGTCTATTGTTATGTGACAGGGGCAGCATTATTGCAGATTCTGTCAACAAGAAAAACCGTTAATCTCTTTGATGGCGACGCTGGGGAATGAAAGTGTTGGCGAGCTTTTTGCATTATTCTCACCAAAGTCATGCAGACAGAGTGACAAGCGGCAACGCCAGTCACCCAGCAGTATTAGAGATGAAGCATACTATGAACAAATTCTACGTTGCCTGTTTAGGGCTAGTCATTGCCGGTTTTGAAGCGAACGCCTTTGCGCTTGAGAAGCGCTATGTGGCAACGCCGATGCAGTCAACCTGGCAAATGGTTGCCAATACGCCGCTAGAATGTAAGTTGGTTCATCCTATCCCAAACTACGGCGATGCGGTGTTTTCTTCCCAAGCCAGTAAAAAGATCAATCTGGACTTTGAGCTGAAGATGAAACGGCCAATGGGGCAGACAAGAGACGTTAGCTTAGTGTCGATGCCTCCAGCATGGCGACCTGGCGATGGCGCTAGCCGCATGTCGAGCATTCAGTTTTTTCAGCAATTTGATGGTTACGTTGGTGGACAAACCGCGTGGAGCATTTTGGGTGAGCTTGAAAAGGGGCGTTATCCCACGTTTAGCTATCAAGAGTGGCAAAGTCGTGACGAGCGGGTAGAGGTGGCGTTGTCGTCGGTGCTTTTTCAGCCCACCTACAACGTATTTAGTGACTGTATTGCCAACTTGTTGCCTTACAGCTTTGAAGATATCGCCTTCACCATTTTACATTATGACCGTTCTAGCGTAGAGCTGAATAAAGCTTCGCAAAAACGCCTTGCACAAATTGCGGAGTACATTAAACACAACCAAGATATCGACTTGGTGTTGGTATCGACATACACCGACTCGTTAGACAGTAAAGCCGCCAGCCAAAGCTTATCTGAGCAGCGTGCTGAAGTGCTGCAACGTTACTTCCGTTCGCTTGGTTTACCGGAAGACAGGATTCAAGTTCAAGGTTATGGGCGTCGTCGTCCGGTGGCGGACAACACATCACCGCTTGGCAAAGATAAAAACCGCCGCGTAGTGATTTCTCTCGGTCGTACCCAAGTCTAAAAGAACAGCGCCAAAATTTGGCGCTGTTTTTGTATCCGCTGCATAGCTTCAGTATGTAAGGTAAAACATGAAGCCAAGTTTTTAGCAAGATAGCCGATCAGTTCAGCTTAAACTGTGCGATTAAGTTGCAATTGGTCGCTGTATCGATGTCTTGTACCATGCGAGCGATGGTCGGATTGGGGTGGCGTTTCATAAACTCCACTAACGCCTTTTTACAGCAGCCGATCGAAGAGACAAAGGCGTCACAGTCTGAATTCGGGCATTGAGGGATCAGCGTCAGCACTTTCTCTGAAGCGAGCTGTAAATACTTCAGTTCATACTTTTCATCGCCCATCGAGCGCCAGAAGGTCGCTAGGTTGTGGCACGAAATCACCGAGATCATCAGTCGGTCTTCGATATCGACATCGACCTGTTCACCCAGTCGTTCGCTCAGTGTTAATGCCTGTTGATAATGCAGAATACTGCGTAAGTGGTCTTGGTCCTTAAACGCGACGTCTGCGAGCAGTGTGTGTTTTTCCCATTCTGCCAGTTGCATGCTTGTCTCTCCTCTCTATGAGAAGGATAAGATTAAGTGATAATCATTATCATGTAAAGCAAATAAAAATGGGCAGCCGAGGCTACCCATAGGTTGAATTGATTGGCACTGTTAGCCTTCAAGCCCTGCTGTCGCTTGCTTGTTTTGAATCAACTCAATCTTGTAACCGTCTGGGTCTTCAACAAACGCGATGTGTGTCGTGCCACCTTTTACGGGGCCTGGCTCACGGGTCACATTGCCGCCAGCGGCTTTGATCGCATCACAAGTAGCGTAGATGTCATCGACACCCACCGCTACATGGCCAAATGCGTTGCCAAGATCGTAACTGTCGGTACCCCAGTTGTACGTTAGCTCAATCACCGCGCCTTGCGACTCATCGCCATAGCCAACGAAAGCCAACGTGTATTGGTATTCTGTGTTTTCGTTTTTACGTAACAGAGACATGCCCATTACGTCAGTGTAGAACTGAATAGATTTGTCGAGATCACCTACGCGTAGCATGGTGTGTAGAATGCGTCCGTTTGACATGTGCCTAGCTCCTAGTTGTCGGGGTAAACTTTCTCTTTATATTCACACAGGTCTTCAATCAAGCAACTGCCACACCTTGGCTTACGGGCCAAACAGGTGTAGCGGCCATGAAGGATCAACCAGTGATGTACGTCGAGTTTGAATTCTTTGGGGACCACCTTAAGCAGTTTCTCTTCTACTTGGTCAACGTTCTTGCCCATAGCGAATTTGGTGCGATTGGAGACGCGGAAAATGTGCGTGTCGACCGCAATCGTTGGCCAACCAAAGGCAGTGTTGAGGACGACATTCGCCGTCTTGCGACCCACTCCAGGTAGTGCCTCGAGTGCCTCACGGTTTTCAGGCACCTCACCGTTATGTTGGTCGAGCAGAATACGACAGGTTTTGATGACGTTTTCTGCTTTTGAGTTAAATAAGCCAATGGTTTTGATGTACTCTTTCACGCCGTCAACACCGAGATCAAACATCGCTTGTGGCGTGTTGGCAACAGGGTAGAGCTTGTCAGTGGCTTTGTTGACACTGACATCGGTGGCTTGAGCCGAGAGGAGAACCGCGATCAGCAGCTCGAAAGGCGTGTTCCAATTCAGCTCCGTTTGCGGGTGCGGATTGTCATCTCTTAGCCTCTGTAGAATTTGAATGCGTTTCTCTTTGTTCATTATTCGCTGACTTCCCGTGTGTTGATTAGCTGGTCACCCGCGCTCTTTCTATCGTTGGTTTGGTTTTTTCTTTGCGCGCGCTCAGTCGACTATCGATGGTGTTTTTAATCGCAATCAGCAGCCCAACGCCGATGAAGGCACCTGGCGGCAGCATTGCCAGCAGGAAATTGCTGTCAAATTGGAACACTTCAATTCGCAGCGCCGTTGCCCATTGCCCTAGCAGCAGCTCTGCACCATCAAATAAGGTACCGTTGCCAAGAATCTCACGCATTGCTCCCAAAATGACAAGAATAATCAGCATCCCCATGCCCATCCAAAAACCGTCTTGAGCGGCAAGAAGTGGTATGTTTTTCGAGGCAAACGCTTCAGCGCGTCCGATGATGATGCAGTTGGTCACGATAAGGGGGATAAAGATGCCTAGCGACAAATACAAACCGTAAGCGTATGCGTTCATCAGCAGCTGCACGCAGGTCACTAACGAGGCAATGATCATCACAAAGACCGGAATGCGTACCTCTTTTGGCACATAGTCGCGTACTAAAGAGACGGTCACGTTCGATCCAACCAGAACCAGCAGGGTCGCAATCCCCAAGCCAAGCGCATTAGTGACGGTAGAGGAGACCGCCAGCAAAGGGCATAGGCCAAGCAGTTGGACCAGTGCGGGGTTGTTGTCCCACAAACCATTCTTAATCAGTGTTTGATGTTCAGTCACGCGCACCTCCGCAATTGAGCGGTTGAGATTGAATGTCACCACGATGGTCGTTGACATACTCTAACGTATTACGTACCGCCTTGACGACCGCTCTTGGGGTGATGGTCGCCCCGGTAAATTGATCAAATTGCCCGCCATCTTTACGTACTTTCCAACTGGCCTGGTTATCCGTAGTCAGCACTTTGCCGGTAAAGTCGAGGATCCAATCTGTGACACGTAAATCGACTTTGTCACCGAGTCCGGGTGTCTCTTGATGGCTCAATACACGGGTGCCGGTGACGGTGCCGTCTTGTTTTACGCCAATGATGAGTTTGATGGAGCCGTTATAGCCATCGGGCGCGATGGCTTCAATCGCCATGGCGCTAGGCTCGCCATTTAAGGAAGCGAGATAGACTGGCATAGGCTCAGTCGTGCCAAGCAGCGGATCCGTTACCAAGGTACAGGCTTGGTAGAGATCGTTGTCGTGCAGGTCATGTGGGATGACCTGATTGAGTACCGAGAGCAACTGTGCTTGCTCCTGACGCTGGATCTGATCGGCGGTCAAGTAGTGAGTCAGCGCAACTAAGCCTGTAGAAGCACAGGCAAAGATGGCAAGGATTGCGCCGTTGTTACGTATAGCGTTCAGCATGATACCCCTCAGTGACCGTAAGTTTTGGGTTTGGTGTAGTAATCAATCATGGGTACACACATATTGCCCAGTAGCACCGCAAAGGCAACGCCATCTGGGAAGCCGCCCCACGTTCGAATGATAAAGACCATAGCGCCAATAAAGGCCCCAAATACCAAGCGTCCCTTGACAGTGGTCGACGCCGACACCGGATCGGTTGCGATAAAAAAGGCGCCGATCATGGCTGCGCCAGACAGGAGGTGCAAGATGGGTGAGGCGGTCTCTCCTGGCATGATGAGCATAAAAATGCCGCTCATGGCAGCGAGGCTAGCGAGAAAACTCACAGGGATGTGCCAACTGATGATGCGCAGTTTTATCAGCATCAAACCGCCAAACAAATACGCCAAGTTGACCCATTCCCAACCGACGCCGCCTAAACCGCTAAATTGCGCTTGTCGCATCACTTCCACACTGGTATTTCCTGTAAGCAGGCCAGTTTTAAACGCATCGAGTGGCGTGGCCATAGTGATGCCGTCAATACCGGTGCGAATTTGTTGTAGCGACAGCCCTTCTTGACTGTAACCGCTAAAGATTAGCGACAAGGTATCGGCAAGGGAGGTGCTGACAGGTTGTAGTGTGCTCGGCGCCATCCAACTGGTCATCTGGACAGGGAAGGAGATGAGCAACACCACGTAGGCGACCATTGCTGGGTTAAAGAGGTTTTGTCCAATACCGCCGTAGAGGTGTTTTGCGATGACGATGGCGAACACCAATCCAATCACCATCATCCACCAAGGGGAAAGAGGCGGAATGGCCACAGCCAGCAACCAAGCGGTCACGATGGCGCTGTTATCACGTAGTGCTGACATGGGCGAGCGGCCACGAACCAGCATCACCACACTTTCAAGTAGCAGTGCCAGTGCAATGGCAAAAATCAGTTGGATCAAAGTGCCCCAACCAAAAAAGTAGATTTGAGCGGCAAGCCCGGGCAAGGCACAGACGGCGACCCATTTCATCAAATCCGGCGTGCTTTTACGGCTGTGAGCATGGGGGGAACTTGCGATAAAGAACGCCACTAGTTGTTCTCCTCAGAAGGTTTAGATGATTGTTGGGCGGCTTTACGTGCTTTTGCGCGAGCGATCGCTGCCGCCACGGCGGCTTTTTTCGGATCCTCAGCAGGCTCATTCTTAGCTTGAGTTTCTTCGCTGCTGGAGTCTGCGTTGCTCTCTTGCTGTGCTTTACGCGCTTTGGCGCGCGCAACCGCTGCCGCCACGGCGGCTTTTTTCGGATCCTCAGCCGGCTCATTCTTAGCTTGAGTCTCTTCGCTGCTGGAGTCTGCGTCGCTCTCTTGCTGCGCTTTACGCGCTTTGGCGCGCGCAACCGCTGCTGCGACGGCGGCTTTTTTCGGATCCTCAGCAGGCTCATTCTTAGCTTGAGCCTCTTCGCTGCTGGAGCCCGTTTCGTTCTCTTGCTGCGCTTTACGCGCTTTAGCGCGAGCAATCGCTGCCGCGACGGCGGCTTTTTTCGGATCCTCAGCAGGCGCATTCTTAGCTCGAGCCTCTTCGCTGCTGGAGCCCGTTTCGCTCTCTTGCTGCACCTTACGAGCTTTAGCGCGAGCAATCGCTGCCGCGACTGCCGCTTTTTTGGGATCCTCTGCTGGCTTGTGCTCTTCAGGTGTCTCTTCGCTACTGTTACTTGCTAATGCGGCTTTGCGCGCTTTCGCTCTGGCCACTGCAGCGGCGACGGCGGAAGATTTGTCTGTTTCGCTTTGCTCATCACTTTGAGTGGTTTCTTGTTGCACTTTCTGCGCTTTTTTCTCGCGGGCTTGACGTTTACGCTCTTCTCGCAACTTGGCCATTTCCGTGTTGTCCGGTTGGTCGCTGCTGCTTGTCGCTTGCTCTCTAGCCGCTTCTTGTTTCGCTTTGGCTCTGGCAATCGCGGCGGCGACCGCTGGCTTGGTTTTGCTGTCTTCGCTTGTGGATTTTTGCGCTTTCACACGCGCGATGGCGGCGGCGATGGCGTCATCTCCTCCACTGGCTTTCATCTCGCTGCGACGTTCATCCACGGCTTTTTTGAAGCGATTCTCACGTTCGGCTTTGTCGCGTTCCATACGCGCTTTTTTCTCTTCAAAGCGGAGTTTGGCACGCTCTGCTGCTTGCGCTTCTTCTTTGCGCGTGCGTATCTCCGCTTTGGCCTGGCGATAATATTGCACCAGTGGGATCTCGCTAGGGCAGACGTACGCACAAGCGCCACATTCAATGCAGTCTTTTAGATTGAGCTCTTCACATTTTTCATACTCTTGCGATTTCGCATACCACTGCAACTGTTGAGGCAATAGTGACGCGGGGCAAACCTCAGCGCACTGAGCACAGCGAATGCACGCCATTTCCGTACCCGCAGGGGCGATCTCGCGGCGAGTTGGGGCAAGAATACAGTTGGATGTTTTTGTGATGGGCACATTGGCGTGCGGCAAGGTAAAGCCCATCATTGGCCCACCCATGATCAATCGAGGTAGGCGCTTATCTGCTTGATAGCCGAACTCGTCGAGCAGCGCTTGAACTGGGGTACCCAAAGCCGCAAGGACGTTGCGTGGTTGACGAAATGCATTGCCCGTTAACGTAACGATGCGCTCAATCAAAGGTTCACCATCCACAACGGCGCGTTTGATGGCGTACAGCGATCCGACGTTTTGTACCATCATCCCAATGTCCGCTGGGATGCCATCGGCGGGGACTTCTTTGTTAGTCAGCAGTTTGATGAGCTGCTTTTCGCCGCCCGAGGGGTACTTAGTCGGTACGACACGAATGATCAGGTTTTTGTCTTGCGCTGCCGCTTCTAAGGCTGCAATCGCCTCAGGTTTGTTGTCTTCAATGCCGATCACGGTCAGCTTTGGCTTGAGAATATGCTCGACAATCTCGATGCCCGTGATCACCTCTTGTGCAAACTCTCGCATCAAGGTGTCATCGGCGGTGATGTAGGGTTCACACTCAGCGGCATTGATGATCAAAATCTCGGTACGCGAGAGGCCTGATTGAATCTTTTTCGCGGTAGGAAAGCCAGCGCCTCCCATACCAGAAATCCCCGCTAGGCGGATCTTTTCAATCAGAGCTTCTGGAGAGTGTTGGCTGAAATCAGGCCAAGGGGCTTTGTCATACCAGGTGTCTTTGCCATCGGGTTGAATGACAATGCAGGTCTCCGCCAAACCGGAAGGGTGGGCGGTGGTACGAGGCTCAATCGCCGTAATGGTGCCTGAGGTGGGCGCGTGCACGGGCAACGTGAACGTGACGTCGTACTTGGTTAACGGCTCACCTTTTAAGACGTGCGCGCCGATATCAACCAGTAATGTCCCTTCTTTGCCGATGTGCTGTTTGAGAGGCAGCACAATTTCAGTTGGCAACGAGGCGCGAACCAATTCACTGCCCAGCGACTGCTGTTTATTCTCTGGTGGGTGAATTCCCCCAGGAAACTGCCACAGCGTACCTGATTTAATTTGTTCGATTAATGACAACATACCAGTCCTTAATTCACGCTTTTCTGCGCGGAGGCAGAATCGGTAATATCAACAACAGGAATGGCGTCCAGTTGCCACTTCCAGTTCGCTGTAGTGTTTTCTACAGGAATCATTTCAATGCAGTCCGTTGGGCACGGCGCGACACACAAATCACAGCCAGTACATTCATCTTTAATCACGGTATGCAGTGCTTTGGTGCCGCCAACAATGGCATCAACCGGGCAGGCTTGAATACACTTGGTGCAGCCAATACACATATCCTCATGAATAAAGGCGACTTTTTTGACGGCTTCATCTAGGTCATGCGCAGACTCTGTCGCTTCGACACCCATTAAATCCGCCAGCTTCTCAATGGTGGCTTGACCGCCGGGAGGACACTTGTTGATCTCGTCTCCCGTGGCGATCGCTTCCGCATAAGGGCGACAGCCAGGGTAGCCGCACTGGCCACACTGCGTTTGCGGTAAAATCGCGTCGATTTGATCGACGATCGGATCGGCTTCTACTTTGAAGCGGATGGAGGCGAAGCCCAAGATTGCGCCAAACAGCGCAGCAAGCGCGGCAATCGCGATAACGGCAATTAGGATGGCACTCATTACAGCTTCACCAACCCAGTAAAGCCCATAAAGGCGAGAGACATCAGTCCTGCGGTGATCATCGCAATAGACGCCCCTTTAAATGGGACTGGCACATCCGCAGCGTTAATACGTTCACGCATCGAAGCGAACAAAATCAGCACCATAGAGAAACCCACAGCAGCGCCAAAGCCGTAGATAATCGATTGGATAAAGTTGTGGTTCTCATTGATGTTAAGCAGGGCAACACCCAGCACCGCACAGTTGGTGGTGATCAACGGCAGGAAGATGCCGAGTAAGCGGTAGAGTGTCGGACTGGTTTTGTGTACCACCATTTCTGTGAACTGCACGACGACGGCGATAACAAGAATGAAGCTCATGGTACGTAAGTATTGCAACCCAAGCGGCAGCAAGATGTAGTTTTCTACTAAATACGCGCACACGGAAGCGAGGGTTAACACGAACGTCGTCGCGAGCCCCATACCAATAGCGGTCTCTAATTTCTTAGACACCCCCATAAATGGACATAAACCCAGGAATTTTACCAGTACAAAGTTGTTTACCAGCACAGTGCCGACCAACAACAAAAGATATTCGGTCATAGTTATATAATTTAGATATTCCGATCCCGACATTATCCTGCTTTGGATGCCTAATAACAACCAAGGAAAGATAAGGTTTTATATTGTTGAATGAAAATTATACGGGATCGTGCGTCGTTTGGTCAGCCAAGTCACTAATTTGTCGTCGCTCGTTCACTTGGGTCGAGTTCAGGATAGCGCTCTGATATCGCTTTTAGTTCGCTTTGATGCTCGCGCAGTGCATTGACGCAATCACGATCCAATTTACCCATCTGAACCATCTTTTCCAGCTCTAGTAGTGCGTAAAGAATCGACGATGCCTGTTTATACGGGCGATGGGTGATCAAAGCGTCAAAGATATTTGCGACGCAGACAATACGAGCGGCGAGAGGGATCTCATTGCCTTTTAGATGGCGAGGATACCCCGAGCCATCGAGAAACTCATAGTGGTGCGCAATGATGTGTAAAAACAGTTCAGCACTGGGGTGACCACTTGCGCCCGCTTGCTCAATGAACTCATGAATGATGGCTTCGCCCGCTTGAACATGTTCTCTGAGTGTGGCGAGTTCTACCTCGGTCAACTTACCGGGTTTACACAGTAGCTCGGCCGGTAGCGTGACTTTGCCAATGTCGTGATACTGCGAAAATAAGCTGAGGTGTTCAATGGTTTCGTCATCGAGATCGTATTTGAGCGCAAGGCCCGTTGCTATTACATGTGTAAAACTGGCGACGCGCTGTTTGTGCGCCCGAGATTCTCGTTGATAGAGCGGAAACTGCGCAGCGTGCTTGCAAGCGCAATTGATCAAGGTATCCACCAGCTGATACTCAGAAAAAATCGACAACCTCATCATCTCCAAGTAAGGCTTAAGGGTATCGAGCGCCACCGGTGTAAACGCACTCTCTTGATAAGAGTTGAGGAAGATGAACCCAAGGAATCGATCATGGATAAAGGTTGGTATGGTCGCCGAAGAACGGTAGCCATCGCGCAGTAAAGACTCAATATGCGGCGAGCGGCGCAATGTTTTTAGATGCGTCAAAATGACCGGGCTGCGCGATTGCAGGCTTTGGCGCAGCGTCGGTAATGAACTCAGTGGCGCTTCGTAATGGGTAATATTGAGCGAAAGCGAGGTACTGTCGGCGTAACTGCGCAGCAAATGATCTCTGTCGTCATACAGGGCAAAACTTAAGTGGTCGAGAGCGGGATGGTGAACTTGCATACGCTCCAACAAGCCGGTCATTTGCTCGTTTAGGTGATGGGTTTGTGCCAGTGAAGAGTGGCGATGCAGTGTTGAGTTTTCCATGATGCCCCCCTTACAAAATCAACGCCAACGATGAATCAAGAACGAACCGATTGTTGTGCCTCACTGGGTATTGAATGTGTGCACACTCAGTTTCGGCCACATAGCTTCGGACAAGCAGTAATCTGCAATCTGCAACTTACCTACTTAAGTGTAGACAGGGATAACTCGCTTGGCGGGGAAAGGCAGAGCTAAATGCGAAAGGCTTGATCCATCGCAAACTTGGGGAGAAAAAATGTAAAGCGCCGCTGATCGCGGCGCTTGGTCTATTGGTTAATCAATACGTTTTAACTGAGCGAGGATAAAACAGGCCGTCGCGCAGATGACGACAGATGGACCAGCCGGGGTATCGTAATGCCAAGAGAGCGACAGCCCACAGATCACCGCGACACTGCCAATCAGCGATGCAAAGCACGCCATTTGCTCTGGGCTTTTGGCAAAACGTCTTGCCGCCGCAGCAGGAATGATCAGTAGTGAGGTCATGATCAAGGCCCCGACGTATTTCATACCAATCGCAATCACTAGGCCGACCAGCAACATTAAAATCAAGCGCATCAAATCGACGTTATGGCCTTCGACAGCCGCCAACTCTTCATTGACGGTGGTAGAAATGAGCGGACGCCAGAAGACGATAAGCACCGCGCCAACGACGAGCGAGCCAAGGTAAATGTAGATCAAATCTGTGGGCGTGACGGCGAGCAAATCTCCGAACAAGTAGCTCATCAAATCAATACGTACGTGATCAAGAAAGCTGACGGCGACCAAACCGAGTGATAGGGCACTGTGAGCCAAGATCCCAAGTAAGGTATCGGTGGCGACCAACTGCTGGCGTTGCAACGTGACCAGAATCACCGCGAGCGCCAAACAGCAGACCACCAAGGCGAGATACAAGTTGATATTGAGCAAAAAGCCGAGTGCGATACCCATTAGCGACGCATGAGCCAAGGTGTCCCCAAAATAGGCCATTTTTCGCCACACGACGAATGAACCCAACGGACCGGAGATCGCCGCAATACCAAGACCGGCAAAGAGTGAGGGGAGTAAAAACTCAATCATGATGATGGTGTCCGTGAGAATGGTGAGAACAGGCCGTTGCATCGCCCGCTACGGGTTGACCGGATAAATCATGATGATGGTGGTCATGCTGGTGGTGATAAAACGCCAGTGACTCACGTTGAGCTTGGCCAAACAGCGCAATATAATTGGGGTGCTGTGTAATGTCGGCAGGTGGGCCGGAGCAGCAGATGTGATGTTGCAGACAAATCACATCATCGGTCTTGGCCATGACGAGATGTAAATCATGGGAGACCATAAACACCGCGCAGTTAAAACGGCGGCGTAGCGTATCAATCAGCTCATACAGATCGATTTGCCCTTGCACGTCGACCCCTTGCGCCGGTTCGTCAAGCACCAATAAATCTGGACGCTGTAACAGAGCCCGCGCGAGTAACACGCGTTGCGTTTCACCGCCAGATAGCGAATGCATATTGGCCATGAGCATGTGTTCTGCGCCCACCAGTTTGAGCGAGTCGATGATCTCTTGTTGGCTGTAACGCCCGGCCAGTTTAAGAAATCGCTCAACGGTCAAAGGGAGCGAATCATTCAGCTTGAGTTTCTGTGGGACGTAGCCGGTGCGCAGCCCTTTTTGGCGTGTGATCTGGCCGGTAAAGCGCTTCTGCAAGCCAAGCAGCACTTTGACTAAGGTGGATTTACCCGCGCCGTTTGGGCCAATCAAGGTGGTGATTTCGCCGCGTTTGATGGTCAAGGAGACCTTATCGAGCACTTTGCGCTCATCAAATTGGACCGAAATATTAGCTAGTTCGACGAGAGTCGACATGAATAGAACTCATTTGCAATTCAGTATTGTTATAATGTAACATTTATACTTTCTCAACGCTATAGAGCAGTCGTACATAAATGAAACGTTTCCTTCCTCTCTTGTTGCTTATCTTGAGCAGCAAGAGTGTCGTGGCCAGCGATATTATCGCGAGTATAAAACCGATCCAATTAATTTCGTATGAATTAACACTAGGCATCAACGAGCCGGATGTTTTATTGGCGGCCAACACCTCGCCGCACGATTATGCGTTGCGTCCGTCTGACGTGCGCCGAATCAACCAAGCGGATTTGATTATTTGGTTTGGCCCAGACCTAGAGCCTTTCCTTGACAAAATCTTAGAGGGGCGTGACAACGTGCTAACACTGAGCAAAATTGACGGTCTCCCTTTGCGTGAATATCAGGGCGATCATCATGATCATGACGGTCACGATCATGACGGTCACGATCATGGCAGTCACGATCCCCACTTTTGGATGGGCGTGGACACGGCTTCTCAGGTGGCCAAAGCGATCAGTGCCAAGTTGATTGAGATAGACCCAAGTCAGCAAGCAGCATATCAAGCCAACCTTGCTCAGTTTGAAGCGCGCCTGCGCCAGCAGCACAATGAGATTGCCGCTCAACTCAGCAAGGTAAAAGATCAAGGCTACTACGTGTTCCACGACGCGTATGGTTACTTTGAAGAGGATTATGGCCTCAATCAATTGGGTTTTTTCACTGTCAGCCCAGAGCGCAAGCCAGGCGCGAAGACCTTGATTGCAATAAGGCAAGCACTGTCGAAGAAAGAGGCGAAATGCGTCTTTTCTGAGCCACAATATACGCCTGCGGTGGTCGAGTCCGTGACGCGAAACACCGACGTCAACCAAGGCGTGCTTGACCCCATCGGCGCAGACATCGTGGTAGAATCTGGCGGTTATTTCAACTTTATGCAGCAGATGGCGGACAGTTTTGAGCAGTGTTTATCGGACTAAGACGTTCAGATATAAAAATGTTCAGATATAGAGCGCAACGGACGTTTGGTGTAACGCGCTCAGCGCAGGAAGCGAGGGAAAAGGGAGACGACGTGTCTCCCTTTTTGCTTTCGGTCACAACGATTTGCCACAAAGAATGTGATAAGTGAGACGCAAACACCTTGTAATGACCAAGCGTTGTTAGATAATTATCGACTCAAAATAACTGCGCAGCGACTCTTGTCGCTGCGCGTCACTGATAGCAACAGGTGTATTTTGCGCGTCGTCCCTTTATCAAAACTGATGACTCAACTCATCGCTTTCTGGCTGTGCTTGAGCGCACACGTTGTAGTGGCCTCTCCAGAGGTCTTTTATTCTCTACCCAGTCAAAGTCAGGGTAAGGTCTTTGCCGCCAAACAGTTGTTTCTTGCTGAGGGCGGCGGTTTGTGGCTGCAAGATGTTCGAGCCCAAATCCTCTTTTTTGACGGTCAAAACGTGGCGCCGAACGTCGGCTCGGCGCTGACGCATGATGTCGATAAAGTGGCGTACGCTGACCATGCATTTTGGTCTTTCTTTCGCAATGAAATCTATCGAACGCTGCCAAATCAGGAGCGCGAACTGGTGTTGAGCCTCACTCCTGGCACTGATATTCATTCCATCGGCGCGTCGGGAGATTACATTTGGTTGGCCGATGAACGCTATTTTTACACCTACCATATCCCCAGTGGTGAACTCGATACGCTCTCTTTGATGGAGTTGTATCAGTTTACCCAATCCTCAACCATCATCATCAATGATGCGCAATTTGTCGTCTCCAAATGGGTGCTCGCCACCAATGCGGGCGCCTACGTCTCCGACCGACGTCATTTCGAACACGTGCCACTTTCGCAGCAGCATTACATTGAAAAGTTCCATTACTCCGCGAAGCGAGGCGAAATTGTGGTTGGGACCTTGTCGGGAGCGCTGGTGTTTAATATCCATCGTCCTACTCAAATGGTCGCCGACATTCCGGGTTCGCACGTGCTGAGCTTGGCAGAAACAGATGACGCGTATTGGATTGGCACTGAACACGGCTTGATTATTTACTCCCATAACGATGGTGCTGAACGCCGTCTTGGCTCCCAGCGTTTGGCTGGGCACCCGCTTTATGGAGAGCGTATCTACTCCATCGTCAACGATGAAGCGGGCGGTATTTGGTTGGCAACCGATAAGGGCGTGCGCTATTACTCCTTGTTCTCTCCCAATTTCCAGCGCTTTAATCCGCAATTGCTCAGCGAAGGAACGGAGCGAGAGCAACCCCTAATGTTGGAGCCAATGGCGCAGCGTCAAGGGTATTGGCTCTTAACGACACTCGGGCTCTATCAACTGGACCTTACAGATAGAGGGCAGAGGACATTAGTGTATCAAGGCGCTGTTAGTGATGTGATGGAGCATCAAGAGACCTTGTGGCTAGCGACCCCCAATGGCGTGATCACCTTACCACCCAGTCGCCTTGCTGAGCCACAACTGGTATCGAATGCACCGGTTGCCAAGTATCTTGAAGTTGACAGTCAGGGCCACATCTGGGGGGCCAGTGACCAGCAGTTATGGCGCTATGATCCCGAGCGCGCAGTGTTCCGTGATTTTGTCTCGGATTGGATGTTAACGCAGTACCTCCCAGCGCAACTGACGTATCTCAAATCGGCCGGTGAGCGTTTGCTGATCGGCACCGATCATGGACTCTATTTGCTCGAGCGTGGTGTGATTAAGTTTGTTGATGACAGCAGCCAATACGGCGGCGTGAGCCACATTATTGAGGTGGCAGATGATGAGCTTTGGGTGGCCGGTCAATACGGGCTCTATCGTGTTGATACGGCGACAGGGATCACCGAATCGCTAGCGTTGATTGAAGGCCATATCTCGCCAAAATGCTTGATGAGTAATGAGCAAGGTATCTGGCTAACGACATCTGCAGGGCTGTCGCAATACACATTGGCGGGGGCGCTCAAGGAGCACTACGGCGAGCCTTTAGGGCTGAGGAATAATGAGTTTGTCACTGGGCTTTGCGGCGCTAAATCTGGCCGCGAACACACCTTGCTGATGGGCTCAAGCCATCATTTGATGACAGTGGATACTGAGCGTTTAGCAAATCAAGCGCTCCCATCTGGTCGCGTCGTAGTCAGTCAAGTGAACGTTGGTCAGGAACGGGTCGCTTTGGGCCATTCACCGGATAGAAGACTAACCACAGAGTTTGGCGAGTCACTCTCCTTCCAATTTGGTGTGATGCCTCAGTTGAGTGGCGCGCAGATTGAGTATCGTTTAGATAACGAGCCTGAATGGCAAGTGTTGGAGGGGGTGACGCTGACCATCGAACACTTGCTACCCGGCTTGCATCAATTGAGCGTGAGAGTGACACACAACGGCCGACGCACCGGTCAGGAAGACCGCTTTCAATTTCTCGTTAATAAGCCTTGGTACTTAGAGCACAGCTCGATAGGGGCGGCCGTGGTGTTGCTCTGTGCGTGTATCGTCTGGATAGTGTATTGGCGATCGCGGCTAATGGCCAAAGCAAACCGAGCGCTTAAAGCGCAAGTGGAACTGAAAACCCACCAGCTTGAACACCAAAGCCGAGTGCTATTGGCGAATAATGTCCAGTTAAGGAAACAACTTCACATTCGGCGTCTTATTTACGCCCACTCTGTGGCGAGTTTACAGAGTAAGTTGACGATGCCGCCATACAACAGTGCGGAGTTTAAACCAGTGGTCGATAGGCTCAGTCAAGAGCTCGCGTTATCGATTTTTTCCCGCGAAGCGAATAAAGAGGCGGATCCGGTTTACCACTTTAATCTCATTTTTCATGCGGCGATCGATGGTTGGCAAGAAGAGATTCGTAAATCAGGGCAGAGCTTGGATATTGAGTGGCCACAAGATCAAGCGGTTTATCTCTCTCTAAATGCGTTCAACCTCGACGAAATACTTAACGTGCTGATTGATAATGTCATTAAGCGCGGCTATCGCAACCAGACGGTGATGATGCGTATTGACCACAATGTTGAGCGCCTTGCCTTGACGGTGCTAGATCAAGGGGAGTCGATCGACCATGCGGACCTCGGCCAAGATTACCTGATGAAAATGAGCCAGTTGGTTGAGGCGAGCGGTGGTAGTGTGACGATTCACTGCTCAAAAGAGCGTAATATGCAGGAGTTTACGTGGCCAGTGAGCGATCACTTCACTGAGCGCTCAGCCGTCAAGCAACTGCCGCACTCTGTGCAAGAAGAGAGGGACCCTTGGTTCGCCAAACTGAAAACCATTGTTGAAGCGCACTATGCGGAGGCGGATTTTGGCTTATCAAAGGCGGCGCAATTGCTCTATGTCTCAGAGCGCAGCCTTCAGCGCCGCTTAAAAAGCCATCAGCACACCACTTTTACCGAATATCTCAATGAAGTACGCCTCGATCATGCATGTCGACGTTTGCTAGCGGGGGAAAAAGTGTCGGATGTGGCGTTTGAATGTGGCTTTAACGATCCCTCGTATTTCAGTCAACGGTTTAAATATCGCTTTGGAGTGTCGCCGACTCAATTTGTCGAAGGGCAGGGGGAAGAGTAAAAAAATAACGTGGTATAGCCGGGGGGACTATACCACGGGTGTCAATGACACCTTCGCTTGCTGCCGGAGTGGCGCGCTGCGCCACCTCTGGAATTCAATGTCACTTCAGGCTGTGCCCTAGCGACCTGTTCACTATAAATACCCGCACTTATTTTACTTATAAAATTAACGCCATTTTACTATAAGAATTGCGTCAATCGTTTTAAGTATATGAATTTTAGTTACTTTATGTGGGTTTTTGATGATTTTATGTCATGTGGAATGTGGGGAAGGTCTGAACAAGTGTCCCATTTTGACGGTATTGACGAGGCGAAAATTAACAAAAGTGACGAGGACAAAAATGCAAAGATTGATTTCAGACAATATCTGACCGGGTAGAGAGAGATATCATCTCAATAACTAATAGTAATATTTCTCATTTACACTATCGATTGGTCTGTTATGCAATTATCTCAGCTTTCTCCGGGTCAAACCGCGACCATCATTGGCTTTGGTCAGATGTCAAAAGAAGTACGCAAGAAACTCATGGTCATGGGGCTTCTGCCTAACACGGCGGTAACCTTGATTCGTGTCGCACCAATGGGAGACCCACTGCAAGTTGAAGTACGCGGTGTCTCATTGGCCGTTCGTCAATCTATGGCCAACTCGATTGATGTGGAGGTGCGCGCATGAATTACCAAATTCTCACTGTCGGCAATCCAAACAGTGGCAAAACGACCTTGTTTAACGGCTTAACGGGCGCGCGTCAGCAAGTGGGTAACTGGGCTGGCGTGACGGTAGAGAAAAAGACCGGCCGCTTTCACCATGCCGGCGATGATTTCTCTTTAACCGATCTGCCGGGTATCTACGCGCTTGATAGCGGGAACGATGGCAACAGCATAGACGAGTCTATTGCCTCCCGGGCAGTGCTTACTCATCCTGCGGATCTTATCATCAATGTCGTTGACGCGACCTGTCTTGAACGCAGCCTCTATATGACTTTGCAGCTACGCGAGCTCGGCCGACCGATGATCGTGGTGCTCAATAAGATGGACGCCCTAAAACGAGTCAGACAAACCATTGACGTCAACGCGCTAGAACGCGCTTTAGGTTGCCCCGTCTGGGCGCTCTCTGCCAACCGAAAGAGTGACGTTGAACAGTTTAAGGCGCATATCCATAAACGTTTAGTGCAAGGCATTGCGCCGAAAGCATTTTGCTTGAATTACGGTGATGCGTTTGAAGCGGCGATTGATTCGCTCTCATCGACCTTGTCGAGTCAGGCTGAAGTGAATCCGCGTGCGTTGGCGATCCGAGCGCTGGAAAGTGACCGCTTGGTGCTCAACGGACTCACTCAAGCGTCAAGAGAAAAGGTACATCTGGCTCAGAGTCAATTGACGATGGATATTGATCTGCTGGTGGCAGATACCAAATACACCTATCTTCACCAATTGTGCCAACAGGTGCGTCGAGCCCAGGGAGTGTTAAGCCATTCATTCACACAAAATGTTGATAACGTCATTCTCAACAAGTGGGTTGGCGTGCCGTTTTTCTTTGTTGTGATGTATTTGATGTTTATGTTCTCCATCAACATCGGCAGCGCATTTATCGACTTCTTTGATATTGGTGTCGGCGCTTTGCTGGTCGATGGCGGCCACTACTTGCTCGATGATCATCTGCCCGTGTGGTTGGTGACTTTACTTGCCGATGGCATTGGTGGCGGTATACAAACCGTCGCCACTTTTATTCCTGTGATCGCGTGTTTGTATCTGTTTCTCGCCATTTTGGAAAGTTCAGGCTACATGTCTCGCGCTGCGTTTGTGCTGGATAAGGTGATGCAAAAACTCGGTTTACCGGGTAAAGCATTTGTGCCTTTGGTGCTTGGGTTTGGCTGCAACGTACCCTCCATTATGGCCACGCGCACGCTCGATCAAGAACGAGAGCGTAAGCTGGCTGCCTCAATGGCGCCGTTTATGTCCTGCGGGGCTCGTCTACCGGTTTACGCGCTGTTTGCTGCCGCTTTCTTCCCGCAAAGTGGGCAGAACGTTGTCTTCGCCCTCTACTTACTTGGCATTGTCGCCGCAGTGTTGACGGGTTGGGTACTTAAGCACACGCTCTATCCAGGTTCGAGTGAGAGTTTAGTGATGGAAATGCCGGATTATGAGCTACCGACGATACAAAATGTGTTGATCAAAACTTGGCAAAAGCTCAAACGCTTTGTGCTTGGCGCGGGGAAAACCATTGTCATGGTTGTCGCGATCTTGAGTTTTATGAACTCGCTCGGTACTGATGGCAGTTTTGGGAATGAGGACAGCGAGCACTCGGTGCTGTCGCAAGCGGCGGTGTGGGTCACACCGGTATTTGAGCCCATCGGTATTGAAGCGGACAGTTGGCCGGCAACCGTCGGCATCATCACCGGCATTTTTGCTAAAGAAGCGGTGGTCGGAACCTTGAATAACCTCTACGCGCCCGCGCAAGGTGAAGAGAGTGAGTATGATTTATTAGCCAGTATGGAAGAGGCGTTTGCCTCGATCGGCGATAACTTGATTGGCCTGAGCTTTAGCGACCCGTTGGGCATTTCTGTGGGGGATTTATCCGACACCGAAGCGGTGGCAGAAGAGCAAGCGGTGGACGCATCGATTTTCGGTAACTTAAAGCAGCATTTTGCTTCTTCTCACGCAGCGTTCGCCTATCTGGTATTCATATTGCTCTATACACCGTGTGTGGCGGCGATGGGAGCGTATGTGCGTGAATTTGGCGCTCGATACGCACGCTTTATTGCCGTATGGACTATGGGGCTGGCCTACGGCAGCGCGGCCTTGTATTACCAAGTGGCGCATTTTACCGATCATCCTCTGAGTAGCAGCGTGTGGATTGCGGGGATTGTCGTTGTCAGTGCAGGCGTTTGGCGTGCTCTGAAAGTGGCGGGAAGACGAGAGCAAGCGTCGCTAGAGGTGCAAACCGCATGATCGTATCAGAGCTAAAAGCTTACATTGATCAATGTGGTACGGTGACCCAAGCGGAGCTTGCCAAGCGTTTTTCATTGTCGCTCGATGGGGTTGATGCCATGTTGGCGATATGGTTACGCAAAGGGAAACTGTCTAGGATAGATGATGTCAATGAGCACAACATTACGGTTCGGACACGATATGTGTCCGTCCGAAATGACCAGATTGCTATCATCACTAGCATGTAGACGTCTGCTGCTGTGGTGCTCGACAGAAGTTCAAACTCGTGTAAACAAGTGACTAAGCGACAGAACATTGCTCAAGCGAGTTGATATCTCAATTTGTGCCTCGTCGCTACGATGTTCACCCGGCGTATTGCCCCAAACAGGGCCAGGCCAAGCCACATCATCCTTAAAGCGAGCGATATGGTGAATGTGCAGTTGCGGCACCATGTTGCCCAGCGCCCCAAGGTTCAGTTTATCAGGTCGAAAGGTGGCTTCCAGAGCTTGGCTCACGGCTTGTGACTCCAGCAAAAACTGTTGCTGTTCTTGCATCGGCAAATGGTGCAGCTCTTTGAGTTGCGCTCGTTTGGGCACCAAGATAACCCAAGGCACGGCACTGTCTTTGTGTAGCAGTGCAACACAGAGTGGGAAGTGACCAAGTAAGGTCGTGTCTTTAACCAGCTGGGGATGAAGTTCAAAACTCATGGTGAGGGTCCTTAGTCCATGGATAACAAAAAGGTTGATGCTTTCACACCAACCTTCGTTTCGTCGCCTGAATGGTCAAGGCTAGGCGCGATTACATGCGCTCAAGGGTATCGATACCCAACAGAGAAAGACCTTGTTTGATGGTCTTCGCGGTCAATGCCGCCAGTTTTAAGCGGCTTTGCTTGATGGACTCATCTTCGCTGCTCAAAATTGGGCATGCTTCGTAGAAGCTAGAGAATTGACCCGCTAACTCAAACAGGTAGCTACACATGATATGAGGTTGACCTTCGCGAGCCACTGACTGTACTGCTTCTTCAAATTGCAGAAGCTTAGCGATCAGCGCTTTCTCTTTCTCTTCCGTCACTTTAATCTCACCAGACAACGCGTCCATTTCGATTTCCGCTTTGGCGAAGATCGACGCAACACGCGTGTAGGCATACTGCATGTACGGCGCTGTATTGCCTTCAAATGCGAGCATGTTGTCCCAGTCAAACACATAATCCGTGGTACGGTGCTTAGAGAGATCCGCGTATTTCACCGCTGCCATCGCTACGGTCGTCGCGATGTTGGTTTTCTCTTGCGCATCAAGATCTGGGTTTTTCGATTCGATCAGTTTGATGGCACGCTCTTGCGCTTCGTCCAACAGATCAGCAAGGCGCACAGTGCCGCCCGCGCGAGTTTTGAATGGGCGACCATCTTTGCCAAGCATCATACCGAATGCGTGGTGCTCAAGGGTAACCTCTTCTGGTACGTAACCTGCCTTACGAACGATGGTCCACGCTTGCATTAGGTGCTGATGCTGACGTGAGTCGATAAAGTACAACACGCGATCAGCGCCTAGCGTTTCATAGCGGTATTTGGCACACGCAATGTCTGTTGTGGTGTAGAGGAAGCCGCCATCGCGTTTTTGGATGATGACACCCATAGGCTCACCGTCTTTGTTCTTGTACTCGTCAAGGAAGACGACCTGCGCGCCATCGTCTTCTTGCGCCAAGCCTTTTTCTTTGAGATCGGCAACGATGCCTGGCAGCATGTCGTTGTACATGCTTTCGCCCATGACGTCGTCACGCGTCAAAGAAACGTTGAGGCGATCATAGTTGCGCTGGTTCTGGATCATGGTGACATCCACCAGTTTTTTCCACATTTCTGCGCAGTATTCGTCACCACCTTGCAGTTTGACCACGTAGTTACGGGCTTTCTCTGCAAATGCTTCATCTTCGTCGTAGAGCTTTTTCGATTCGCGGTAGAAGGCTTCAAGATCTGACAGTTCCATCGACACTTCGCCAGATTCTTTCTGTACGCGCTCTAGGTTGGCAATCAACATACCAAATTGCGTGCCCCAGTCACCGATGTGGTTAGCGCGAATCACTTTGTGGCCCAAAAACTCCAGTGTGCGCACCACCGCGTCACCAATGATGGTTGAGCGCAAGTGACCAACGTGCATCTCTTTGGCGACGTTTGGCGCTGAGTAGTCTGCGACGATGGTTTGCTGTGCTTCAGCCGCCACGCCAAGGCGCGCATCGGCAAGCGCTGCATCGGCTTGTTTTGCAAGGAAGGTTTCATCAAGGAAGATGTTAATGAAACCTGGGCCAGCGATTTCCGTTTTGCTGGCGATGCCATCGAGGTCTAGTACGTCCAATACTTTTTGTGCAAATTCTCGTGGGTTGGTGCCGAGTTTTTTCGCGACGCCCATAACGCCGTTCGCTTGGTAGTCACCAAACTGTGGTTTTGCAGATTGACGTACCGCTGCAGGGCTGCCTGCAGGTGCGCCAGCGGCTTCTAGAGCCTGAGAAACTTTGTCATTAATAAGTGCTTGGATATTCACTCGCGCTTCCTTCAATTCTCGGGAATTGGTTGGGTATGCATTCAATTTCGGCGAGCAGATGGGCATCTTGCTGCGCATAATATCCGTGGGGATAGGGTGAATGCATATCTCGATCTAGTTCATAAATTGGCGCACATAATAACAACTTTATCGCGGCGCTTATAGGGACTTAATTGGGAAATTTTCTACTTTTCAGCGCGAACTTGTTACTATTGCCGCAATCTCAACGTACTGGATGCAAAACCATGGCTCAATCCCTGTCAGACGCAGCGCTGTTGCCAGCGCAAATGAAAGCTAATTTGGATAACTTCATGCATAAAATTCGCGATTTAAGCGAGTTGCTGCATTTGGATTTGAGTCCTTACCAGGCGGATCACATCGCAATGCGCATCAATGACAATGCGTTGGCTGAACTTGCCCATCAGGCCTGGCGTGAAGAGGGTAAGGAAATCTCGACAGCGCGTATTAATGGCCGTCCCATCGTTGTGCTTGAGTTTCATCAACCTCTTGAAAGCTTGGGCTGGTCGATTGAGTGCTTAGAGCTCCCTTATCCGGCGCCCGGAAAAGTGTATCCAGAGCAAAGTTGGGAACATGTTGAATTTGTGGTTCCCTCACAGGCACAAGATGCCGAGGCTTACCTTGAAGAGATCAAGCATCGTTTTCCGCTATTGAAAGCGCATTGGGGGAAGCTGGATGAGATGGGAGTGAAAGTGAAATTGTCGAGTCCGAAAGGAGAGGGCGAGCGGCTCAGCAACCCGACGGTCGCCTTTAAATATCAAGGGGTGTGCATCAAGCTCCACCCCCATTCGTTAAAGGCCATTGTGGCGTCTGAGTTAGCCTAGTTCGACATCTTTAGGTCGGAGTTGGAACTGTTCGATAGATCCAATCTCTAGACCTAAATTGAGCGGCGGGGCATCACTGTGTGCGTTGCCTTGAGTGTGCATGATCAAACGATCGGCGGTGCGCGGTTTGAGTTTATTGACCACGAAGCGAATCATGTCCGTTCTGGTCAGGCTCTTAAGTTCACGCAGTACCACTTCTTTCTGATTAAACTCTTTGTCTTTATTACCAATCGCGACCCAAAGACGCTGCGCGCGGCCGCGCAATGTGGTGTCTGGGGTGGCGATTTGGTTCCAAAGCCCTTTCTTACTGCTGTGCCATTGGTACTCGTTCAGTTCAAGCAATACCATGTAAAAAGCATTAAGGAACTCGTCAATCGACGCAATTAAATCAATCGGAGCGGCATTGGGCGACTGTACGTACAACACAATACCGGGGTGTTTGTTGAGGGGCAGATTGCCGGTGCCCACCATATACCCCAGTTGCTGTTTGGTGCGAATTTCATGGAAAAATGTCGCCGACATCAAATGGTTTGCTAACAAGTAGAGGGCGATGTTTCTTGGCGAGGAATCCTCGCATTGGTAATAAAGCACCACCGCTGAGTCTTCTTGGTTGCAGTGCACTTCTCGTTGGAAGGTGCCGTTTTCGCCAAGCATGACCAATGGACGCAATGCTTCTTCATACTGCTGATTTTTAACGCGTAACGCATGTTTCAATGTCTCACCGAGGGCGAGCGCATCGCGTTTGGTCCAGTCACCATAGACGAACATCTCAACGTGCAACTCGGCTAAAATAGCATCGACAAAACGTGCTAGCTCGTCGACGTTAATGGTATCTAGCGCGTCAAGTAACGTCGCATACGGTGGGTTATTGGGTTGGAGTATGCCTGTTAGTGCATTGAACAACTGCGATATAGGGCGATCTTGCGCCGAGTTTTGCCAATTTCGTTTCAACTGCGCTTTGATGGTCTCAAAACGTTGAGCACTGAACTCTCGCGCTGCAAATCGTTTCAGGATCATCGCCATCAACTCGGGTTGTTTCTGGCTAAAACCGGAGAGGGTGAGCGTCACGCCCCCTTGATGTGCGTACATGTTGTAGCCAAGACCAGCGATTTCAGCTTGGTAGGTCTCTTTGGCCAGCGAGTCTAAAAACATCTCCACGCACAGACGCGTCATGACAATATTGCGCGGATTGGCGACCGCATGTGGGCTATCAATCGCCACATAGACAACGCCTTTTGGCACCCGAAACTCGCTGTCTTGCATGTGCCAGAGAGTAAATCCAGGCAAATTCTCAAGGATTTCAGGGACAAGCTGATGCTCAGCAATAGGCTGAGGATCGAGATCGTAGGCGATAAACGGGTTTTTCTCTGGCAGAGCAAACGTCAGCGTTGATGGCGCGTGATAGAACGCCATCTGTTCATCACTGAGTGGCTTAACCGAGTAGGGCGTGAAGTACCATTTGGCTTGCTGGTCACACGGCAAGTTTTTGGCAATCACGGTGATGCGCAGGTTCTGCGGCGTGAAATAGCCCATCAATTCGCGTAATAAAGCCTCATCGTAGCCCGCCATCATAAAGTCGCCGTAGACGATGTCTTGCGCATGATAATGCTGCATGTTGACGACCAAATGGCTGACTAAATCGAGGGGGCGAGTCGGCTCTTGAAAACGAAACGCTGACTCCAACACGGCGCGTTTTTCCATGTAGCGCCATTCGTCAAAACCGTGCGCTTTGATTAAGGTCAGGTAACTAAACACCGCCTGAACCAGTTCATCAATGTGCTCAAGCCCTTCTGGAGTCAGTGCGCAGCTGACGGTAAATTCGCGGTAGTTGCTGCCACTGGTGCCGCCCCCTGCGGACAACGAAGTGATCCACCCAGCGTCTTTGAGTGCCAACATCAAGCTGCCTTCGCCTTCATAGCCAAGCAAATGAGCGAAATAAGAGAGAGGCTTGGTTTGATAATGACTATCCATGCTTGGCATGGGGAAGGTGAGGATGATTTTTCGCAGATCTTTAACCGGTTCGACATTAACACGGATAGCGGTGGAACCCGGATGAGTGTAGGGCGCCTCGATCTGCTTGCCCGCCAAGCGCTGATTGCGCACTGTGGTGAATTTCTCTCGCACCCATTCCTCAAGTTGAGACAACGTTTGTGGGCCGACCACTGTGAGTGTCATGAGATCCGCTGAGTAGTGATCACGGTGAAAGGCAACGATTTCGTCGCGGATCGATTGGCCTTCTCGGTCGCCTAAGGTGTCGATATTACCCACTGAAAACTTGCTAAACGGGTGAGCAGGATTCACCAACTCTTTGTGGACTTGGTACAGTCGGCGCGAGTCATCATTGAGTTTCAGTTTGTATTCAGAGTCGACCGCTTGGCGTTCTTTATCGAGTGCTTCGGAGTTAAACAGTGGTGCGGTGAAGAACTGACTAAAACGATCTAGGCCAGATTCAAATGCCGTGGGAGAGACATCGAAAAAGAAGCAGGTATGTTCAGTGCCCGTCCAAGCGTTATTTGACCCGCCGTGTTGACTAATAAAACTTTGGAACTCGCCCACTTTAGGGTATTTATCTGTGCCGAGAAATAGCATGTGCTCAAGGTAATGGGCTAACCCTTGACGATCTTCAGGGTCGTCGAAGTGACCGACATTCACCGCCAATGCCGCAGCGGATTTCTGTGCGTTTTTATCGTGAATCAACAATACCCTCAAGCCATTGTCCAACTCGAGATAATGGTATTGATTGGTATCATTTGGGCTAATGTGCACGATGTTCTCCAAAAAGTGGGCGAGTGATGTGAATGGCGATTAGGGTAATGCAAATAGTCGTCGTTCTTTTTAACAATTATGAACGCGATGTGCCTGTCTGCAAACCATATCGTTAAGAAAAGTCATTGATTTTATAAAACGCTCGTCGGAACCTGCCCGAGATTGCGATCGTTTCGTCAACAATACATTAATAAAATCGGTGTCTTTAGCCACGCTCTTGATATACTTGAGAGTAAAAATGGCCAGCAGGACTGGCACGATAATAAATTCGCCACGTCGAATGGGCGCTGGCAGGGTAGTGTAGGATTTAGCCATGAAAATTTTTATTATGCGCCATGGGGAAGCAGAGCATTTTGCCGACAGTGATGCCCAGCGTGAGTTAACCGCGAATGGTCGCCAAGCGTCTCTAGCGGTCGCAAAAGCGTGTGTCGAGCAGGGCTATCGCTCTTTTGATAAGGTTCTTGTCAGCCCTTATATCCGTGCTCAGCAGACATGGCAGGAGATCGCTCACTGCTTTGACGCCAATAAAGTAGAGACACTGGATGACATCACGCCCTATGGGGACTCTGAGCAAGTCGCGCAGTATATTGACGCCTTGATTGATGTTGAGCAGCTAGAGTCTGTGTTGCTCGTCTCTCACTTACCTCTGGTCGGATATTTGACCGCGGAGTTTGTGGTGGATATGGCGCCGCCACTGTTCCCTACCTCAGGGTTGGCTTGTGTCGATTACCAACCTCAGACCAAACAAGGCGAGTTGCTGTTTAACCTCAGACCCTAACGCCGTCAGCAATATCCAGGCGTGAACGTCAGTCGTGCTACAGGTGTCACTTCGAAAGATGGGTCGCCTAGTTCTTGTCTCTAGCCAGTTTTTTGACAACATCACTGGACTAAAAATTGCATAAACAGCTGACGTTGACTCTTTTTCCATAGATTCTCATTACTTACCTATGAAGTTTTCTTTGCCGTTTGCAGATAAGCTGCCACCGATACCTCAGCGAGCCTTACCCGCGATAGGCGCGCCTGTCATGGTGCTGTCGACATTGGCGATGATCGTATTGCCGATCCCGCCTTTTTTGCTCGATTTGTCTTTTACCTTCAACATCGCTTTGGCGATGGTGGTGCTGCTCGTCACGGTTTACACACGCCGCCCGCTTGATTTTGCGGCTTTCCCCACGGTACTGCTGATTGCGACCTTGCTGCGTTTGGCGCTCAACGTTGCTTCAACGCGTGTGGTACTGCTGTACGGTCATGAAGGACCTGAAGCGGCAGGTTCGGTGATTGAAGCCTTCGGTAACGTGGTGATTGGTGGTAACTACGCTGTCGGTTTGGTGGTCTTTCTCATCTTGATGATCATCAACTTTATGGTCGTGACCAAAGGTGCAGGGCGTATCTCTGAGGTGAGTGCTCGCTTTACCTTGGACGCTTTACCCGGTAAGCAAATGGCGATTGACGCAGACTTGAACGCGGGACTGATCGACCAAGATCAAGCGCGTACTCGACGTCAAGAAGTGACCAAAGAAGCCGATTTCTATGGTTCGATGGACGGTGCGTCAAAATTTGTTAAAGGTGACGCCATCGCCGGTATCTTGATTCTGTTTATCAACATTATCGGCGGCTTATCGATCGGTATGGCGCAATACGGCCTCGGCTTTGGTGAAGCGATTCAAATCTATACCTTGCTGACCATTGGTGATGGTTTGGTCGCCCAGATCCCATCATTGCTGTTGTCGATTGGCGCCGCGATCATGGTGACGCGTCAAAATACAGACGAGGATATGGGACAGCAGGTTGTCTTTCAGATGTTTGACAACCCCAAGGCGCTGATGATCACCGCCGCGATTTTGTTTGTCATGGGCATCGTTCCGGGTATGCCTCATTTTGCGTTTTTGCTCCTCGCTCTGTTGGCGGGCGGCGGCGCGTACCTCATTCAACGCAAGCAGAAAAAACAGGCCGAGAGCAAGAACCTGCCCGCCACGCAAGAGACAGAAGCTCCCACGCCGAAAGAGCTCTCTTGGGATGATGTTCAGCCGGTCGATACCATTGGTCTTGAGGTGGGATACCGCCTGATCCCATTGGTGGATAAAGACCAAGGGGGTGAACTGCTTGAGCGAGTGAAAGGGGTGCGTAAAAAGCTCTCTCAAGATTTTGGCTTCCTCATTCCAGCTGTGCACATTCGCGATAACCTGGAATTGACGCCAAATAGCTACCGCATCACTTTAATGGGCGTTGCGGTAGGCGAGGCGGAGATTCGCCCAGATATGGAGCTGGCAATCAACCCAGGCCAAGTGTACGGGATGATTGAGGGTGAACCGACCATTGACCCCGCGTTTGGGCTTGAAGCGGTGTGGATTCGCGAAGAGCAGCGCGAGCATGCTCAGGCGTTAGGCTACACCGTCGTTGACTCGTCCACGGTGTTGGCGACGCACTTAAGCCAGCTGTTGACCAACAACGCCTCTCAATTGCTCGGTCATGAAGAAGTACAAAATCTCCTTGAAATGTTGGGTCGCAGCGCGCCGAAGTTGGTGGAAAACTTTGTACCCGATCAGCTGCAACTTGGCGTCGTGGTGAAAGTTCTGCAAAACTTACTCAACGAAGCCGTGCCCATTCGAGACATTCGTACCATCGTTCAGACCTTGTCGGAATACTCATCAAAGAGTCAAGAACCCGACATCCTAACGGCCGCTGCACGAATCTCATTGAAGCGCTTAATCGTTCAGGAAATCAACGGTATAGAGCCAGAGTTGCCGGTTATTACCTTGATTCCTGAACTGGAACAAATATTGCATCAGACAATGCAAGCTTCGGGAGGAGAGTCCGCAGGGATAGAACCTGGTTTGGCAGAGCGATTGCAATCATCACTGAGCCATGCCACACAAGAACAAGAGCTCAAAGGTGAGCCTGCTGTGCTCCTGACATCAGGGGTGTTGCGTTCAACCTTAGCCAAGTTCGTGAAGAATACGATTCCATCACTGCGTGTGCTGTCATACCAAGAAATACCTGACGAAAAACAAATCCGCATTGTTCAAGCTGTCGGTAACTAGAACAGAGTCGGTAAAACACGGTATCTAATTTGAAAATTAAACGATTTTTTGCAAAAGACATGCGTGGCGCTCTGCTTCAAGTGAAAGCAGAGTTAGGCGATGACGCAGTAATCATGTCGAACAAAAAAGTCGCTGGTGGCGTAGAAATCGTGGCGGCTGTTGACGGAGATTCCGCAGCGAAGCGAGCGGCGCCAAGTCACAGCTACAACTCCAACCCACGACATGTCCCTGCCTCTCAGTCCGCTAGCCAGCATAGCCAAGCCAGCCAGCATAGCCAAGCCAGTGCGAGCTTAGCCTCATCAAATCAGCGTCGCCTTGATGATGACAAGGTGAGCCTACAATCACAAGGTGATTCTGGACGTTCGATGACCAAACGTTTTGCCAATATGCTGGCCCAATATCGTGGCGGGACTCCGCCTCGTGATGAGGAAGAAGAAGACTCGCTGGCGGCGTTGTTGAAGCGTCAAAATACCTCTTATAAATCAGGTCAGGATAACGATGTTCGCGTACGTGAAGATTCGCCTTTGGCCAAGCTGATTGCAGAAGACCGCCGTATTGAAAAACCGGCTGCGCGCTTGGATCCTTCTCGTTATGAGCGTGGTCGCGCGCAAGAATCAGCGATGCCCAACGAAGATTTTGAAGAGATGAAAGAGGAAATGTCCTCGATTCGTCGTCTGCTTGAGCATCAAGTATCGGGGTTAATGTGGCAAGAAGTGGAGCGAAGAGAGCCCCTTAGAGCCATGTTAATTAAGCGCCTTGAGCGGATGGGCGTCTCTTCGGATTTGGCCGATCAATTAGCGTGTTACATACCTGAAGACACGCCGCCTACCAAAGCATGGAAAGCATTGCTGGGTTTAGTCTCAGACCAGATCCCTATCTCCAAACAAGACATCCTTAAACGCGGTGGCGTGGTCGCATTACTTGGCCCAACCGGTGTGGGGAAAACCACGACAGTGGCCAAATTAGCCGCACGCGCTGCCATGGAGTTTGGCGCGGACAACGTGGCGCTTGTGACCACAGATACTTATCGAATTGGTGCTCATGAACAGTTGGCTATTTATGGTCGAATTATGGGGTGCCCAGTAAAAGTTGCTAAAGATTCCAATGAATTAGCCGATGTTATTTATCAGTTGAGAAATCGTCGCCTAATTTTGGTCGATACTGCCGGCATGGGACAGCGCGATGTCCGATTGTCAGAGCAGCTTGACACCCTAATGCACGAAATTGGTGAAGTGATTCATAGCTACTTGGTACTGCCTGCCACGGCGCAGCGCAAAGTATTACAAGAGACCATTGATCACTTTAAACGTATTCCACTTTCTGGATGTATTTTGACCAAGCTCGATGAGTCACTGAGTTTGGGAGAGTTTGTCAGTGTTGTAGTGCAAAACGCATTGCCCGTCGCGTATATCGCGAACGGACAACGTGTACCAGAAGACATTGTGATTGCTCAGCCAAAATACATGGTAGCGAAAGCAAATGAGTTGCTAGAGAAGTCGACAGATAACGAACCTCACTATTGGAATAGTGACGCAGACAGGTTCTAGGCGGCGGACGATTATGACGAAGAATATGATTCAAGACCAAGCTAGCGGGCTACGCCGCTTAACCCAACCCTCGTTGACTAAAGTTATTTCGGTAACCGGAGGCAAAGGCGGAGTTGGTAAGTCAAACGTAACCTTAGGCATGGCGATTTGTATGGCGCGCCAAGGCAAAAAAGTCATGGTGCTCGATGCAGACTTAGGTCTGGCCAACGTGGACGTGATGCTCGGCATTCGACCTAAACGCAATTTAGGCCATGTATTGGCCGGAGAGTGTGACCTGCAAGACGCCATCGTTGAAGGGCCACACGGTATTCGCATCATTCCTGCAACATCAGGGACACAGTCGATGACTGAACTCTCCCACGCGCAACATGTGGGCTTGATTCGCGCTTTTGGCAGTCTCGAAGACGAAATGGATGTGCTGTTGATTGATACAGCGGCAGGCATTTCTGATATGGTAGTGAGTTTTTCGCGCGCGGCCCAAGATGTGGTTGTCGTCGTGTGTGATGAACCTACGTCAATTACCGATGCGTATGCTTTAATTAAACTATTGAACAAGGACCACCAAGTGCAGCGATTCAAAATTGTTGCAAATATGGTCAGAAGCTATCGAGAAGGCCGAGAATTGTTCGCAAAGTTGACCTTGGTCACAGAGCGATTCTTGAATGTGAGTCTTGAGCTCGTAGCATGTATTCCTTTAGATGATAAAGTTCGACAAGCTGTTAAAAAGCAAAAGATTGTTGTGGACGCCTTCCCGCGCTCCCCTGCTGCTCTCGCCATCGGTTCATTGGCCAGTAAAGCGCTAACTTGGCCAATTCCGAAAGTGCCGAGTGGACATCTTGAGTTTTTTGTAGAACGCTTAGTAAATAAGAATGAGATGCTAGAGGAACCGTTTGGTGAATAAGGCCCTGACCTACGACCAATATGCCAATCACGATAGCCAGCGAGCGTTTTTAGAAAAATACTCGGTGCTGGTGAAGCGTATTGCTCACCATTTGCTTGGACGTTTGCCTCCGAGTGTGCAGGTAGAAGATCTTATTCAGGCGGGCATGATTGGTCTGCTAGAGGCACAAAAAAACTACGATGGTAGTAAAGGCGCCAGCTTTGAAACGTATGCGGGCATACGGATTCGAGGCGCGATGTTGGATGACATCCGACGTGGAGACTGGGTTCCTCGCTCTGTGCATAAGAACAATCGAGAAATCAGTCAAGCTATCGCCTCGTTGGAAGGGCAACTGAATCGAGATCCAACCGATGCGGAAGTGGCGCAGTTTATGGGCATCAGCCTGGATCAGTACCACACGATACTAACGGACATTAACTGTTCACGTTTGGTTGGGATAGAGGATTTAGGTGTCTCGGAAGATTCGATTTCTCCTGAGGACCAAGAGGAAGACAATGTCCCTTTTAAAGGGGTGGCAGATGAGTATTTTCGCACCGCACTTGTCGACTCGATCAAATCTCTACCAGAACGAGAGGCACTAGTACTTTCGCTTTATTACGATGAAGAGTTAAACTTGAAAGAAATCGGTGAGGTAATAGGGGTTAGCGAGTCACGCGTTAGCCAGATACTAAGCCAATCAATGCAACGTCTACGCACAAAGTTGAGTGCTTGGACAAATAATGACTAACATCACTGATATCAAACTCAGTGGAGGCAATTTTGAATAAAAACATGAAAATCCTAATTGTTGATGACTTTTCAACAATGCGCCGAATCGTTAAGAACTTACTTCGTGACTTGGGTTTTAATAACACTCAAGAAGCCGACGATGGTTTGACTGCGTTACCTATGCTGAAAAAAGGTGATTTCGACTTTGTCGTGACCGACTGGAACATGCCAGGCATGCAAGGTATTGACCTGCTCAAACACATTCGCGCCGATGCTGAGCTTAAGCACCTTCCTGTTTTGATGATTACTGCGGAAGCAAAGCGTGAACAGATCATTGAGGCGGCACAAGCGGGTGTGAACGGCTACATCGTTAAGCCATTTACCGCGGCAACACTAAAAGAAAAACTAGACAAAATTTTTGAGCGTTTATAAGTCAAGGAATTGACGACGTGGCGCAATAGGCCAAATTCAGAATGATTTCATTAGAACAGGCAAAACAACTTGTCGAACTATTAGAAAACGGTCAACAGCAGGAAGCAGACCTTCTTGTTAAAGACATTCATGAATCAAATGCCAATCCGATGCTTCAAGAGATTGGCGAGTTAACCCGTGATCTGCACGAGTCTATCAAGCAGTTTACGCTCAGCGAACGAGTTAACGAAATCGCGAATGACGAAATTCCTGATGCAAGGGATCGCCTCCAATACGTCATTGACAAGACAGAAGTCGCCGCGAACAAAACCATGGATGCCGTCGACCGTTGTATGCCGATTGCAGACAATCTGCACGAAGGGCTACTCAAGGTACGTCCTCAGTGGAACGAATTGATGCACGGGCGCATTGACCTTGCAGAGTTCAAAGCCTTGTGCCATCGCATTGATGACCTCCTCGGTCAAGTCGAAGGCGACAGTTCAGAGTTACGCGGTCAGTTGACGGAAATACTGATGGCTCAAGATTTCCAAGATTTGACCGGACAAATTATTAGACGCGTGATTACTTTGGTTAGTGAAGTTGAAGCACGATTAGTTGAGATTCTCACTGCGTTTGGCGCAAGCCAGTTGGAAGGCAGCACAGATAACAAGAATAAAGCATCTACGGATCCGGAAGGGCCAATCCTTAACCCTCATGAAAGGGATGATGCCGTTTCATCACAAGACGAAGTGGACGACTTGCTCTCTAGTCTTGGGTTTTAGAGGTAACATATGAGCTTTGATTTAGACGAAGATATTCTTCAGGACTTTTTGGTAGAAGCGGGTGAGATTCTAGAACTACTGTCTGAGCAGTTGGTAGAATTGGAAAACAACCCAGATGACAGAGATTTGCTCAACGCCATTTTCCGTGGTTTCCACACGGTGAAAGGGGGCGCAGGGTTTCTCTCTTTGACTGAGCTTGTTGACACATGTCACGGCGCAGAGAATGTGTTTGATACGCTGCGTAATGGCCAGCGTCAGGTCGATTCTGGCTTGATGGATACCATGCTGCAAGCACTCGACACCGTCAATGAACAGTTTCAGGCTGTCCAAGACAGAGACCCGTTAACGCCTGCTGACCCTGCGCTTCTTGAGGAACTCCATCGTCTAAGCAAACCGGCTTCAGAAGATGAGGTGCCCCAAGCCGAAGCGCCCGTTGAGCCTGAGCCTGTCGTCGAAGAGCCGGTTGTTGTCGAAGAACCTGTAGTCGAAGAACCTATCGGGGAAGCGCCAACTGCAGATGCAGCCCCGTCAGGCTCTGGCGGTTCTATCGACGAAATCACCCAAGACGAATTTGAAAAGCTACTTGATGAGCTTCACGGCAAGGGCAGTGCACCTGGTAAAGAAGCCGAAGCGCAGTCATCAGCTGCTCCAGCGCCAAGTGCAGACATGAGCGGTGATATCACCGATGATGAATTTGAAAAGCTGCTTGATGAACTTCACGGGGTCGGCAAAGGACCAGGTGAAAATGAAGCGGCAGCGGCGTCTGCTCCGCCGCCACCTCCACCACCGAGCCCTGCGGCTGGTGATGGCGATTTAATGACTGATGAAGAGTTCGAGAAGCTGTTGGACAACCTGCATGGTGCAGGTAAAGGTCCATCAGTGGAAGAACTCGAAGCGGCCACGAAGCCAGTGCCACCTAAACCTGCTGCGACGCCATCTTCTGCACCAAGTCAACCGGCTCCAGCGGCGGCTCCGAAAGCGCAGCCTGCTGCAAAACCAGCCCCTGCCGAGAAGGCAGAGGCAGCGCCACCTCCAGCGAAGAAAGAGGCGTCTGCTCCGGCCAAGAAACCTCAAGCGGAAGCCACGGTCCGTGTGGATACTTCAACCCTCGATGTCATCATGAACATGGTGGGCGAGCTAGTGTTGGTGCGAAACCGCTTACTCAGTTTGGGGCTTAATAGCAACGATGAAGAGATGTCTAAAGCGGTCGCAAACCTAGACGTTGTCACTGCGGACTTGCAAGGCGCGGTCATGAAAACGCGCATGCAGCCGATTAAGAAAGTGTTTGGACGTTTCCCGCGAGTAGTTCGAGACTTGGCGCGTAGCCTGAACAAAGACATCACGCTGGAAATGCGCGGTGAAGAGACAGACTTAGATAAAAACCTAGTTGAGGCGCTTGCCGATCCATTGATCCACTTGGTTCGAAACTCGGTGGATCACGGTGTAGAAATGCCCGACGATCGCGTTGCCGCTGGCAAGCCGCGCACGGGTAAAGTGATTCTGTCTGCCTCGCAAGAAGGTGATCATATTGAACTGGCTATTGTCGATGACGGTGGCGGTATGGACCCAGATAAGCTCCGTGCGATTGCCGTTAAACGTGGCATGATGGATGAAGACGCAGCGTCTCGCCTCACAGACAAAGAGTGTTTCAACCTGATCTTCATGCCAGGTTTCTCAAGTAAAGAGAAGATTTCTGACATCTCTGGTCGCGGTGTGGGTATGGACGTGGTGAAAACGGCCATCAATACCTTAAACGGCTCGATCGATATTGACTCAGAGCTCGGTAAAGGCACCAAGATTACGATCAAAGTACCTCTGACACTGGCGATTTTGCCAACCTTGATGGTTGGGGTGGCCGGGCATCCATTTGCGTTGCCTTTGGCAAGTGTCAACGAGATCTTCCATTTGGATTTGAGCCGCACTAACGTCGTCGACGGCCAATTGACCATCATCGTTCGAGACAAATCCATTCCGCTATTCTATCTGCAAAACTGGCTAGCGCCGAGTGCGGGGAAAGTCGAGCTACGTAAAGGGCATGGTCATGTGGTTATCGTTCAACTAGGAAGCCAGCGTGTTGGCTTTGTTGTGGATACCTTGATTGGACAAGAAGAAGTCGTCATCAAGCCGCTTGATAAGTTGTTGCAAGGGACGCCGGGTATGGCAGGGGCAACGATTACCAGTGATGGTCACATTGCTTTGATTCTTGATGTGCCTGATCTGCTGAAACAGTACGCAGCGGCATCACGCATCTAACGGTGCGTAAATAGAAGGATTTATATGGCAATCAAAGTATTAGTTGTTGACGATTCGAGCTTCTTTCGCCGTCGTGTTAGCGAGATCATTAACTCTGAGCCTAAGCTTGAAGTGATGGATGTCGCAACCAACGGCAAAGAGGCGGTGCAAAAAGCACTGTCGCTTAAGCCTGACGTCATCACTATGGACATCGAAATGCCTATTATGGACGGCATCACTGCCGTCCGCGAAATTATGGCGCAAAGTCCTGTTCCGATTTTGATGTTTTCATCATTGACACACGATGGTGCGAAAGCGACCCTCGATGCGCTGGAAGCCGGAGCGTTGGACTTTTTGCCGAAAAAGTTTGAAGACATCGCGCGCAATCGAGATGAAGCGGTGACGTTACTGCAACAAAGAGTGTTGCAAATCGCTTCGCGTCGAACCTTTATGCGCCGTCCGGTGGCAAAACCGGCGACGCCCGCGCCAAGAAGTACGCCGACCTCATCTGCGCTTCGATCGACCTCAACAGCAAGAACGGCACCAAGCGCCGCCACACCGTCGCGTCCGGCGGTGAATGCGACGCGCTTTAAAGCCAGTGGTAAAAAATATCAGTTAACGGCTATCGGAACCTCCACCGGTGGCCCGGTCGCCTTGCAAAAAATTCTCACCAAATTGCCTGCAAACTATCCGCATCCTATTGTGCTTATTCAGCATATGCCTGCGACGTTTACCGCGGCGTTTGCTAGTCGCTTAAACTCGCTGTGTAAAATCACCGTAAAAGAAGCAGAAGATGGCGATATGCTAAGACCAGGTGTGGCGTATCTCGCTCCAGGTGGCATGCAGATGATGATTGATGGCCGCCCAGGCAGCGCTAAATTGCGTGTGATTGATGGCGGTGAGCGGATGAACTACAAACCTTGTGTCGACGTCACCTTTGGCAGTGCAGCCAAAGTGTATGGTGACCAAGTGTTGTCGATGGTACTGACGGGTATGGGGGCGGATGGTCGTGAAGGCGCACGAATGCTGAAAAATGCCGGCGCAACGATTTGGGCGCAGGATGAAGAGAGCTGTGTGGTGTATGGCATGCCTCAAGCTGTGGCTAAAGCCGGACTCTCCAGTGAAGATCTACCTCTAGACCGCATTTCAGAGCGAATGTTGGTTGAGCTTGGACTCGCGTAGAGGTGGCGACATGATAGTTTGGAGTATTGCAAACCAAAAAGGCGGCGTAGGCAAAACCACCACCACCATTACGCTGGCGGGCTTATTAAGCCAGCAAGGTAAACGGGTGTTATTGGTCGATACCGATCCGCATGCCTCTTTGACGACCTATCTTGGTTATGATTCCGACAGCGTACCTGCCAGTTTGTTTGATCTTTTTCAGCTCAAGGATTATACCCCAAGCACCGTCAACCCTTTGATCATGAACTCGGACATTGAAGGCATTGATCTGATTCCGGCGCACATGTCTTTAGCGACGCTAGATCGCGTGATGGGTAATCGCAGCGGTATGGGGTTGATTCTAAAGCGCGCCTTGCTCGCGATTCGAGATCAATACGATTATGTGTTGATTGATTGCCCGCCTATCTTAGGGGTGATGATGGTCAATGCTTTGGCGGCGAGCGATCGAATTTTGATTCCGGTTCAGACCGAGTTTTTGGCCATGAAAGGCTTAGAGCGCATGGTTCGCACGTTGGCGATCATGCAGAAGTCTCGTAATCGTGCATTCAAAGTGACGATAGTCCCCACCATGTACGACAAGCGGACTCGCGCGTCGCTGCAAACCCTGCAGCAGCTTAAGAAAGATTACCCGAATCAGGTGTGGTCTTCGGCCATACCGATTGATACCAAATTTCGTGATGCGAGCTTAAAGCATTTACCTGTCTCACACTTTGCGGCAGGCAGTCGCGGTGTGTTTGCCTACAAGCAGCTGTTGATTCATTTAGAGAGGTTAGCGCTCAATGAGTAACAACGCGTTGCTGTCAGGTGAACAGGCACTGGATGATTATTTTGCCGCTTTGCTCGACGAAGAGGTGGAGCTAGAAGAGACTCAGGTCGCCGCGCCACAAGATGAATCGTCGGACACAGTCGAGCCAATGCATGCGGTTGAAGCATCATGGGAGCCAGAGCCACAAGTGCAGCCCGTGGCTGAAAACAGCTACATCTTACAGTCGACGGTCGATTTGGAAGTGCCCAATCTTGAGGACGTAGAAAGACTGCTTAAACAGCTCGAGTCGACGAATCCTGTTGCTGACTTACAATTAGAAGAGGTCATGGAGCAGAATACGGCGGCGATTGCTCAGGTTGAACCTGACATTGTGAAGCCAGAAGTCGAAGAGATTCAAGATTGGGTGATCGATGAACCCCTAGCCCCAACACAAGAGGCGGAGGCGTTTGTCGAAGAGGACGTTGTGACGTTCGAACCGTCGCTGACTGAGGTGGTCGATGAGGCGCCCATCGCTGAGTTTCCTGTCGCAGAGGTGCCGATTGCTGAAGTACCTATTGCTGAAGTTGAGCAGCATATTGAATCCACGGTCGAGGTGCAGAGCGAACTCGAGACATCCAGTGGCAATGCGCTAGACAGCTGGCAAAGTACCGAGCGTCACGTATCGTTTCAGGTACTCTACTTTGAGGTGAATGGCGTGACCTTTGCGGTGCCACTCGATGAGCTTGGCGGCATTCACCGTATTGGCGATCTGAATCATTTAATTGGTCGACCAAGTTGGTATTTGGGTTTACAAACCAATCGGGATTCTCAGCTTGATGTGGTGGATACCGCGAAATGGGTGATGGCCGAAAAGCTGGAAGATGATAGCCATAAAGACGAATATCAATACATTGTCATGCTTGGTGAGAGCCTTTGGGGACTAGCAAGCACGCAATTGCTGGGTACTGAGTCGCTCAGCCCTGAAAAGGTCCGCTGGCGTGTGACGGCCGGGAAGCGTCCGTGGCTTGCGGGTATGGTAAAAGAAAAAATGTGTGCTTTGGTTCACGTTGAGGCATTGATAGCTATGCTTAATGCAGGACTTGATGTTAAAGCACTAGATAAATAAGTTCATTTAAGGCCAATTTGGGCAGAGAGGAATAGGTATGTCTCAAACGAATGAAGTCGAAGTAAGAAAAGACCAGTCCAATGACGAAGTACTTCAGTGGGTGACGTTCCAACTAGAAGAAGAAACTTACGGTATTAACGTAATGCAAGTGCGTGAAGTGCTGCGTTACACCGAAATCGCACCAGTACCGGGTGCGCCAGACTATGTACTGGGTATTATCAACCTTCGTGGTAACGTCGTCACTGTCATCGATACGCGTTCACGTTTTGGTCTCATGGAAGGTGAGATCACCGACAACACTCGCATCATTGTGATTGAGTCTGAGCACCAAGTGATCGGTATTCTGGTTGATAGTGTGGCTGAAGTGGTTTACCTCCGTTCTTCTGAAATCGATACAACTCCAAGTGTCGGCACTGACGAAAGCGCCAAGTTCATTCAGGGTGTGAGCAACCGTGATGGTAAGCTGCTTATCCTTGTGGACTTGAACAAGCTGTTGACTGACGAAGAATGGGATGAGATGGCTCACCTATAATGGATATCTTCGCTGTAGCTCCCGCACCTGTGTTAGCAGGGGCGGTGGCGTTCGTCTTTTTGTTTCTTTTGCTTGCGCTGTTTCGCCTCAAGCGAGGTCAAGTGAGAACGGCCGATCATTTTCGCCAGCAGCAACGGCATTTTGATAAAGAGCTGCAAAAGGCCAATAAGCAGCTTTTAGAAGTGCGCTCGGTTGTTGTTGGGCTTGGACAAAGGATCAGCGAGCAGCAGGACATCATTCAGCACCTCAATGAACGCGTGACAGAACTTGAGCAAGAGGACAGTGATGGGCGTCTCTATTCACGAGCGACCAAAATGGTTCAACTCGGGGCTGATTTGGATGAGTTGATTGAGCAGTGTGAGCTTCCCAAGGCGGAAGCGGAGCTGATGATGTCATTACAGAAGAAATTAGCGGGAGAGGAGAAGATTCCTCCACTCCAGAGCACACCAAGACGTCAAGAGGCGCGCAAACGCCCGGTACGAAAGTGACATTATCAAATTAACAGTGTCGCAAATAGTGAGGATGCCCATTCAGGCATCCTTTTTTCTTTCACCCTATCCATAAGGGGTAGAGTGTGAAATTCACATCGCTGTAAATCACAATTTTCACGCCGAAAGCATAAACATAATCAATTATTAACAGAATCTTACGTAGTTTCGTGAGCCTAGGTCAGTGTTGGTAGTTTTGTCGTGAAAAGGCTGTGGTAAACTAGCGGCTCGAAAATGGTTGATTGGTCATACATGTTACAAGTCTCGCAACTGACGGCGATCCGAGATGAAAGAGTGTTGTTTGAATCGCTCTCTTTCGATATAGAGCCAGGTGAATTAGTACAAATTGAAGGGCGCAACGGCACAGGCAAAACGACGTTGCTGCGTATTATTACGGGTCTTGGTGATAAAGAGTGCGGAAACATTACTTGGCGTGGTGAATCTGTGCTTTCCAATCGTGAAGCTTTCCATCAAGACTTGCTGTTTCTCGGCCACCAGACCGGTATCAAGCGCGAACTCACCGCGTACGAAAATTTGCGTTTTTATCTGGGCCTGCACAGTCAGCAAGCGCTCACGAAAACCGATATCTATAACGCTCTGGTCAAAGTTGGATTGGCAGGGCGAGAAGATGTCCCAGTGGGGCAGCTGTCTGCGGGGCAGCAGCGGCGCGTAGCATTGGCAAGGTTGTGGCTCAGTGAGCATAAATTGTGGATTTTAGATGAGCCTCTCACGGCCATCGATAAGCAAGGCGTCAAGGTGTTGGAAGCGCTCTTTCTGCAACATGCAGAGCAAGGGGGCATAGTGATTTTGACGACACACCAAGACATGTTTGCCGACAATCCCATCCTTAGAAAAATTAAGTTAGGTGACTAGCCATGCTCGCAGCTATGAACACGATAATTCGCCGTGAGTTGCTGATCGCGTTTCGCCGTCAAGCGGATATTTTTAACCCATTGTGGTTCTTTATTATTGTCATCACGCTCTTTCCGCTCAGCATCGGGCCTGAGCCCAATTTGTTGGCTCGCATTGCTGCAGGCATCGTTTGGGTCGCGGCACTGTTGTCGGCGCTGCTCTCCTTAGAGCGCCTGTTTAGGGATGACTTCCAAGACGGTTCACTTGAGCAGATGATGCTAATGCCCATTCCATTGCCGCTGGTGGTGATGTCAAAGGTGTTGGCACACTGGCTGTTAACGGGATTGCCGCTCATTCTGATTAGCCCGCTGCTCGCCATATTACTATCGCTGGATTTTAATACTTGGCTTGGTGTCGTGCTGACACTCTTGATTGGTACACCCACGCTGAGCTTTATTGGAGCGATAGGCGTTGCGCTGACCGTTGGTCTGCAGAAAGGTGGCGTTCTGCTGAGTTTATTGGTGCTGCCGCTCTATATACCTATTTTGATTTTTGCGACCTCCGCGATTGATGCGGCATCGCTTGGCATGGCGTATAACGGACAGTTAGCGATACTCGGTGCCATGCTGGTGGGATCGATGACGTTAACGCCATTTGCGATCAGTGCAGCACTTAGGGTAAGCGTGACTTGATTGTTTTGAATCAAGCACGAAAAATTCCCTTTCTATACATGACATAATGGTCATAAATAAAAAACATAACGACAATAAATAAACCGACCGAATGACCCGTTGATGAATTTTGCGGGACGGTGCCCAGAAGTAAGAGTGAGTAAAACGATGTGGAAATGGCTCCATCCTTATGCCAAGCCAGAAGCCGCTTACCGATTGTGCGGTAAGTGCTTACCTTGGTTTTCCGTTTTAGCCTTGGTGTGTCTCGTCGCCGGAACCTTGTGGGGGCTGGCCTTTGCGCCTTCAGACTACCAACAAGGCGACAGTTTTAGAATCATCTATATCCATGTGCCCTCTGCGATCTGGTCGATGGGCGTCTACATGTCGATGGCGATTGCCGCGTTTATCGGATTGGTGTGGCAAGTACGCTTATCAGATATGGCAGCCTCTGCGATGGCGCCCATTGGCGCGGTGTACACCTTCATTGCCTTATTAACGGGGGCCGTGTGGGGCAAACCGATGTGGGGTACATGGTGGGTATGGGACGCTCGCCTAACATCCGAGCTGATTCTGTTGTTTCTCTACCTTGGCGTGATTGCTCTGTATCACGCGTTTGATGATCAAAAAACCGCCGCCAAAGCAGCCGGTATTTTAGCGATTGTTGGTGTGGTTAATTTGCCTATCATTCACTTCTCAGTGGAATGGTGGAACACCTTGCATCAGGGCGCCACCATTACCAAGTTCGAAAAGCCTTCTATCTCGGCGAACATGCTGTGGCCTTTACTCTTGAACATCTTTGGTTTTGCGTTTTTCTTTGCCAGCCTGACCATGGTTCGCTTGAGAAATGAAATTTTGGCTAAAGAGAGCCACCGCCCGTGGGTGGTTCAACTCGCCACAGAACAGTCCGCCACAGAACCATCCGCCAAAAAAGAATCCAAGCAGGAGGCCTAACCATGCATTTTGATAGCTTAAGTGATTTTTGGGCAATGGGCGGTTATGCCGGCTATGTGTGGAGTGCGTTTGGAATCACGTTTTTGTCGATGTGGATACTCTGGGTGGTCAGTGTGAAGCGGGGCAAAGGCATCTTGCGCGATGTGAAAGCAAAAGTAGACCGCCAAGCACGAATCGAAGCGGCGAAAAATTTGGAGAACACCTTATGAACCCAAGACGTAAAAAGAGACTCAGTATTGTCCTCGCTATTTTTGTCGGCATCTCTGCGACCGTGGGTTTGATGCTCTATGCCCTAAACCAAAACATGGATCTTTTCTATACACCAACCGAGCTGGTCAACGGTAAGCCTGATGGCACCAAACCAGAAGTGGGTCAACGCCTTCGCATTGGTGGCATGGTGGTAGAAGGGTCAGTTAAGCGCGATCCGCAATCTTTGCGTGTGTCGTTCGATTTACATGATATCGGCCCGAAAGTGACTATTTACTACGATGGCATTTTGCCTGACCTATTTCGCGAGGGGCAAGGGATCGTGGCGCAAGGCGTACTAAAAAACGCGACCACCATTGAGGCGTTTGAAGTGTTAGCGAAGCACGACGAAGAGTACATGCCGCCTGAAGTGGCCGAAGCGATGAAGAAGACCCACGAACCGCTTCAGTACACTCAAGAGCAAAAACAAGGAAGTGACCAATGATTGCTGAGATTGGCCATTTTGCGCTGATTATTTCTCTCGCCATGGCAGTGCTCTTGAGCATTTTGCCACTGGTCGGTGCATCGCGTAACAATACGCTTTTGATGAACACTGCAAGACCACTCTCTTGGGGGATGTTCTTGCTGCTGTTGGTCTCGTTTGCTATCTTGTTGTGGGCGTTTTATACCAACGATTTCACCTTGAACTATGTGGCAAGCAACTCCAACACGCAATTGCCTTGGTACTATCGACTGACCGCGGTTTGGGGTGCCCATGAAGGATCATTGCTGCTGTGGGTTCTTATCCAAGCGGGGTGGACGGTTGCAGTGGCGAGCTTTAGTCGAGGTATGCCACAAGAATCGGTCGCACGCGTATTGGCGGTGATGGGCCTTATCACGGTAGGCTTTTTGCTGTTTATCATCGTCACCTCGAACCCATTTTTGCGTACATTGCCATACTTCCCAGTCGATGGCCGCGATTTAAACCCGTTACTGCAAGACCCGGGCTTGATCATTCACCCACCCATGCTCTACATGGGGTACGTAGGCTTTTCGGTTGCTTTCTCATTTGCGATCGCCTCACTGATGACCGGCCGACTTGATACGGCATGGGCGCGTTGGTCTCGTCCTTGGACAACCGCCGCTTGGCTCTTTCTCACACTGGGTATTGCGTTAGGCTCATGGTGGGCTTACTACGAGTTAGGTTGGGGAGGCTGGTGGTTCTGGGATCCAGTTGAAAACGCCTCTTTCATGCCTTGGCTTGCCGGTACTGCGCTGATGCATTCACTCGCTGTGACCGAAAAACGCGGCACGTTCAAAGCGTGGACGGTGCTACTGGCCATATCGGCATTCTCGCTCAGCTTATTGGGCACCTTCTTAGTGCGCTCCGGCATTCTGGTCTCGGTGCACGCTTTCGCCTCCGATCCTTCGCGTGGGATGTTTATCCTTGGCTTCTTGGTGTTTGTCATCGGCGGCTCGCTGCTGCTGTTTGCGCTCAAAGGCGCGTCGGTTCGTGTGCGTGGCAACTTCGAGTTGGTATCACGCGAAAATGCGCTGTTGGTTAACAACGTGTTGCTGATTGCGGCGTTAGTGGTGGTGTTGGTTGGGACCTTATTGCCTCTGGTGCACAAGCAAATCGGGTTAGGCTCTGTCTCCATTGGTGCGCCATTCTTTGACATGCTGTTTGCCTGGTTGATGGTGCCGTTTGCCTTCTTCCTCGGTATTGGACCGCTGATCCGCTGGAAGCGAGACAACCTCAAAACCGTCAAAATGCCGATGCTTATCTCTGGCGTGGCTTCTTTGTTGCTCGCTGCCTTGTTCACTGTGTGGTTGGCCGATCAGTTCTTAGTGATGGCGTATATCGGTTGGGTGATGGCACTGTGGATCATCTTGCTGCATGGGTTTGAGCTCTACCAAAGGGCGACGCACCGTCACCCTTTCTGGAGTGGTGTGAAAAAACTTCAGCGCAGTCACTGGGCAATGATGTTGGGCCACATCGGTCTTGCAGTTTCGATTATCGGTATTGCCATGGTGCAAAACTACAGTATCGAACGTGATGTCCGTTTGGCACCTGGCGAGCATTTCCAAATTCAAGGTTATGACTTCTATTTTGAAGGCTTACGAGACAAAGATGGCCCCAACTATGATGGCTATATTGCGGATTTTGAAATTACCCTTAACGGCAAATACATCAATACCTTGCATGCAGAGAAACGCTTCTACCGCACGGCGCGCTCTATGATGACCGAAGCGGCGATCGATCGAGGGATAACGCGCGATCTCTATATTGCGATGGGCGAGCAACTCGACGACAACAAATCGTGGGCCGTACGTATTTACTACAAACCGTTTGTGCGTTGGATTTGGGCGGGGGCTCTGTTGATGTCTCTCGGCGGTGCGATTGCCATCAGCGATAAGCGTTACCGATTTAGAAAGAATACCCAGCAGGAGGCATCATGAGTAAGAAGCTACTGTTTATTCCCTTGGTGGCCTTTTTAGGATTAGTCAGCGTTTTTGCCACCCAGCTCATCAAAAACCAACATGGTGATGATCCCACAAAGTTGGAGTCGGTCTTGGTCGGTAAAACGGTGCCAGAGTTTCGCTTAGAAGATTTAGCGGAACCGGGCAAACTGTACGATCAACAGATTTTTGTTGGCGAGCCTTTGCTACTCAATGTCTGGGCAACGTGGTGCCCTACGTGCTATGCCGAGCATCAGTATCTTAATGAGTTGGCTAGCCAAGGCGTTAAAATCATCGGACTGAACTACAAAGACGATCGCACTAAGGCAGTCGGCTGGCTCAACGACCTCGGTAACCCGTATCTCATCAGCCTGTTTGATGGCAATGGTATGTTGGGCCTAGATCTTGGTGTTTATGGCGCGCCAGAGACGTTCCTCATTGATGCAAATGGCGTGATTCAGTACCGCCATGTGGGTGATGTGAACGCACGCAACTGGGCAGAGAAGCTAGAGCCTATGTACCAACGTATGGTTGAGGAAGCAGTACAATGATTCGAAAGAGCGTTTCCCCCTTTCTGCTTTTAACTTTGATGTTAATGACGGCATTGACGCTCTCAATGGCAGCGAAAGCGGCCATCGAGGTGTATGAATTTGACTCACTCGAGCAAGAGCAGCAGTTTAAGGAGCTCGGGCACACCTTGCGCTGTCCGAAATGTCAAAACAACACCATTGCGGACTCTAACGCGGAACTTGCGGTCGATTTGCGCCAAAAAGTGTACGAAATGACCAAAGACGGCAAATCGAAGCAAGAGATTGTTGATTACATGATCGCGCGCTACGGCAATTTTGTGACTTACAAACCGCCGTTCACATTGGCCACCTCGATTCTGTGGCTTGGCCCGCTGTGTGTGGTGGTCTTGGGCTTTGCGCTGATTGTTCTTCGCAGCAGAAAAAGCAAAGTAAAGAGTGTGCCCGATGAGCAATGGAGCGCCGATAAGGAAGCGCGACTGAAAGCCCTTCTTGATGAACAAAATGATGGAGATAAACACAAATGACACTATTTTGGGTAGCCTCAGTCATTTTAATCGTCATGAGCTGCTTGCTGGTTGCTTTGCCTTTCATTCGCCGCACAGAGAACCAAGATGTCCGTCTGCGTGACGAGCTTAATAAAGCGTTTTACAAAGACCGTCTCTCGGAACTCGCTGAAGAAACCGATGAAGGCTTGGTGGAGAACCAACAAGAGCTCATCGACGATCTTAAGCAGTCCCTGCTTGATGACATCCCAACCAAAGAGGGCGGTGCTGATAGCGCAGCTATCAAGCCGGTATGGGTGCTAGTACCATCATTTTTGCTGGTCATTGCGCTCTCTTATGCGATGTATTTCCAGTTTGGTGGTGCTAATCAAGTCAACGAATGGCAGCAAGTGAGTGCAAACTTACCCGCGCTATCGAAAAAGCTCATGTCGCCGGAAGGCGCCAGCTTGAGCGACGACGAGATGAAAGACTTAACCTTGGCGCTGAGAACCCGCCTTCATTATCAACCGGATGATTCAACGGGCTGGTTGCTACTCGGTCGTATCGGCCTCGCTAATCGCGATGTGGATACGGCGATCGGTGCAATGAAAAAAGCCTATCGTCTAGAGCCTGAGAACACCGATGTTCAACTGGGCTATGCCCAAGCCTTGATGCTCTCTCAAGATGAGTTTGATCAAAACCGCGCTCGTACCTTGCTTTCCGAGTTGGTTCAGCAAGAGTATGTCGACTTGCGTGTGTTCTCTTTGCTCGCGTTTGATGCTTACGAGCGTCAGGACTTCCCAGCGGCGATTCGTTATTGGGGCGTGATGCAGCAGATGATCGGCCCTGAGGATAGTCGCTATGAGATGCTCTCGCGCAGTATTGACAACGCACGCAAGCAGATGGGGCAAGCGATAGGTAACGGCCAATCTGTGGCGGTGACGATTGCGCTTGACCCTAGTGTACAAGCCGATCCGAATGCTTCGCTCATTGTGTCAGTGCACAGCGCCGATGGCGCGCCTATGCCAGTCGCAGCAGCGCGCTACCCTGTGGGGAGCTTCCCGCGCACTGTGGTGTTGGATGACAGCAACAGCATGTTGGAAGCACGCAAACTCTCCTCGCTCGATGCGTTGATGGTGCGTGTGCGCATCGACAGCGATGGCAATGTTGCCACTAAAGCAGGGGACTGGTTTGGCGAGAGCGAAGCGGTTAAGATAGGGGAACCAGTTGAAGTGCTAATAGATAAGCAATACTAATTCCCAATGCTTATGGATTAACAAAAAGCCGGTCACGACCGGCTTTTTTCATGGAAAGAGATAATAATGATAGATAAAACGTCTCGAACCGGACTGTTACTTTGCTCAGCGTTAGTGATGTCAGGGTGTGCTAGCCAGCCTGATGCTTCCTCGGCTTATGACGACTCTGGTCCGTACGATCCCATCGAAGGGTTTAACCGAACCATGTGGACCCTTAATTACGATTACTTAGATCCTTACTTGGTTCGACCCGTATCGCTCGCCTACGTTGGTTATGTTCCGACGCCGATTCGTTCTGGTATAGGGAACTTCTTAGGCAACTTAGATGAGCCATCTAGCGTGATCAACAACCTTGTTATGGGCAATGGCGAAAAAGCGCTCGACCACTTTAATCGATTCCTGATCAACAGTACGTTGGGTTTGCTGGGTTTGATTGACGTGGCATCTGCGGCGGGTATCACCGACCACAACGAAAAAACGTTCAGTGATGCGGTGGGTCACTACGGGGTCGGAAATGGACCCTATGTCATGGTGCCGGGCTATGGCCCTTGGACAGTGCGAGAGACCGCCGATTTTGTCGACAGTGCTTACGTACCACTTTCGTTGCTGAATTTTTGGGGCGCGTTAGGTAAATGGGCCCTGGAAGGGATGGAAACCCGTGCAGCGCTGGTGAATCAAGAAGTGATGTTGGAAAACTCTCCTGACCCTTACGCACTGACGCGTGATGCGTATCTTCAACGCCAAGACTTTAACGCCGAGATAGAAAAAGAAGCGTTCAATGAGGAAGAAGAAGCTTATCTTGATGAATATCTACAAGATTTCTGACTACTTGACGTTGAGAAAGTAAAAGGGCTTGGTCACTGACCAAGCCCTTTTCGTATAAAGGAGAAGTATTTAAGGGTATGCGTTAGAAGGTGTAGTTCGCTTGTACACCGACGATGATTACGTGTCCCGATGTCTCGCCGACAAATTCGCCGCCAATGACCTCTGCTGCTTCATCAGATGGGTACCCGCGTGACTCTGTGATAGGTGCATCTTTTGCGAACACGTAAGTGAAGCCACCATCCAACGTGAACTGCTTGGTAAACGCGTAACTTGCTCCCACACTCAGCCAAGTACGGTCTGTTTCTGGAATAGTAATGGTGCGGTTTTTGTCACTCACCGCTGACATGTCATACGCGACACCCGCTCGTAGTGCCAACTTAGAATCCCATTGGTAGGTGGTACCGAGCGCAAAACGGTAGTTGTCTTCCCAGTTTTCCTCTTTGACCATCTTGGTGCCGTAGGTCTCAAGTTCTGCCTCGAGTTTTTCGAAGCTGCTCCAATCTGTCCAGTTAATACTCGCATGTATAGCGAGTTTGTCGTTCAACTGGTGGTAGCTGGCGATCTCTGCGGTAGCGGGTAGTTGAAGGTTCATGTAGCCATTGTCTCGATCAGCTGCGAGTGCAACATCGAACCCTAGTCCAGTGGCATAACCTTGAAGTTTAAGATCGACCGCTGATTTATAGGCAACACCGATACGATGACTTTGGTTAATCTGCCAAGCAGCACCAAGTTGCCAGCCCCAAGCGGTGTCATCGCCTTCCATATATTTGAGGGTCGTGCCTTGCGGGAGGCCATAAACATTGTTTGTTGGCGCCGTTGCGCCAAAGCTTCCTTCGCCCATCACGTAACGTAGGCCACCACCGATGCTCACCGCATCATTGATTTGATACGCAGCGTTTAGGTTGGCTTCCATCGTGATCACACTCGCTTCATTACCAAAGTGAGAAGCGGCGAAATCGGTACCCAGATCAGTCTCCATGCCGTAGTTGGTGCCGAATGCGGCGCCAACAAAGAACTGCTCAGAATACTGGTGAGAAACGTAAAAGTTAGGGATAACGGCATCGTGAGCAAAGTCAGACGACGTGGCATTCGAACTCGGTAACGTTGGATTAGCCGATGTTGAACCATCTACGGTACCGCTAACATCCACATTAGGGTCTACATACACAGCGCCCACGGAGAGCTGCGTCCCCTTCAGATAAGTCAGCATCGCTGGGTTGCGCCATTGCGCACTGGCGTTGTCTGCCATCGCCGCTTCACCGGCGTACGCTCGACCTAGGCCTGTTGCGGAGTACTCGGCGAGCTGAAAGCCAGCCGCAGACACGTGTGTGGCGCTGGTCATCAGAGTGCCAGCCACTGCAAGAGAAAGAAGTGTTTTATTGGTTTTCATTTTTATGTTCGCTGATTGTCGTTGACTTTGGTCGTGTGATGATAAAGTTAGAGCAAACACTTTAAAAATAAAAAACGAGCCATTGATGGTTTTTGGAATAAAAAACTAATCATTATAAAAATATATAGTTTAAATGTTGTTTGTTAATGGTGTGTTTCTAAAGTTGAGCGTACATCTGTAGGGTCAATCAGAGGGTTCAGGTTACACGTGTAGCCTGAATGGGAAGCGAAGTGATTGAATAAAAAATTAAAAAAGGCCGCGAGGGCGGCCTTTTAAGATATAGCGTGTTCGCTGTGCTTAGAAGCTACGGCTGTATTGTAGGCCGACCAGAATCGCGTCTGCGTGTGTTGTGCCGCTTACTGCTGAAACCGTCGTTCCATTGATGACAGTTGTTTCTTCGACTTTTACGTCATCACCTAACAAGTACGTAAATCCGAAGTCAACATTTGACTTGTTGTCGATATGGTAAGTAAAACCAGCGGATAACCAGTTTCTGTCCGAGTCTGGCACTGAGATTGAAGTAATCTCATCTTGAGCACTGGTATCATGCATATAGCCTGCACGGAGTGTCCAATCTTTGTTCATATAATAAGTACCACCAATGGAGTAGTGCATACCATTCTGCCACTCGTAGGTGTTCAGTACACCAGCGTTATCAGCTTCGAGTTTATCGAATGCACTCCAACCGATCCATTGAACAGAGTAGTGGACTGCGAATTTTTCGTCTAAGCGATGGTAACCAGAGAACTCAATAATGTCAGGTAAGGGCATGTTGAGCGTATCATTCTTATATGTAACGTTTACGAACTCACCTGTAGAAGGGTTAACTCCAAGGCCGGTAATATCACCTTTGGCTTCAAGTTTAGGGCTGTAGCGGTATGAAAGACCAAAACGATTTTCATCGTCTAACTCGAATACAGTACCGAGGTTAAATCCAACAGCCCATCCATCAGCTTTTGTATCTAACGCAGTGTAAGTATCTATACCTGTTACCAATGCGTCAACTGCATTGTTTGGCAGTGTTATAGAACGCTTAAGTTCGCCTTTTCCATATATTAGATCTATCCCAGCGCCAAAACTCCATTGGCTAGTTGCGCGATATGAACCAGCTAGACCCAAGTTGAAGCTCTTAACATCCGTCAAACCACCGTATTCTGAAGCTGAGTAGTCATCTGAAAATTCCGTTTTTGTGCCAAAGTTGGTGTAGGCATTAACACCCCATGCAAACTTTTCGTTTACAGGTACGATCAAGTGAATATTAGGAGCGATTGATGTATCGCCCGCATCGTCATAATTTGCACTAGTACCAGTAGGCGCAGAAGTTCCTGAATACACAGCGTCTTTAACTTCAATCATTGAGGTGATTGATACAAAGCCTAGAGATAACGATGTTTCATCAAACAGCGCCATCGCGGCAGGGTTTCGTGCCATTACAGATGCGTTATCAGCAATAACCGCATCACCTGCGAACGCTCGGCCAAGGCCGGTAGCAGATTGTGCGTTAAGTTGGAAACCGGCGGCCATCGCTTGCTGTGAAGCCATTGCCGTTGATGCGATAGTCACTGCTAACAGTGATTTTTTAAACAGACGCGTCTTGTTCATTTGTGCTTTTTCCTTTTTGTTCGTCTCTTTCGGACGTTATATTTGAGCAAAAGCTCAGTGGTGGCTGATCCTAGAGGCAATTATAGGAGATACATATCCGACCATTGCGTAGTTGGCGGATAAAATTAGCGAAATGACGGTTATCTGGCAGGAAAATCCTACAAAATGGCTGTTTTTAGAGTGTAAGCTCTAATTTTATGCTAAAAAAATGGCCCGAGAGGGAATCTCGGGCCATGATCTTGCTCACAAAATGTTATCAGGTTGTTAACTTATCGGCTTGATGATATCCATCAAAGTTTGCGCGATGTTCGCCACATCTTCGCCTTTGTCTCCAACCAGAATCAGACTGTTATTCCCAATCGGCTCAACAATGCCCGCCATACCTTGTTTCTCAAACGTAAAGGCGTTCTCACTGGCGATACCGGTTAAGAACAGTGTCACTTTGCCTTGCGTGCCTTTAAAGACCATATGCACCGCATTGGCATCGCCAAAGCCACAGTGGTTAAGATAGTAGACATGGTAAGGGAACTGCTCAATCAAGTGTTTTTTAAACGGCACCATTTTGGCATTGATTTGCGACGATTGGACTTGTTCATCCAACACAAACACGAAGCCTTTTTCATCAAACACATGTTGAATGGCGGTGTCCGCTAAATTGGCGTTCGCGGGTGATACCACTAAATTGCCCCAGTTGACTTGGCCAACCAGTAGACCAGCGACAAAGGCGACCGAAGCTGCCATTGCCATGGCACGTTTAACGAATGTCGGGCGAACGACATTGTCTTCTTTGATTGCCGCGGATTGATTAAACAAAATGCGGTCAGCGAGCCCATCGGGTACATCGACCTTCATGGCATTGGCAATGAGGGTATCGAGTTCAAGAATATCATCGGCAAACTTGGCATTCTTGCTGTCGGCTTTGATCGCTTCGTTGATTTGTGAGTCACGCTGTTTTGGGTCGGACATAATACGACGACGGAATTCTAACTCATCCATTTTTTTGCCCCCTTGCGCTGTCATCAGAATCTAACATCTCTTTAAGTTGGTTGCGCGCTCGAAAAAGCCGTGTCATGACGGTGTTTTTGTTCAAAGACAAAATCTCGCCTATCTCTTCACCACTGAACCCTCCTACCACTTGGAGGAAAAGGGGCTCACGGTATTCTTCTTCTAGCTTCATGATTTGCGCTTGGATCCACTGGGTTTGATGATGTGGGTCATCGCTCACTTTGGCTTCGCCGCTGTAATCATCGATATCCACGAGATCAAACTGCTTACGCTCAAAACGACGCGCGTTCTCACGGCGCAAGATGGTGATCAGCCAAGACTTGGCGGCTTTTTCATCTTGCAAACTGTCCAGTGACTTCCAAGCCCTTAGGCAGGTTTCCTGCACCAAATCTTCCGCGATGGTTGGGTCTTTGCAGAGCCAATACGCATAGCGGTAGAGATCTCGGTGATAGGCACGAACCAGCGCTTCATATTTTCTTTGTCTGTCCATATCCGAGTTGACCGGAGTGTCGGACTTTTTCTTTCCAAAAAACGAAATTATTGACACACGAGCCTCCTAGTATGCTCCGTGGTGCTCATTATGGCTGATAAAACCCTCTTTATATATTGAAGCAAAGTGGCGCACAGTGCGATAAAAAGAGAGAAATCCCATTAAAATTGATCTACTTCAAAAAGAGGCAAGCGGCAACAGGTATAGTAACTCCTGTCATCTAGTCGGCATCTGCTGACAAGTTGAGCAAGATGACACTTCCTTTTGAAGGCTGACTTTACTTTCTCCTAATCAGGAAACTGATTATTTTCAATTGGCGTTAGTTAATTGCTTTATACATTCCGACCACACAGTTCTGTGTGGTTTTTTTTTGCCTCGAGAAAATGCCCGGCGCAGCAACGCTGTTCTCCCGTTTAGGCGGCTGTGTTTGATGATCACAGTGTTTGGCAAAAGCCGACAACCTGGATTGTCACCCTACCTTGTCTGATGTTATAAACTGAGGATAAAAGTGATGCATTTGTTGCATTGCCTACAAGGAAAGTTGAGGACCGATGAGAATCTTGATAGTGGAAGATGATCGTTTGATCAGCCAATCATTGGAGCAGCGCTTCACTGATTTAGGTCATGGAGTTGATTGTGCCTACGATGGAAAAGTGGCGTATGCCTTGGTCGCTCACACTCAATACGACTTAATCATCTTGGATTTGAATCTTCCGCATCGTTCTGGAGAAGAGATTACAAAAAAAATTCGCCAACGTTACGATACGCCTATTTTGATACTGACGGCGAGAAACGAGGTGCTCGATAGAATCCAACTGCTTGACTTAGGTGCGGATGATTACCTTTGTAAGCCTTTTGACTTGGGTGAACTAGAGGCGCGATGCCGTTCTATTGTGCGCAGGAGTCAAGGGCAAGATCACAACCTTATCGAATTTGGTGACATCTGTTTTGACGCAGCGAGTGCCACGGTGCAGGTGAAGGGTAAGACGGTGGAGCTCAAACAGCGAGAGTATCGCTTGTTGGAAGTGTTTCTCGGTCACCCGAACCGCGTTCTCAGTAAAGAAGAGATCATCGACCATCTGTATGGCTATGACAATCCGCCGAATCTGAACGCAATTGAGACATACGTAGGGCGTCTCAGAAAAGCGTTGTCCGAGAGTGAGGTGGAGATCAAAACACTGCGTGGCCTTGGGTATGTGATGGCCAAAGCAGGATGATCGCCTCATTGCCCGTTTTTCAGGGATTTTCTACTCGTTCGTTACGTTTTCAGCTTGTTGTTTATGCGACGATGTTGCTGCTGTTTATTGGCTTGCTCTCTATGCTCGCAGTCAAGCGCTATGCGTATCAGACAGCGCAAATTGCGTTCGATCGTCCGCTCGCCAACTCAGCGTTACAAATTTTAGAGCAGGTAAGGTTTGAGCACCTGCAAGTCAGCGTTGACCTGCCTTTCTCTGCGTTTGCCGGTTTATCAGATTCTCCCAGAGACAAAGTATTTTATGCTGTTGTCATCAATCACGATGAATTTATCACGGGCTATGCTTCCTTGCTCAGCGATACAACAATTCAATCACACATTCAGCAATATCCCGTACAGTTAGAGATCAAACCCCATTTTTTCTACCACACCATGTTTGATGAGTATGTACGCTTTGCCTTGGTCAGCCGCTCGGTGAACACCAGTGAGGGGGCGCAAGTGGTCTCGGTATTGGTGGGTCAGACGGTTCAAGCCAGGACCCATTGGGAAAAAGAGCTATCAGATGTGGCATTCAAGCTATTGGTCGGTGTGGTCAGTTGTGCCCTTGTGGTGATTCTCGTACTGATTGCTATGGTACTTAAACCTTTAAACGTGATTAACCAGAAAATCGCCAGTCGCTCCAATGTGGATCTCACACCCATCGATATGGATGCACCTGAGGAAGTGTCCCACTTGATTGAGACCGTTAACACCTTTATGTCTCAGTTGGATGACACGCTGACAAACCTGAAAAACTTTACTGGAGAAGCGGCGCATCAGTTGAAAACCCCGCTTGCCGGCATGCGCGCGCAAGTCGGTTTGATTCTGAGTCGAGATCACAATGAGGCGACCGCACGATCGTTAGCGAACGTGCTCAAGGCGTGCGATGTGCTCGAACGGACCATTGATCAACTGCTTAATCACGCAACCATTAAGCACCGATATCGAAGTGTTGAGCCCCAGTGGGTGAACATGAATCAGTTAACGGCAGCTGTGTGTCGTTCGTTGGCGATGAATGCGTTGGCAAAGGAGATAGAGCTAAGTTATGACGCGGACACGGCCTTTTCTGTACGCGGGGATGCCTTTGCACTTGAGCAAATGCTGACGAACCTCGTTGAAAATGCCATTAAATACTCGCCAGCATCCAGTCGAGTGGAAGTGGAAGTCAGCCATATGGGTAGCAAAGCCGTCGTGGTGATACGTGATTTCGGCCCCGGTATTAGCGATGCTGATAAGCCTTTGGTGTTTGATCGTTTTTATCGTATCGCGGGGACCGACGAAGCCGGTACCGGTCTGGGGATGAGTATTGCGGCTGACGTAGCGAAGAAGATGCAAGCCGTATTGTTGCTAAAAGACAGTGTCCCAACGGGGCTGACGGTAGAAATACAGTTTCCTTATACAGCGTGGCAAGAGGTAAGCGAATGAAGCGTATCGGGTGGTTAGCGGTTGCGCTCCTATGGTCTGGTTTCAGTGCGGCTGATGAGGCTTCGTTGCCACTGCGGATCTATGGCGCGGCATATCAGTCAGAAATGAAGCCGATGCTGGATGATTTTAAAATGCGTCACCCAGAGGTTAAGATCGATTACCGCTGGATGAGCAGTAATGATCTAGACCGGTATGTTCGCGATAACATTCAGCCACAGCCCGATATCACCATCAGTTCCGTGATGGATTTGCAACTGCGGCTAGTGAATGATGGCTACGCATTGCCTCATCAGGTCGCGATGTCGAGCTACGGTACTTCGCAGAGTGTATTGCCGGAGTGGAGTCAATGGCGTGATGAGTTGTTTGGTTTTAGCTTTGAGCCTGCAGTTTTAGTGTTTAATAAAGCCTTCATTGACGGTAAGGTGCCCCCAATGAACCGCGTTGAACTATTGAGCTTTATCCGTCAATACAGCAGTGAGTTAGTCGGGAAAGTCGGCCTGTTTGATATCCGCCGAGTGGGGATCGGTTATTTACTTTGGTCTTTTGAAAGGCAGCAGGCAAGAAATTACGGTCAGTTTCTTGAGCTGTTTAATTCCGCCCAGGCACGCACTTTTGGTAGCACCCGTTCGATGCTTAAAGCGGCCAGTGAGGGTGAGCTTCTTATGGCTTACAACGTGCTCGGATCATACGCTAGAAGCTGGCAAGAGTTGGATGACAACATCGTGATCGTGTCGCTGACAGACTACACACCCGTAATCATTCGCAGCGCCTTTATCAATAAAAACACTCAACAGCCCGATACCGCAAAAGCCTTCATTGATTACATCTTGTCTTTGTCTGGCCAATGGGTCATGGCTGAACAAACCAATATGCCGCCGATTCGCACAGATATTACTAGTGAAAAATCCGCCGCATATTTACGTCAACACTATGCAGATCAACTGAACCCTATCCCTCTGGACGTGCGACTCATGGTGTTCTCAGATCAGAGTAAACGGGAGGTGGTGACGACAGAGTGGGAGAGCGCTCTCAAAAATTACGATTGAGTTGTCCACGCATGCGTGTGTCAGTTCGGTGACAGGTTCGTTTCGTAGCCTTACGCAGCCATTTCAAGCAGGAAGTGGTGTGATTGCTAAGGAGCGAAGGAATGACACACTCTCATCTAATTCCCTGCATGCTTATTCGGGGTGGCACCTCGAAGGGCGCGTATTTTCTTTCACAAGATCTCCCCAGTGACCCAGATGAACGTGATGCGTTGCTGATACGCATCATGGGATCAGGTGATGTCCAGCAAATCAATGGTATTGGTGGGGGCACCACGTTGACCAGTAAGGTGGCGATCGTCTCGTTGTCTGACTCGCTAGGAGTCGATCTTGACTATCTGTTTGCTCAAGTTGGCGTGGAGGAGAAGATCGTGGATACCAAACCCTCCTGCGGCAACATCTTGTCTGGAATCATTGCGTTTGCAACCGAAAAGAATCTTATCTCACTTCAAGACGGGACGACGACGGTCCGAGTCAAGAACGTCAATACCAACACCATCATAGAAGTCACAGCCGAAACGCCGAATCGACGCTTAAAGTTCGACGGGGATGTGACGGTTGATGGCGTCCCTGGCACCGGCTCACCAGTCTTGTTGAACTTTCTTGACGTGGGCGGAGCAAAAACCGGGGCGCTGTTCCCAACGGGTCAACGTCAACAACGCATTCTTGATGTCGATGTAACCTGCATTGATGCCGCTGTTCCTATGGTGCATATACCCGCATCAGCGCTGGGCATTATGGGTACAGAGAGCAAAGCCGAAATTGATGCGAATCATGATCTACTGGCACGCATCGAAGCGATTCGCATTGAGGCGGGTGAGCTGATGGGGCTAGGTGATGTTCGCTCGAGCGTGATCCCTAAAGTGTCCATTGTGTCCGCACCTCAATCCGGTGGAACCATTACCTCTCGCTATTTAGTCCCCCACAATTGCCATGCCAGTCATGCGGTGACCGGCGCTATTTGTGTTGCGTCTGCCTGTTTGATTCCCGGTACGGTCACTCACTCGCTGGCAGCGCCGAGCAAAGATGAGCGTGTAGTAGTTGAGCACCCAAGCGGAAAAATTGATGTGCAAATGAGTATTTTAGAAGGTGAAGGAGAGCCGATCATCGCTCAAGCGGCGTTAGTCAGAACGTCTCGGCCTTTGTTCAAGGGCGAGGTGTTTGTTAGCCACTAATGTGTCTGCTAGCAAACGGCTTCGCACTCTCGTCGTAAAGTCGATCTATGTAACATTTTTGTTAATGAGGTTGTCCTTGTCAGTTTGATGACAGGTTGAGTGATTAGTGTTAACGCATCGCAATATTGGGCGATAGATAACAAGATTAACGAGAAGCAATCAAAGGATTTGAGGAGGCATTCATGCCAATGAGCAAACCCACTTACCCCCAGTTTATTCGCCGTACTACGGCACTGTTTTCCGCAATGGTTGCCCTAGGGGTCGCCTCTCTGAGCCCGTCGGTACTGGCAGAGGATGTCTCCTTTGATGGCGAGCGTGCTCAAATTACCGTCCCATATAAAGAGGGAGGTGGTACGGATACTTGGGCACGATTTTTTGCTCCTTACTTTAGCCAAACGCTGCCTGGTGAGCCTGTTGTCGTGGTCAAAAATGTGCCTGGTGGCGGTTCAACTAAAGGGGCTAACCAATTTGCCCGCAGAGCCAAAGACAACGGTTTGGATGTCCTCGCGAGCTCCGCATCGACTCAGTTTACTTATCTACTCGGTGACCGCCGTGTCAAATACGATTACAACGATTGGGATGTCGTGATGGCGTCGCCTACCGGCGGTGTGATTTACGTATCTCCGAGTACTGGTATCAACAATGCGGATGATTTTGTTGCCAACCTAGGCTCAGTAGAGTTTCAGTATGCCAGTCAAGGTGCGACAACGATTGATTTGGTGCCTTTGTTAGCGCTTGATCTATTGGGTGCTGATGTCAAAGCTGTCTTTGGTATGAAAGGTCGTGGTGCTGGTCGCCTCGCTTTTGAACGTGGCGAAGTCAATTTAGATTCTCAGACCAGTTCTGCCTATTTGAAGAAGGTAACCCCGCTGGTAGAGGAAGGCAAAGCGATCCCCATCTTTAGTTTGGGTGTGTTGGATGACAACGGTCAACTTCAGCGCGATCCTAACTTCCCCGATATTCCACACTTCGCTGAGGTCTATCAGAAAGCCAATGGGGACATGAATGCCCAAGGTTTCAAAGTTTGGCGTTCTTTCTTTGTCGCAGGTTTCGTGGCTCAGAAAATGTTTTTCCTTCCTGATTCAACGCCAGAAGCGGTCAAACAAGCCTGGCGTGATGCAGCAAAAACCTTCGTTGCAGATGAAGAGTTCCAAGCTCGAGCTAAAGACGTACTGGGTAACTATCAACAGCTAACGGGCGAGGAGGCAGACAAAGCGGTAGAAGCGATTCTGTCACTCGATGAGAGCAGCAGAGAGTGGGTCGCTCAATGGCTTGCTGATAAGTACAACACCAAATTGTAACTCTCAATGAGCAGCGCTCTGAGCGCTGCTCTTCTCTCTCATTCCTCAATTTAGTTGTCCCTCTATTCTCCGTCTGACGACGTTGGCGTTCAAAGGTTCTACGATGTTTAGTGAATTGTTTTTGGCCCTAGAGACCATACTTACCGTCCAGCACATTACCTACATGTTAGGGGGCGTGATGCTGGGCTTAGCGATCGGTATATTCCCAGGTTTAGGGGGGATTGCGGGTCTTTCATTGTTGCTGCCGTTTCTGTATGGCATGGATCCGGTTTCAGCACTCGCGATGTTGATAGGTTTGGTTGCCGTTATCCCTACCTCTGATACCTTCACCTCTGTATTGATGGGAATTCCCGGTTCGAGTGGCTCACAAGCGACCGTACTGGATGGTTTTCCTATGGCAAAGAAAGGGCAAGCTGCTCGAGCGTTATCTGCGGCGTTCACCTCATCTTTGTTTGGTGGTTTGTTCGGTGCTGTGGTTCTGACTGGCTTTGTGCTGGTGGCTCGTCCGGTGATTTTAGCATTTGGCTCTGGTGAGCTGTTTATGCTGACGTTACTTGGTCTGACCATGGTGGGCTCTCTAGCAGGAAGAAGTTTAGTCAAAGGCTTATCGGCCTGTGGGTTGGGTGTGATGCTGGGTAGTGTCGGCAGTGCGCCAGCCACCGGCGAATATAGAATGGTGTTTGATAATTTCTATTTGATGGACGGCATTCCACTTGTTGTCGTGGGCTTGGGAATTTTCGCTTTGCCAGAGATCATCGATCTCCTTCGCCAAAACAAGCCAATAGCCAGTGCCAGCAAGCTCGGTTCCGGATGGCTATCGGGGGTAAAAGATTTCTTCGAAAACAAGTGGCTTGCTTTACGATGCAGTGTCATTGGCTGCATCATCGGTGCTTTGCCAGGTTTGGGGGGAAGTGTGGTCGATTGGATAGCCTACGGACACGCAGTGCAAACCACGAAGGACAAGCCTGATTTTGGCCAGGGGGATGTGCGTGGCATTATTGCACCTGAGTCATCAAACAACGCGAAAGAGGGCGGTGGTTTAGTGCCCACTCTGCTGTTTGGTATTCCTGGATCTGGTGGCATGGCGGTGTTTTTAGGTGGCATGGTATTGGTCGGTTTGGAGCCTGGACCAGCGATGGTCAGCACTGATTTAGACATTACTTACACGATTGTTTGGTCATTAGCACTTGCCAACGTGTTTGGTGCAGGTGCTTGTATGCTGATTTCGCCATGGGTTGCTAAGTTGACCACCATTCGCTATGCCTTACTCGCTCCTTTTATGGTTATGGTGATCTGTTTTGCAGCGTTTCAAGCTACCCGCGATTTAGGGGACTTGGTGACACTGTTAGCAGTCGGTGTATTGGGCGTGCTTATGAAACGATTTGATTGGCCTCGCCCTGCGTTTCTTATCGGCTTTGTTCTTTCTGCCGGAATGGAAACCTATTTATATCAAGCGGTTCAATTTGATGGTGCAGCGTTCTTACTTCGTCCCGGCGTAATGATCATTGGTGCGCTCACATTACTTTCACTCGTTTTTATGATCCGACAAAATATGAAAAAGCGCGAGCAATCGACCAACGAAGCGTCCTCCACTCCTGCTCCACGTACCCCTCAATTAGCATTTGCGGTCGTGGTGAACTTGGCTTTCGCTTACGGTATCTATGATGGATATCAGCAGAGTTTCCTAGGGGGCATTTTCCCGATTGTCGTGGCGAGTGGTATGTGGTTGCTTTCCGCTGTGGTGATTGTGCAGTTACTGACGCACACCTCATCATCACCGATTTACTTTGATAACGAATATGAGCAAGGCTACGCGTTTGATGACAACACGTCATCGATGATGCACTACCTCTACTGGTTGGCGGGTTTGGTGCTCGGGTGCTTTTTAGTCGGCTATGTCATCTCAATTAGTGTGTTCTTCTGTTTATTTTTGATGAATAAAGCCGGTCTGAGCTTATGGCGATCTTTCGCAACGACGACATTGGCATGCGGATTTCTACTTGGTTTGACCCATCTTATGTTGTTGGATTTGCCCATTGGCCTATTGCAGGACGCCGTGGATCTACCTTGGCCATTCGGAGGATAACCTAGATGTCTATTAAATCGATCATCATGCCTTTTGCCTCGCAAGAGGATGGAGATACCCGCCTCGAGGGAGGCTTACATGTGGCCAAGTTTTTTCTGGCACACTTGGATGTATTGCACGCACAAGTGGGGTCTGAGCAACTGATGCCCCACGAGCAGCGGCTCGTGTCACGCAAATTCTATGACCAGATAGGTAAAATTGTTCGCGACTACGTCAGTAATGATATGTCGCAAGCTAAGTTGCGATTTTCTGAGCTATGTCAATCACTTAACGTGGTGGAGGGCGAGTCGAGTCTCAACCAAACCAGTGCCACTTGGCATGATATTTTTGGCTATCGTGGTGAGGTGGTGGCGGAGCGCGGTAAAGTATCGGACATCATCATTATTCCTAAATCACTAACAGGGCGCACAAGCGTCAGCTTTGAAGCGGCGATAGAGCATGGCGGCAAACCGGTTCTAGTGATGCCGAGGACGCAGACGCATTTTGCACCTAAGACGGTAATGATTGCGTGGAATGGCGATGAAGCAGCAGCAAACGCAGTAAGTTCTGCATTACCGCTGCTCAAACTTGTCGATAATGTCGTGGTTGCGACCAGTGAGCGCTCATTAGCGAAAAAGCCGACGCAAATCGATCTCGCTACCTACCTTGCACGACACGGAGTGGATGCGGAATGTTTGACGTTTACCCGAGCGAGAAGAAACACAGCCTCGCAGTTGCTTGAGGTGGCCAGTGAAATCAAAGCGGATGTCGTCGTTGCCGGCGCGTTTGCACACCAGAAGCTTCATCAGAAGGTGTTTGGGGGCGTAACTAACCAATTGCTCTCAAGTGCCACGATCCCTTTGTGGATGATGAGTTAACTACGCGATTCACCGCATTGTTCAATGACAGCTGCGTGACAGCTTGAACGTGTACTCTAACTAAAAGACTGGTTAACACCTAATCCATCCGCCCAAGAAAAATGCAGGGTTTACTCCTCCTTGTGTTGTGTTAACCAGTCTTTTCCTTTTCCTTTTCCTTTTCCTGACTTTACTCCCATTTACCGCCTCTAAACCCTCTGCTACTTTTCCATCATAAATCACGTTTATTTAAACGGCCGTTTGATTGCTTTAACAATCTCGTTACAATGGCGTGGTCAGACCTCTCATGATTAAGGAGAAACAATGGGCAAGCAGGAATTAAAGACCCGCTCGGGCGAACGCATCGCCATCGTTGCCGGTTTACGCACGCCGTTTGCACGTCAAAGTACGGAATTTAGCCAGGTCCCTGCGGTGGATCTGGGCAAAATGGTGGTCAGCGATATGTTGGCCAAAACGGACATCGATCCTGCGTTGATCGATCAGGTGGTGTTTGGCCAAGTGGTTCAAATGCCAGAGGCCCCCAACATTGCCCGAGAAATTGTACTGGGCACCGGGATGAACATTCATACCGACGCCTACAGTGTGACTCGCGCCTGTGCGACCAGTTTCCAATCTGCCGTGAATGTGGCGGAAAGCATTATGTCCGGCACGATTGATATCGGTATTGCCGGTGGCGCGGATTCATCGTCTGTGCTGCCTATTGGTGTCTCGAAAAAGCTCGCCGCGAACTTGCTGGCGCTAAGCAAAACGAAGACGCTAGGTCAAAAGCTTAACATTCTTAAAACTTTGTCATTGAAAGATCTCATGCCGGTGCCACCAGCGGTCGCTGAATATTCCACCGGTCTTTCTATGGGGCAAACGGCGGAGCAAATGGCGAAATCACACGGCATTTCTCGCCAAGAGCAAGACGCGTTAGCGCACCGTTCGCATACGCTAGCGGCAAAAGCGTGGGAAGAAGGGAAAATTCGCGACGAAGTGATGACCGCTTTCCCAGAGCCCTACAAAAAATGGATCGCCGAAGACAACAACATTCGCCGCGATTCGACCTTAGAAGGCTACGCCAAGCTTCGTCCTGCATTCGATCGTAAGTTTGGTAGCGTCACAGCGGCAAACAGTACGCCACTGACGGACGGCGCCGCCGCCATTATGTTGATGCGAGAAGGGCGCGCTAAGGAGCTTGGGCTTGAGATCATGGGTTACATCCGTTCTTACGCCTTCTCGGCGATTGGCGTTGAAACCGACATGTTGATGGGGCCATCGTACGCCACACCGGTTGCACTCGACCGAGCGGGTATTACGCTGTCTGATTTGACCTTGATCGATATGCACGAAGCGTTCGCCGCTCAGGCGCTATCGAACGTGAAGATGTTTGCGAGCGCTAAGTTTGCCCAAGAGAAATTGGGTCGCTCAAAAGCCATCGGTGAGATTGATATGGATAAGTTTAACGTTCTAGGTGGTTCGATTGCCTACGGACACCCATTCGCGGCGACGGGCGCTCGCATGATTACGCAAACGCTGCGTGAGTTGCAACGCCGTGGCGGTGGATTGGCATTGAATACCGCCTGTGCAGCAGGTGGATTGGGCGCAGCAATGGTTCTGGAGGTCGAATAATGAGTGAGCAAAAAGCATTTAACTTAACCATTGATGAGCAAAACATCGCTTGGCTGGCGATTGATGTGCCCGGCGAGAAAATGAACACGCTGCAAGCGGCGTTTGCCGATGAAATGGCCGCTATCTTTGATGAGCTCGGTGACAAGCAGTCTACCCTCAAAGGCATGGTGGTCCACTCACTCAAGCCGGACAACTTTATTGCTGGCGCCGATGTACGTATGTTGGACGCCTGTCAAAGTGCTGCAGAAGCACAAGCGTTAGCGCAACAAGGTCAGCAGATGTTCGCGACATTATCGGATCTGCCTTTTCCTGTTGTCGCGGCGATTCATGGTCCGTGTTTGGGCGGCGGCTTAGAGCTTGCTTTGGCGTGTGATTATCGTGTTTGTAGTGATGATGATGCGACGAGACTGGGTCTACCTGAAGTTCAACTTGGACTTTTGCCAGGCTCGGGCGGCACGCAAAGACTGCCTCGTTTGATTGGTTTGCTGCCATCACTGGATTTGATTTTGACCGGTAAACAGTTGCGAGCGAAAAAAGCGGGCAAATTGGGCGTGGTGGATGCGGTGGTACCGCAGACTATCTTGCTCGATGTGGCGAAAGGCTTGATTGAAAAGTCATCGCCGAAGCAAAAAAGTGGCAAAAAAGCATCGACTAAAGAAAAGCTGATGGCGCACACCGGGTTGGGCCGCAAGGTGATCTTTGAACAAGCAGCCAAGAAAACCCACGCCAAAACGCGCGGCAATTACCCAGCGGCAGAGGCGATTTTAGACGTCATTCGCTACGGGCTTGAGCACGGCTTCGATAAAGGGTTACAGAAAGAAGCGCAGCGCTTTGGTGAGTTGGTGATGACTTCAGAATCGAAGGCACTGCGCTCGATTTTCTTTGCGACCACTGAAATGAAAAAAGACAACGGCAGTGATGCTACGCCGCGCAAGATTCAGCGTGCCGCCGTGCTAGGTGGTGGCTTGATGGGGGCGGGCATTAGTCACGTTAGTGTGGCGAAAGCGAAAGTTCCTGTCCGGATAAAAGATGTGTCAAACGATGGCGTTCTTAACGCTTTGCAATACAACTACAAGTTGTTCGACAAGCAGCGTCAACGTCGCATTCTTTCCAAAGCGCAACTGCAATCGAAAATGGTGCAGCTGTCGGGTGGCACCGATTTTACCGGCTTTAAAAACACAGACATCGTGATTGAAGCGGTATTTGAAGATTTGACGCTCAAGCAGCAAATGGTGGCGGATGTGGAAGCCAATGGCCATGCAGAAACTATTTTTGCGACCAATACGTCATCATTGCCGATCCACCAAATTGCCGCCGAGGCTAAGCACCCTGAGAAAGTCGTCGGGTTGCACTACTTCAGCCCGGTGGAAAAAATGCCGCTGGTTGAGGTGATCCCACACGAAGGCACATCGGATGAAACCGTCGCCACTGTGGTCGCTTTTGCTCGCAAGCAAGGCAAAACGCCGATTGTGGTCAAAGATTGCGCAGGCTTTTACGTTAACCGTATTTTAGCGCCTTACATGAATGAAGCGGCGCAAGTACTGATGGCGGGTGAACCGATTGAACAGTTAGATAAAGCGCTGCTTAACTTCGGCTTCCCAGTCGGCCCGATTACGTTGTTGGATGAAGTTGGCGTCGATATCGGCGCGAAAATTATGCCTATCTTGGTCAAAGAACTCGGCGCGCGTTTTCAAGGCCCAGATGTGTTTGACATTTTACTCAATGATGGCCGCAAAGGGCGTAAGAGTGGCAAAGGCTTCTACACCTACAAAGGGAAAAAGAAAGAGGTCGATAAGTCCGTGTACAAACTGCTGAAATTGACCCCGGAATCTAACCTTGCTGAGAAAGACATCGCCATGCGCTGTGTGCTGCCGATGCTCAACGAAGCGGTCCGCTGTCTGGACGAGGGCATCATCCGTAGCCCTAGAGATGGTGACATCGGGGCGATTTTCGGTATTGGTTTTCCTCCATTCTTAGGTGGCCCTTTCCGCTACATGGACCAAATTGGCGTGAAGAAGCTGGTGGATATCATGAACGACCACGCACAAAAATACGGGGACCGATTCGCGCCATGCGATGGGCTGTTAACACGTGCGGGGTTAGATAAGCCCTTCTACAGCAACTAGTTTTTGCTCAAAATAAAAAGCGAGCCTGGGTAATAGGCTCGCTTTTTTTGTTTGACGCGTTACTATTTATAACGATAAGCAGCCAACCATAGGCTGGCGAGTGTCTCGAATATAATCATTAAGGATATCAAATGGATGCGCTTGATTTACTGCTCAACCGTCGCTCAGTCGGCAAACTGTCTGCCCCGGCTCCTGAGGGAGTCGCATTAGAAAACATCATTCGCGCAGGCCTGCGCGCGCCGGATCATGCGGGGTTGACGCCGTGGCGTTTCGTGATTGCTCAAGGGGAAGGGCTCAATAAGCTGTCTGCGATTTTGCACCGTGCTGCGGTGGCGGACAACAGTGATGACGCTGTGCTTGAAAAAGTGAAAAATGCGCCTTTTCGCGCGCCTATGGTGATCACGGTGATCGCAAAAGTGACGGAGCACGACAAAGTGCCAGCACTTGAGCAGCACCTATCTGCAGGTTGTGCCGTGCAAGCGATGCAGATGGCGGCGGTTGCACAGGGCTTCCAAGGGTTCTGGCGCTCTGGCCCTTGGATGTTCCACCCGAATGTGCATCAAGCTTTTGGCTTGCAGGGAGAAGATCAAATCGTCGGATTCCTCTATCTTGGTACGCCCGATAGTGAGCCAATGAAAGTGCCCCATCGCGAGTTGAGTAAATTCGTCGAGTATTTGTAATCCTTGACGGACAAAGAAAGAAAAGCACCTGATTGAAAACAATCAGGCGCTTTTTTAATGCAGGTTGAACGCGATCACAAAGTCGATGAATAAACGGACTTTCTCGGGTAAGTGATCTTTGTGGTTATACAGCATATAAATATCACGAGGGTTAGCGATCCAGTCATCGAGCACTTGGACAAGGCTGCCATCCTCAATGTACTCGCGAATCATCACATCCGGCATGAGCGTAATGCCAAGCCCTTCAGAACACGCGCTGCGAACGACATTGAGCGTATTGGCTTGGAAGCGGCCTTTATCATTATTGACCACCACTTCGCCATTGTGATTTTTGAGTTGCCATTTGAGCAGCGGCGCACCTTTGAGCAGTGCATGCTGGCTCAACTCTTCGGCGTGTTTCGGTGCAGGATGTAGGCGCAAATACGTTGGACTGGCAACCAAAATGTCTTTGACCGAGCTAATTTTACGTGCAATCAGGCTTGAATCTCGCTGCGGCCCCACTCGGAAAATGACATCCCACTCGGTGGGGTCAAGGTGGTCGGATTGCGTGCTGGTATCAAGCTCTATATGGATATCAGGGTATTGAAGCATAAACGCATTGAACATCGGCATCATCATGCGTTTGGTTAGATTGGAAGGAGAGGTAATACGAATTTTACCCGCAGCGCCACGACATTCATCAGAGATCTCCTCTGCTGTCATCGTCAGACGGTTGAGCAGGGGAGAGCACTCATTGAAAAAGCGCTCACCCGCCTCAGTCAGTGACAGCTTTCTTGCATGTCGATTGAGCAAGCGAAGGTTAAGTGAGTCTTCCAGCGCTTGAATTCGTCGAGTGATCGTGGCGACCGGAATCATGGTTTTACGGGAAGTTGCGGTATAGCTTCCATTTTCTACCACCAGTCTAAATAGGTTGAGATCATCTAATTTCATTCTGTCGAACACACTTTGGTTACGAATTTAGGTAATTTATCTTTATATATCATGTCAAAGCTTGAGGCACATCAACAACTTCACCGATCTTACCGGATTCATACATATAGTAGCTATCCCTCATTTACGGTGGAATATTTGTATAAATGGGCCGTGGCGACTACTTTTTAAGAAGTGTTTCAAACAAGCAGTTAATAATAACAATAATGTTGATAATCCAAATTTGGGTGAGGCAAGGTTTATGCACAAATCAGTTCAGGTGGCCTCGGTGGTGAATCCGCGACTGGCTGCAAGTCAAAAGCTCATTATGGTCGTTGATGACGATCCTATCTTTCGTCGCATTACGACGGGATTCCTAACCGCACAAGGTTATGAAGTCGTCGAGGCTTCAGATGGCTTAGAAGGTTTAAAACAGTTGAGGGAACATTCCCCCGACCTCATTTTATGTGATCTGTCGATGCCGGTGCTTGATGGTATCGAGTTTGTCGAGGAGGTCAGCTTAGAGTACCCGTCTATGCCGCTTATTGTTGTATCGGCGACCGATGAGATGTCTGATGTGGCGAAGGCGCTGCGTTACGGCATCAAAGATTTCCTTCCTAAACCGATTTCCAATTATGAACACCTCGCCAACGCCATTGAAGTGACGTTGGAGGATTCTGACAACCACCTCAGTGATCTCAGGGATTTTTCCAGTCAGTGGTTTCGTGTCGATAGTGGGGATATGCCTGAGGAGCAAGAGCTTCATTGGCACTTGGAGTTTCTAGAGGATAACCCAAGTGCGGCCAAAGATTTACTCCATGCGCTGCTGCCAGACAAAGACACCGCACAAGGGGATTGGAAGTGCAGTTACCGCTTACTGCAATCGACGGATGTGATGCCTTTGGTGTTTGATTATGCCTGGCTTATGAACGGTCAATTTGCTTTCTATTTGGTGGATTCGGCCAGTAGCCATCATCATGGCCCAGCGGCGACGCTGCTGGTTCGCGCTTTGTTCCATGATTATCTGCGTAACCTCAAATCCTTCAATGCGGATTTGAAAGATCTGGCGGATATTCTAGAGAAAGGCATGCAGTGCTCCGACTGCGGCGTACCGGTGAAAGCCTTGTTTGGGGTGGCAGATCTTTGCTCAGGAAAGCTGTCTCTGCTGCCTGCCGGGCTGGATGCACAGTGGTCGAATGGGTACCAATCTCAACATATCCCTTCTGGCGTCAAGTTGGGAGAAAACTGCGCCAAAAACTTCATCACCACCGATCTCTTGATACAGTCGGCGTGTCAGTTATCCCTAAGCCGCCTAGGTTCTAGCAGCTTTACTTTAGACATCTTCCGTGGTGGCAGCGCTTAAACGCATCCATGTATTTCCCCAAATAGTGATCAATCCCAAAGGCCTAATTCGTCTTTGGGGTTGATGGGTTACTCCCTCTCATTTCATCAATAACCTTACACCTGCTCGGTGTTTATGCTTTAACCATTAAGGTATAGTCTCGCCAAACAAAAATAACCCTAAAACGCAGGGCAGCACTGCGTTAATGGGACTTTCATTATTGAAAGAAACGTATCGCCACCTACCAAAAGAGAAGCAGCCCATGGCAGACAAAGATTTTAAAGAACCGTATAATATTTTTTACTTTTTAGGCTTTATTGCAGCCCTGTTGATCCCAACGCTTCCCGCGACCTTGACTTGGATTCGCGTGTTCAACGGATATGCAGGCTTCTAACGCAGTTCTGGAGCATACCATTCCTCTACGCAGATTCTTTTTCTATGTTGTTGGTGTGCTCAGTTTATGCCTAGGCATACTGGGCATCTTCCTTCCCGTTCTTCCTACCACACCGTTTATTTTGCTCTCTAGCGCCTGTTTTATGCGCAGCAGTCCACGCTTTCACCGCTGGCTTCATCAACACCCGACGTTCGGGCCTATCATTATCAATTGGCATCAGAACCGGGCGGTAACGCGCGGTGTAAAACAGCGCGGCGCGCTCGCGATGGTACTCAGTTTTAGCTTCTCAATTTGGGTTGTCCCTCACCTATGGCTGAAAGCGATGTTGGTGGTGATGCTGGTGATTTTACTCAGTTGGTTCTTGCGTCTTCCTGTGATGGAGCCGCTTGCCGATAGAGAAGAAAATCACTAAGATTACCCAGAAGTGTGCCCACTCTATTGGTGGGCGTTTGTTTTTTATACGAACCGTATTTTAGTCAGTGATTTGGTCAGATACCGGATCCGAGTGGCACAAAACCCATTATTAAGTGGCCGATGATAACAATGATAGGCGCCCACTTAGCCAAAGTAAGTAATGAACTATGACAACTGAAACGATCGCATTCATCAAATCTAGCATCAAAAGCATTCCAGACTATCCAAAGCCAGGCATTCTATTCCGTGATGTCACGAGCTTGATGGAGAACGCCAAAGCCTACCAAGCCACGATCCAACTTTTAGTGGATAAGTATAAAGATCAAGGCTTTACCAAAGTCGTTGGTACAGAAGCACGTGGCTTCTTGTTTGGTGCACCGTTGGCGTTGGAGCTTGGTGTGGGTTTTGTCCCTGTGCGTAAACCGGGCAAACTACCACGCAACACCATCGCTCAATCTTATGAGTTGGAGTATGGCGTTGATACGCTAGAGATTCATACCGATGCCATCTCAGAAGGTGACAAGGTGCTGGTGGTGGACGATTTGCTCGCAACCGGCGGTACCATCGAAGCGACCACCAAACTGATCAGACAGTTAGGTGGCGTGGTCGAACATGCGGCGTTTGTTATCAATCTACCTGAAATCGGTGGTGATAAACGTCTGCAAGGTCTCGGCCTTACGGTTTACAGCATCTGTGAATTTGACGGTCATTAATCGGAATTATTCATGAGTTATCTTGCTTTAGCGCGAAAGTGGCGTCCAACCAAATTCAGTGAAGTGGTGGGTCAAGCGCACGTTTTGACGGCGCTTGAAAATGCACTCGCTCAAAATCGTCTCCACCATGCGTACTTGTTCAGTGGTACGCGAGGTGTCGGTAAAACCTCGATTGGGCGACTGTTTGCCAAAGGTCTAAATTGTGAAACGGGTATTACTGCCAACCCTTGTGGTCAGTGTGATACGTGTCAAGAGATAGACCAAGGGCGCTTTGTGGATCTATTAGAGATCGACGCGGCGTCGCGCACCAAAGTGGAAGATACTCGAGAGTTATTGGACAACGTCCAGTACAAGCCAGCGCGTGGACGCTTTAAAGTGTACCTGATTGACGAGGTGCACATGCTCTCTCGTCATAGTTTTAACGCGCTGCTGAAAACATTGGAAGAGCCGCCAGAGTACGTGAAGTTTATTCTGGCGACCACCGATCCGCAAAAACTGCCTGTGACGATTTTGTCGCGCTGTCTGCAGTTTCATCTTAAGCCGATCACGGTCGATGCCATTCATCAACAGCTGGATCATATCCTTGCACAGGAACAAGTGAGTGCAGAGGCACGCGCATTGGGTATGATTGCCCATGCGGCGGATGGCAGTATGCGTGATGCACTCAGTTTGACTGACCAAGCGATTGCTCTTGGCAATGGCAGTATCAGCCAAGAAAGCGTGGCGCACATGTTGGGTACACTCGACACCGATCAAGCCTTGCATCTGCTGCAAGCGATCAGCTCGAAATCGGTGGATGTGGTGATGTCGAGTGTGGAGCAAATGGCGCAAAACGGTGTGGATTGGGATGGATTGTTGCAACAACTCGCCAGTCAATTGCATCGATTAGCCATGGTGCAGGCTTTGCCATCCTCGCTTGATAAAGGCCAGCCTGACGCTGACAAGGTCGTGCAGCTGAGCAAAGCGTTAACGCCGCAAGATATTCAACTGTTCTACCAAATTGCGTTGAAAGGGCGTGAAGACATCGCGTTGGCGCCGTCAGAGCGCATTGGTTTAGAGATGGTGCTGTTGCGCATGGTGGCATTTAGGCCACAAGAGGTGTCGCAAGCCAATATAATCTCAACGCAGACATCCAGCGCACCTGTCGCAGAGGCGCCGGTGCCATCTGCAGCGCCACCAGTCAGCCATGCTGCGCCTCAAGCGCCGATGTCCTCTCCAGCGGTATCACCTCAGCCTGAAGCGACACCACCTCAGCCTAAAGCGCTATCGCAGCCAATGCCAAGCGCACCGTCGTATGAGCCACCGATGGCCGATTACGACATGCCACCGCATGACGATATGCATGACGCGTCTGGGTATGACAGAGATGAGTATGCACAGATGACGCCCGCTTCGGCCCCACAAGCCCCAGCAGCGCCAACACCGCCTCCAACGCAGAAGCCTGCGTCAAGCGGCGTGAGCGGCGGCATTAGTGGTTTGCGTCATCAATTGCGTTCACAGCGTCAAGGGCGCAGCTCGCCAGGCGCGTCAACAAAAAAGGCTAAAGCGGCATCTGCCAAACCTGAATCGGTGCTCGAACGTGTTGCGCAAAAACACGCCGGAGCGCCGCAGATGTCGCCTGCTGCACACATGGCTAGAAACGAGTCGGCAAACAACGCATCGCTTGAGAAGCCTGAGCCCTATCAATGGACGCCAAGCCAACCAGTCGTGGTTGAGCAAAAGCCGGAACTGAAACCCACGCAGCTGAAAAAAGCGCTCGAGCACGAGAAGACGCCAGAGATGGTCGATAAACTCGTCAATGAAAGCTTAGAACGAAGCGAGTGGGCGCAGCTCATCAGTCAGCTCAATACAGCTAAGTTGACTGAGCAACTCGCGCTCAATTCGGATTTCGTCAAAGATGGTCGCTCTATCCAACTGACGTTGCGTCCACAGCAGGCTCACCTCAACACGGATAAAGCGCAAAGTGAACTGCTCTCAGAGCTCAATCGAGTGTTGGGCGAAGAGTGCCAGTTAAGTGTCGAGATTGGTGACAAAGGAGAAACACCGCTAGAGTTAAGAGATAAGCTGTATCAAGGCAAGCTTGAGCAAGCTTTTAGCAGTCTAGCGGCTGATGAGTACGTGCAGTTTATCGAGCAGCGTTTTGGTGCTGAACTCGATAGCGATAGTGTACGACCGATATAATTTCCGGTGGTTGAATTCATTTGATTCAGCCCCCATTTAATTCGATATAGTGACAAACTAGAGAGATAAACATGTTTGGTAAAGGCGGTATGGGCAACCTAATGAAGCAGGCCCAGCAAATGCAAGATCGCATGCAAAAGCTTCAAGAAGAAATTGCGAATATGGAAGTGACTGGTGAATCGGGCGCTGGACTTGTGAAAGTGACCATTACTGGTAGCCACAGTGTTCGCCGCGTTGATATCGACGAGAGCTTGATGGAAGACGATAAAGAGATGCTAGAAGATCTCATTGCTGCTGCGTTCAATGATGCCGCTCGTCGTGTTGAAGAGACGCAAAAAGAGAAAATGGCGTCAGTGACAGGCGGTATGCAATTACCACCTGGTATGAAAATGCCGTTCTAATCTCGCTCTCTGCGCGTAACAGGTTTACGTGCAATCGACGAGAATGACGGACAATTCATAGAGAAAGAGAGTCAATGCGTACCAGTCACATGCTGGAACAATTAATGGAGGCCTTGCGCTGTCTACCTGGGGTCGGCCCCAAGTCGGCACAGCGGATGGCCTTTCATTTATTGCAGCGAGATAGAAAAGGCGGCGTGCAACTCGCCGACGCGTTAAGTCAGGCAATGACGGAAATCGGTCATTGCTCGGAATGCCGAACCTTTACTGAAGAAGAGGTTTGCCATATCTGTACCAATCCAAAACGCCAAGAGAATGGACAAATTTGTGTCGTAGAAAGCCCTGCGGATATCGCAGCGGTGGAAGCGACCGGTCAATATTCTGGGCGTTACTTTGTGTTGATGGGGCACTTATCGCCCCTTGATGGTATTGGGCCGAGTGATATCGGTTTGGATGTGCTGGACTTTCGCCTGCGCCGCGGTGATATCAGCGAGGTGATTCTTGCGACCAACCCAACGGTGGAAGGGGAGGCGACCGCGCATTACATTGCCGAGTTGTGTCATGAGCACCAAGTCACGGCTAGTCGCATTGCCCATGGTGTGCCGGTCGGTGGTGAATTAGAGCTGGTGGATGGCACAACGCTGTCTCATTCACTGCTCGGGCGACATAAGATTTAATGCCCTGCATTTTACACCCAGAAGTAATATCAATATGGCCGCATCTGCGGCCATGTTTTTATCTGTCACCCATGATAGAACGTGGTGCTTGGTTTGCTTTTGTTACCTCAGACGCCAAGTGTTATGTCAGACGCTCAAGCTCGGTGATATTGGTCATCGCTTGCTGGTTGGTCGCCCCGCACACCACAGGACACGGCTTGAAATCTGCGCACACTTTGGGACGCTCTGGTAAGCCAAACAGCTTGCAGAGATTGTCTTCATTGAGTTGAATGCAACGAACACCGGCAGGTTTGCCATTTGGCATCCCCGGAATCGGTGATGAGATACTGGGCGCAATACAGCAAGCCCCGCAACCGAGTCGACAATCCATCCTGATACCCCTGAGTAAAATTGAGGCGCGATAGTAGCAAAAATCATCAAGACGATCAGTACAAGATCTTGAAGTTTTTGCCGCTAGACGGTATAAATCGCCCCTTCTTTAACTAATCCAAGATGAGTCTATGAGCGCACCCTTTTGGCAAACAAAAACGTTAGAGCAGATGACGGAGCAAGAGTGGGAATCTCTGTGCGATGGCTGCGGCAAGTGCTGCCTGCACAAACTCATGGATGAAGATACGGATGAAATCTACTACACCAATGTGGCGTGTAGCTTACTCAACACGAAAACCTGTTCGTGCAGCGATTATGAACATCGCTTTGAGTCTCATGAAGAGTGCACCAAGCTGACTCGTGATGACATCGATGATTTCACCTGGTTACCGCACACCTGTGCCTACCGTTTAATGGCAGAAGGCCAGCCACTGCCCGAATGGCACCCGCTGCGCACTGGCTCTAAGTCAGCGATGCACGCCGCTGGGGAAAGCGTCAGAAATAAAGTGGTGTACGAAATCGACGTGATCAATTGGGAAGACCACATACTCAATCATCCTACGCGTGATTAAGCCAATGATTTGTCGTTGAATTGACAACAAGTCCTCGTCTTTAACCTCTTATCCGCCCTCTTTTGTCTCAATGGACCACGGGTTGCTCGGTGCGTGTTGGCGGAGCTAAATCAAAGCGGATGATGAGCCACTGCACGGGTTTTGGCAGTTGATTCATAATAGAGAAAAGTGGACCGGCCGTTTGACTGGGAAAGGTCGTGGTGACGGGCCAAGCCGAAGCGGGGGCTGGGCGGGTGCCACACTCCGCAACGGAGAAATGTATTGATGGCAATGATTTCATCTCTCTTACCTCACAATCCAAAGTGGAAGACAAGCGGGCAACGTCGCCCGCTTGTGTGCACTGACGCTCTAGAGCGCCAGTGAGAGAAGGTTAGGCCTCCTCACTCTCAACGTGGTCTGTGATCATGGCTTCGGTGGTGATCATCAAACCTGCAACTGACGCGGCGAATTGCAAGGCGGAACGGGTCACCTTAGCAGGATCCAAGATACCCATCTCAATCATATTGCCATATTCACCGGTTGCGGCGTTGTAGCCATAGTCCGCATCGCCTGATTTCACCGCGTTGGCGACAACGGACGCTTCATCTCCGGCGTTAATGGCGATTTGACGAAGTGGCTCTTCCATAGCACGTAGCGCGACACGAATACCGACGTTTTGATCGTCGTTATCAACTTTGAGATCGGCGAGCTCTTTGGCAATCTTGGTCAGCGCGACGCCACCACCTGCCACAATACCTTCTTCAACGGCCGCTCGTGTTGCATGCAGCGCATCATCCACTCGATCTTTCTTCTCTTTCATCTCTACTTCAGTAGCAGCGCCAATCTTGATCACTGCCACACCGCCAGAGAGCTTTGCAATACGTTGCTGGAGTTTCTCTTTATCGTATTGAGACGTTGCCGAAGCCATTTGCGCTTCAATACTTGCCACGCGGTCTTGAATTGCATGGTGCTGTTCATCGCTGCCTACAATGGTCGTCGCGTCTTTGGTGATGGTCACTTTCTTGGCCTGACCAAGCTGCTCCAAGGTGGTCTTTTCAAGCTCTAAGCCAATCTCTTCAGAGATAACCGTACCAGAGGTAAGCACCGCAATGTCTTCCATCATCGCTTTGCGGTTGTCGCCAAAGCCTGGCGCCTTGACAGCGGTTGCGCGAACGATACCTCGCATGTTGTTGACGACGAGTGTCGCCAATGCTTCACCTTCGATGTCTTCGGCGATAATCAGCAATGAACGAGAGGCCTTAGCGACTGACTCAAGAATCGGCAGCAGTTCACGAATACTGCTCACTTTCTTATCGACCAGCAAGATGTAAGGATTGTCGAGTTCGACGGTACCTGTGTCTTGATTGGTGATGAAGTACGGCGAGAGATACCCGCGGTCAAATTGCATGCCTTCGACAACTGAGAGTTCGTTGATCAGGCCCTGACCTTCTTCAACGGTGATGACGCCGTTGCGGCCGACTTTTTCCATCGCCTGGGCAATGATCTCACCGATAGCGCGATCGCTATTGGCCGAGATACTGCCAACTTGCGTAATCGATTCTTGATCGCTGCAAGGTTTCGCCATATCGCGTAATTTAGCCACAGCGGCTTCCGTCGCTTTGTCGATACCGCGTTTAAGATCCATAGGGTTCATGCCCGAGGCCACCGCTTTTAGCCCTTCATTGATGAAAGATTGCGCCAGTACCGTTGCGGTAGTGGTTCCGTCGCCCGCTTCATCGTTCGCTTTGGATGCTACCTGTTTGACCATTTGAGCACCCATGTTTTCGAATTTATCTTTTAGCTCAATGGCTTTGGCGACAGACACCCCATCTTTGGTGATGGTAGGGGCACCGTAAGACTGATCTAAAACAACATTGCGTCCTTTAGGGCCAAGCGTCACTTTGACCGCATTGGCTAAGACATTGACACCAGTGAGCATTTTTTGACGTGATTCGTTTGCAAATAGTACGTCTTTTGCAGCCATGATTTTCTCCTCAAAAAGATGACAGAACGAGATTATTCGACGATAGCCAACACATCTGACTCACTGAGAATCAGATACTCTTTGCCATCAATCTTTTCTGTTTTCACGCCGTATCCATCATTGAAAATGACGTGATCACCGACTTTGAGGTCCATTGACGCGCGGTCACCGTTATCAAGGCGTTTGCCTAAACCCACTGCGATGACTTTTCCGCGCGTGGATTTTTTCTCCGATTGAGAAGTTAGTACGATTCCCCCTTCAGATTTGTTTTCCACTTCTTGTCTTTCAACAATCAGCTTGTCATTTAAAGGACGAATATTCATTGGATTTGCCTCCTACTTAGGACAAAAAATAAAAGACACAATATGAGCGATTCCTTCGCGCTCGATGAAAAAATAGGGTCTCTCATGGCAACTTCAAGGGGGAAGTTCGATAAAAGATTTTTATGAAAGTAGCGAGGACAATAAAAAAGCTCACCGAAGTGAGCTTTAAAACTAGGAAGGAGTGGCGCAATGGCTAAGAAACCGGGATGCCCAATTCGGGATGCCCAATCGGGGATGCCTAATCTCTGCAATGCGAAATGATTATGAAGCCACAGCAAGTTCGACAACAAATTGAGATTTTTGTCGTCTCGAATCAAAGGCTTGTTCCCCAACTGATTGAGAGTCGTTTAGCGCTCAATGTTAGATTAGGGCCAGCAAAATGCCGCCAACGGTTGCCGCCGCGGAAAGATATTGCCCCGCAGAATAAGAGCCGTCTTCCTCTTCTTTGATCTTATCTGGGTGATCCATGCCTAGCGCACCGTGGGCGAAAGACTCTACTTTGTCACCGACGGTTTTTTCCGCTTTGTTGGCTTGGCTCTCTTTCTCAATTTCTTGCAATGCGGCAAGCAATGCTTTCCCTTCCTCTGAAAGGGTTACCGTGTTTTGCTCAACTTTTAAAGGTGCAGCGCCTTTATCTGCAACCGAGGTGTTGGCTTGAGGCTTAACCTGCTGGGTTGGTGCCAGCTTCGCTGACTCCATTCCTACTGGGGTCATAGTGTTCTCCTTACTTCATCCTCAAATAACGTATCGGCAGTGTGGTGTAAAACTTGTGCAAAATATGCGTTATTTGTATGAAAAGCCATCAAGCACAAATCATGCCTATTTATCGGTCGCGAGTGCAGGCGTTCAGCTAAGGTCGGTTAGGGGGCTTCAGTCGGCTGACACTCGTTGCTCCCATGACGTGTCGACATTTTATGAAACGCCGCCATTTGATTTTCCATTTTGACGAAGCGCACAGGTGGGGCTAAGACGTGCAATGGGTAATCCGTGTTGAGAGGCTGAGGTTCGCTGGCGGCATCGATGATAGATGCGATATCAGACATAGGTGTGATAACCACGACAGAGAGGTTGGGGTTGCGCGCGAAAATAGACGCTTTGGTTCCTAGCCCTTGTTCGGTATGAAACTTCCCTGCGACATGAATGACTTGGTGACCTGGGTGGTCATTGAGGTATTGGACGATGCTTTCTGCCATGGTTTCATCCCACGTCATTTGAGCAGCGTACTGTTTTTCGGTTTGGGCTGGCTCGCCATGATGCATTGAGGCCATGAATTTGCGTTTGTATGCGGAGTCCTCGGTGTTGATCTTAGCGGCCACGAGGCGGCGCTCATCGTCGGATAGGCTATCAAGGTAGCGTAAACCGACACGACCCACACAACGTACCGTTGATTTAGGTGCGTTGGCGGCAATGACAGGCCAGTTAAACGTTTTTGCTAGCTCGACTAATGGTCGATAGTCACTTTCATAGTTAGGCCAAGCGTTACCCGATGTGATCAGTGTTTGCTCTCCAATCTCACCGTTAAGGTAGGCGTTGAGATGGGGTTGGGCGTCTCTTGAAAACTGCTCCATCGACAAGGCGGTGTCTCGGCCTTGGCTCGCTATTGCCTTAATAAAATCGGCTTGAAAGCGATGGATAGCGGAATGAGTATGCCATTCACCAATCAAAATAACTTCTGCCTGAGTGAAGGTTTCAGGTAGTGCATTGAGTGACAGGGCTTTTCCCGATGGGTCGTATAGTTGATAGTCATAAAAACTAACGATAGGGGTAGCAGCGCTTGGATCAGAGGCCACTGAGTTTGAACGAGTGGATGGAGAGAGTGACGCTGCGCTGTATGAACAGGCGGTCAGAGTCATACAAGCACTAAAACAAACAAAACGGGTCAATATAAAACGGATCAGCATAAACCGTGGCCTCCTAATGGTCTGCTCGCATACTAAAGGAGGCTCGGGACATTTACAATGCAAATGAGAATTGTTATCTAGTTTGTGCCGGGTTACGCCTGCTTACGATAGATGCGAATCATAAAATCTGCCTCACATTCAAACATAGTGGAGTTTTTCAGTTCGTCACGCAAAGAATCGCTGGCTTTCCAAGCAAATGGGGTCATTTGCAATAGGTCGAACGCATCACCATCGGCGAGGGGGAGGAGGTAGCTGAGCTTTTCTTCCCGCTCAAGGTCGAAGCCTTCAATCGATTCGGCTTCTTCGCTGTGCAGTCGTACATCGTCATAAATTCGCTCTCGCAACTGGTAAAGATGACGTCCTGCTGGCGTGACTGTGATGACCACGCCATTGTCTCGCACGCAGCGTTGCAACTCTTGCGCTTTGCACGGCGCGTAGATGCGTAACACGCCATCGAGTGAGTGGTCGGCAAAGGGTAGGCGGTGGCTTGAAGCAACACTGAAAAGGCAGTTTTGGTAACGTTTCGCGGCATAGCGGATGGCGATTTTGGAAATGTCCAAACCGTATGTGTTTGCTGCTGCGTGTTGTTCGATTAACCGATGTGCTACTTGGGTCGTGTAGTAGCCTTCGCCGCAGCCGATATCAAGCAACTGGTGATCACTACCGACTAAGGCTTCGGCGCATAAGTCGGCAATGCGTTGTCGCAGGGGTTGGTAGTAGGCTTTTTCCAAAAATCGGCGCCGAGCTTGCATCATCTCTTTATTGTCGCCTGGATCTTTTGAACGTTTATGATGTACAGGCATCAGGTTGACGTAGCCTTCTTTCGCGACGTCGAATGAGTGGCGGTTTTCACACGAGTAGCGCTGTTTTTCTTGCGATAAAGGCAGATGACATAAAGGACAGGAGTAAGACATATCGAGCTCTGGGCGATTTCGGGGGCTGCATTTTATCAGCTTAGGCGAGCGAATCCCAGAAATAGGGTAGAGCGCCGCTCTACCCTCAACGATGTGTCACCCAAAGCCGCTACTTGTTCGCGCTGGAGAGTACGGTGACCAGTTGGTGAGTCTCACCTGGTTCAAGGCGTTGACCTGTCTCTAGAGAGGTCGCATGAAGGGTCGACTCGACACACAAAAAGTGCTGATAGCCGCTATCTTGCATGTCGGCCATCGCCGCCGCACCTTGCTGCCAAGGGTTCCAAAGGACAGCTGAATTGTGGCCTTGGTTCTCAACGGTAAGTGTGCGATGAAAGACTGGGTCTTCCACATTGATTTGGGGCTCAGGCTTGGTATAGACGCGATCGATGGTGTCGGTCAACTGTAACACGTCACCGCCTTGGCATACTTTCCCGTCTTGAAGGCTATCGATGTACGCTGCGCCCATACCTGTTGTCTGGACTTGGGTAATATCACCTACGTTGAGGTAGGTATGCAGCGCACCGGAGAAGGTCCATGCTTGATCATCAATATTGATAACCTTGAGGGTGACGCTCAGTGTTTCGCCAATCTCAATCAAAAGTCGGGCCTCAAACATATATGGCCAGATGTCGTGGGTCTCTTCACTTGAGAAAAGGGCCAGCTCAACGATGACACCGTTTTCATTTTCTCGATGCTCGACCAATTCCCATTCGCTCGTACGAGCAAAGCCGTGTGCTGGGGCCGCAATGCGTCCAAACCATGGCCAGCAGACCGGGATGCCACCGCGCAGAGCGGCCTTACCATCAAAGACCGCTTGCTCACTCATCCAAATGAGATCTTCTTGGCCTTGAGGTTTGAATGAAATGACATGACCACCATGCAGGGCAATACCGGCGCTGGCTTTGTCATGGATGATACGAATCACCTTTACTTGGTCGACTTCGACAATCGTGACACTGTCAGACAAGACAGTCAGGGCAGGGAGCGTTAATAAGTCCATGTAAGTTTCCTGTGCCATAGAGAGCAGGCGTGTCGCCATTAATGAGCTCTCAAATTTCAGATACAAAAAAGGCGACTCAAGAGCCGCCTTTTATAAAATTCTGCGCTAAACGCTTATCTCAAAGTGATGATTACTTAGAGATGTGAGCGATTAGGTCTAGAACTTTGTTTGAGTAACCGATTTCGTTGTCGTACCAAGATACAACTTTAACGAATTTGTCAGTTAGCGCGATACCTGCTTTAGCATCGAATACTGAAGTGCAAACTTCGCCGATGAAGTCTTGAGAAACTACTTGGTCTTCAGTGTAGCCTAGAACGCCTTTTAGTTCGCCTTCAGACGCTTCTTTCATCGCTTTACAGATGTCTTCGTAAGAAGCACCGTTTACTAGGTTAACAGTTAGGTCAACAACAGAAACGTTAGCTGTTGGTACGCGGAAAGCCATACCAGTTAGTTTGCCGTTTACTTCTGGAAGTACAACGCCTACAGCTTTAGCAGCACCAGTTGATGATGGGATGATGTTTTGAGAAGCACCACGGCCACCGCGCCAGTCTTTAGCAGAAGGACCGTCAACAGTTTTTTGAGTTGCAGTTGTTGCGTGAACTGTAGTCATAAGACCAGATTCGATACCGAACTTGTCGTTAAGAACTTTAGCGATAGGTGCTAGACAGTTAGTCGTACAAGAAGCGTTAGAAACGATGTCTTGACCAGCGTAAGTGTCGAAGTTTACGCCGTTAACGAACATTGGAGTTGCGTCTTTAGAAGGACCAGTTAGTACAACTTTCTTCGCGCCAGCAGTGATGTGCTTACGTGCAGTCTCGTCAGTTAGGAAAAGACCTGTTGCTTCAGCAACAACGTCAACACCGATTTCGTCCCATTTTAGGTCTTCTGGGTTGCGCTCTGCAGTTACACGTACAGTTTTGCCGTTAACGATTAGGTTACCGCCTTCAACTTCAACAGTACCGTTGAAACGGCCGTGAGTTGAGTCGTACTTCAGCATGTATGCCATGTAATCTACATCGATAAGGTCGTTAATACCTACAACTTCGATGTCGTTGCGCTCTTGCGCTGCACGGAATACGAAACGACCGATACGGCCAAAACCGTTAATACCTACTTTGATAGTCATTATAGTTGCTCCACAACTTAATTTCTGATTAAAGATAACTGGTAGTAAAATTACAAAACCCAGTCAAAATCTGCAACCGATAATCGGACTTAACTTGTTTAATGTCAAAAAAAAGTGTCGCTTTTTTTCACAATTAAACGCGAGTGGTTGTTTTTTGAACGGATAGTGGAGTTTATACCTAACCAGTTGATGTAAAATGCGTTGAAGACTTGAACTGCTGCTTAAAGTTTAGCCATTCTGTTATGGTTTCAAAGTATGTGCTACAAAGGTTAAACTGCGCAAGTTTTTCAACAAAAAAGTCACAAATAAAAATGAGAATGTGGAGAATAAGTCAGTGAAACAACATAGCGAAAAAGTCACCAAGCCTGATGAATACTGGCGTGAGAAGCTATCGGATGAAGAGTATCGAGTATGCAGACAGCAGGGCACTGAGGCACCATTCTCCGGTAAATTGCTGCACAATAAAGAGACGGGAATCTACGCGTGTACCTGTTGTGACGCTCCGCTGTTTCGTTCAGATAACAAATACGATTCCGGTTGTGGCTGGCCAAGTTTCGATGCGCCGATCAATGACGATGCGATTCGTTACTTAGAGGATCTGAGCCACGGAATGGTGCGGACAGAGATTCGCTGTGCACGTTGTGATAGCCATTTAGGTCATGTATTTGAAGATGGACCACAAACCACCGGTGAGCGTTTCTGTGTTAACTCGGTGTCGTTAGTTTTCAACAATTGATGGCAAGGCAGCGTTAAACGCTGTGTGTGTTGTTACTCACTTTCAAATTGAACCCATTCAATTCAAAGTGAGTAACCACTAAAAACCTAAGGCTAATCAAGCCCTTCGAGTTGTTGGCGCTGAAATTTCCCGGCCCGAATCGCATCTTCAATATCGTCTGCAAACGCATCCAACTGACGATATTTGTCCTTATCAAAACCGTACAGCAATTGCAGCTCCTTCTCGGAAGCGATCGGCACATCAAAGGCTTTCGCTACCATCGCCCAAACGTACGCTTGTTCGCGTTGATGGGTTTGATAGTGAATACTGGCAAGTGATTTCAATATTTCAACGTTGACAGGCGAGCGCTTGGTCAGCTCCAACGCGTGCTTAAGCAATGCGATGGTTTTTTCTTGGTCACGACCCGTATAAAACGTGGCTAATGCATATTGCATTTCTGCGCTTTCAAGCTGAGGTGACCCTTCCATTTGAAGAAAGGCGCGGCGGGCAGAATCACTCCCAGTGCGACTCCAGAGAAAGTAGAGGGCTTGTGGGCTGGTGGATTCAGAGAGCTTTTTCACTAGCGCTTCGAGATCCTTACCCGAGTTGACCAGTGCTTCAAAACGCCGCTGTTTCAGGTTGGATTGATCAATGGGTTGGATCTGAGAGGCTAGCTCTAGACACTTTTTATACTCTGACAGCAAATTGTATTCTTTGATGAGATTTGGGTCTGTTGGGTCCTTAAAGACTTCAAAGCGGTGCCAAATGAGATCGGTACGAGGAACGCGACATTGGCCATCATCCATATTCAGGCGTTCGCAACGAAGTTCCGGTGTGTCTTTACACAGTTGGTCGGTATTTTTTCGAACTTCAAAGCAGCCCGTGAGTGTGGCCGCTAGCCCTATCAATACCAGTGTGATAAGTCGATTCATACGAAGTTTGCTTGTGATCCGTTACACTTATTCTTAGCCGTTATCTTGACGCCTTCATTGAGGCGGTTAATGTCAGGGCCTTAACAAAAAACAACAGAAACCAAAGGATACGTCATGGACGCAGAGCAGTTGATTAATTCAATTACACCAAAAGCTTACGAGCGTCTCCTCTATGCAGTTGAGACGGGTAAGTGGCCTGAGGGTACACCACTTTCGCAGCAGCAGCGAGATTCTTGCATGCAAGCTGTGATGTTGTATCAGTCTAAGCATAATGTAGAAGCGCAACATATGACAGTTGCGCAGGGTGGTGAGCTCAGTTTTAAGTCAAAATCTGAGCTAAAAAAACAGTTTCAAGCAGAACAAGACGACATTTTGCGAGTGAACCCGAATAAATCTTAGTCTCTGATTTTATTCGTTATCCGCAGCATTTTTTAAATTTCTTCCCGCTTTGACATGGGCAAGGATCGTTGCGACCAACCTTGGCCTGATTCGCTTGTGGGAATTCTCCATCGATGTAGTACCACAAGCCATTTTCACGGACAAATCGAGATCGCTCTTCAAGGCATAAGGTCTGTGTTGAGCGACCTTGCTCGGCAGAGAAATACGCCTTGAAGGTGACGAAACCCTCATCATGATGCTCGCCCGGCGCGGTGGATACCACTTCAAGGCCGCACCAGTCGCTCGCGATTGAATCTGCGATGGCATCGCGTTCTTTCTCCGCTTCGCACGAAGGGTGATAGGTGGCGACAACAAAATCAACCAGACCTTTGACATGGGCGCTGTAGCGAGCGCGCATGAGTTGCTCTGGTGTATGGGCATTCTGATGATGTTGATGAATCGGCAGGCAGCAAGACTCATAAGTCTGCTGACTTTCACAAGGACATAAAGACATCCAATCTCCGCTTTTTACTTATATCAGGGACAATCAGGGTTAATTAGACAGTAAATCTGCCGTCCATTGTACCGATTCATCGTAGCATTCACTAACGACTTCTTTCTCAAGGCCGAGCTGTTGACAGAGTTCAGCGGCTTCGTCCCATTGTGCGTGTTCATAGGCGATGACAAGCTTGAGCAACACCCCAAGCGTCCCTTCACCATCAGTGAGTGCATGCTTGACGGCTTCATCAATGGGGATTTCCGCCACGATTTGTTCTAACGGTCTGTCGAGTAAACTGTCGAGCAGCGAAAACATACCCGTAAGAAACGCTTGGCCAGAGGCGAGCTTCTCCTCGAGCTTCGCCGCGACTAATTCGCAGTAGCGTGCGCGCTGAATGGACAACCCGTAAAGGTACTCGGGTTTGGAGTCTTGGGAGGAGGCGAGCGCCACCAAGGAGACAAATTTACGCAATCTATCTTCACCCAGGTAAATCAGCGCTTGTTTAAATGACTGAATCTTGGTGCTGACAATCGAAGACGAGTTGACGTGCGTGAGCAATTTATACGAGAGCGAGACGTCTTTACTCACCAAGGTTTCAATCCGCTGATAATCGATGTCGGATTTTGCAATCTCACTGAGCAGTTGCACTATGGTCATGAAGGAAGGTTCGATCGATTTGCGCTGCAAGATCTCGGGTTTACTAAAAAAGTAACCTTGGAAATAGTCAAAACCGGCTTCAAGCGCGTGACTAAACTCCTCATACGTCTCGACTTTCTCTGCTAAAAACTGGATTTTGCTGCCTTGTAACTTGCGAATGAACAGTCGCGCTTTTTCAATCGGGACGACACGGATATCAAATTTGATGATCGAGACATACGGCAAAAAGGCTTTCCATTCAGGGGAAGGCACAAAATCATCCAGCGCAATTTTATAGCCGAGTTTATATATCTCTTTGACCGCCTCGAGTAGCTCGGGCGTCGGCAGGCAGTCTTCCAAAATTTCAACCACTAGGCTCGCCGACGGAAATAGAGTCGGCACGCGATTGATCAAGCTTTGATAAGGGAAATTCACAAAGCCAACTTTGTCACCCAATGTCGAGTAGTGGGTGGACATAAAATGATCAGACAGCAAACGACTCGTTGCCAGCTCAGGGTCGATTTCTGGAAACGTGTTTTTAGGGCCATCACGAAACAGCAGCTCATAGCCAATAGTATGTTTGTGCCGATCTAAGATAGGTTGGCGTGCAATGTATGAGGTTTTCAAAGTAGCAGTCTAATTTCAACGTGTTACCGAACATTGAAATTAAGTATAGGCACAATTTATTGAAAAATCTGGTACTTATTTGTCAATTTGTTGATAGGAATGCGCGATTTTGTAGGTCGTATCCTGTTTTATCAACCACTAAGACCGATCCTTGTGTGTACCAATCCCCTAACACGACGCGATGCAGGGTTTTTCCATTACTGATAAAACGGTGAATATTGGGGCGATGAGTGTGGCCATGAATCATGAGCTCAACATGGTGTTTGTTCATCACGCTCTCCACTTCTTGCTGATTCACATCCATGATCTCAAGGGATTTAGTTTGTTTGTCTGCACTGATGTCTGTTTGTACCTTGGCGACGATCTTCTGCTTGATGAACATCGGGATACGATTGAACACCCATTGTAGCCAAGGCTGATGAACTTTTTTTCGGTACTCAAGATAGCTGACATCGTCAGTGCATAGCGTATCACCGTGTAGAATCACGGTGGGCTGACCATACAAATCAATGACGGTCTCATCCCCGAGTAAGGTGACCCCAGTTTGCTTTGCAAAGCGCTTACCGACCAAAAAATCACGATTCCCCTGAGTAAAATAGCAAGGCACACCAGAGCGTGTTAAGCGGCGAAACTCATCACGAATAGTTTGCGCGAATTCAGACTTATCGTCATCTCCCACCCAAAATTCGAACAAATCACCCAAGACATATAAGGCGTCGGCTTGGCTGGCTTCTTCGCGCATAAAGCGAATAAAACACGCGGTGATCTCGTGCGTTGAAGGGGAGAGATGCAGATCGGAAATAAACAGAGTGGTCATAAAGTAATCAGAGTTCAGGCTAGCCCAGTGGGCTGAAAGGGTAGGGCAAAACAATCACAGGTTTAGGGTAAAGGCGCCCAATATAGGAAAAAAAGAGCTGCATTAGGCAGCTCCTCTCTGGATAGATTATTCTTCGATCGTTGTGCCAGTGATCACAACATCTTCAAGCGGTACATCTTGGTGCATGCCGTAAGAACCCGTGCTGACACCTTTGATCTGGTTAACAACGTCCATGCCTTCAACGACTTCAGCGAAGACACAGTAACCCCAACCGTCAAGACTTTCACTGCGGAAGTCTAGGAAGGTGTTGTTGTTTACGTTGATGAAGAACTGAGAGCTTGCAGAGTGTGGCTCCATGGTACGTGCCATTGCTAGTGTACCCACTTTGTTGCTTAGGCCGTTGTTTGCTTCATTCTTGATAGGAGCACGAGTAGCCTTTTCGCGAAGACCAGACTCCATGCCACCGCCTTGAATCATGAAACCGTCGATAACGCGGTGAAATAGCGTGTTATCGTAGAAACCGTCGCGGCAGTATTGAAGGAAGTTTGCGCTGGTTTCCGGTGCTTTCTCTTCGTTTAGCTGAATTTTGATGTCACCAAAATTAGTGTGAAGGGTGATCATGATTATGTCCTTTCGGTCGATTTTCTATGTGAAGGCAAGATTCTAACGTAAGTTTTACGACTTTCCTACGTCCAAAGTCAGTCGTGTTGTTCACGTACTGGCCCTTTGTCACAAGGATAGTCGGTTTTTCGCCGAGTTAGGGATGACTTCGCCAAGCAGGACTTGATATACTGCCCCACTATTTTGTTTCACTCATTTATTAGATAGAGATCATGTTAAAGATATATAACACACTCACAAGACAGAAAGAGGAATTCAAACCCATCACCGCTGGCAAAGTCGGCATGTATGTCTGTGGCGTCACCATCTACGATCTCTGTCATATCGGTCATGGCCGTACGTTTGTGTCTTTTGATGTGGTCTCACGTTACCTGCGCTACCTAGGCTACGATCTCACGTTCGTGCGCAACATTACCGACATTGATGACAAAATCATCAAACGTGCAAACGAAAACGGTGAGAGCTGTGATGCGCTGACAGAACGTCTTATCGGTGAGATGTACGCTGACTTTGATGCTTTGAATATGAAGCGCCCAGATGTTGAACCTCGCGCGACACAATTTATCCCTGAAATCATCGCCTTGGTTGAAAAACTGATCGAGCGTGGTTTTGCCTATGTAGCCGATAATGGCGACGTGATGTTTGAAGTGGGCAAATTTGACGAATACGGTAAGTTGTCAAAACAGGATTTGGATCAGCTGCAAGCCGGTGCGCGCGTTGATGTGGAAAGTGCAAAACGTAGCCCGCTTGATTTCGTGTTGTGGAAAATGTCGAAGCCGGGTGAGCCAACGTGGGAGTCACCATGGGGCCCGGGCCGTCCTGGCTGGCACATTGAGTGTTCGGCAATGAACTCGTCGATCTTGGGCAATCACTTTGACATTCACGGTGGTGGTTCCGATCTGCAGTTCCCACACCATGAAAATGAAATCGCACAATCTTGCTGTGCACACGGGACACAATACGTGAACACCTGGATGCACAGTGGTATGGTCATGGTCGACAAAGAAAAAATGTCCAAGTCACTGGGTAACTTCTTTACTATCCGTGATGTGTTGGGGCATTACGATGCAGAAACTGTGCGTTACTTCTTGATGTCTGGTCACTACCGCAGTCAGTTGAACTACAGCGAAGAGAACCTCAACCAAGCGCGTGCGTCGCTAGAGCGTTTGTACACAGCGCTACGTGGCTTGGATCTGTCGGCCTCCGCATCGGGTGGGCAGCAGTACATCACTCGCTTTACCGAAGCGATGAACGACGATTTCAATACGCCGGAAGCCTATTCAGTGCTCTTTGATATGGCGCGTGACATCAACCGCTTGAAGAACGAAGACATCAATGCCGCGAACGGTTTAGGTGTGTTGATGCGCGAATTGGCAGATATCATCGGCATTCTTGGTCAAGATCCCGAAGCTTTCCTAAAAGGCGACGCGGGCAATGACGACGAAGTGGCCGAGATTGAAGCGCTTATCAAACTGCGTAACGACAGTCGCGCCGCTAAAGATTGGGCAAACGCGGACATGGCGCGAGACAAACTGACTGAGATGGGTATCGTTTTGGAAGATGGCCCAGAAGGGACCACCTGGCGTCGTAAATAATTTTAACTTAAGGGCTGACTTTTCAGCCCTTTTTGTCATTTTAATCGGCCGCATTGAGTACGCTCATGTTGCCCCTTTTGCTACAGGTAACCTTTCGTGGCTCAGATGTACTTCTACTACTCTGCGATGAATGCAGGGAAATCCACCACACTACTTCAATCGTCTTTTAACTATCAAGAGCGTGGTATGACGCCGGTGATTTTTACCGCAGCGTTAGATGACCGTTACGGCATCGGTAAAGTCAGCTCTCGTATCGGCTTGCAATCTGACGCGCAGCTGTTTCGCGCTGAGACGGATCTCTTTGCAGAGATCAAAGCGCTGAACGAACAACAAAAGCGTCACTGTATCTTGGTCGATGAATGTCAGTTTCTCACTAAAGAGCAAGTTTACCAGTTGACCGAAGTGGTGGATAAACTGCATATTCCTGTGCTCTGTTATGGTCTAAGAACCGATTTTCTTGGTGAGCTGTTTGAAGGAAGTAAGTATTTACTTTCTTGGGCAGATAAGCTGATTGAACTGAAAACGATTTGTCACTGTGGAAGAAAAGCTAACATGGTGATTCGCACCGATGAAGAGGGTAACGCCATCGCTCACGGTGATCAGGTGGCCATCGGGGGCAACGACAAATACGTGTCGGTGTGTCGTGAGCACTACAAAGAAGCGCTGGGTAAATAAAGTTTTCCAGCGATTTGACAACAAAAAAGCGGAGCTAAGCTCCGCTTTTTTGTTGGTGTCTGATAATCAAAGATTAACGAGCACGGAAGACGATGCGACCTTTTGATAGATCGTATGGAGTCATCTCTACAGTTACTTTGTCACCAGTAAGAATACGGATGTAGTTCTTACGCATTTTACCAGAGATGTGAGCAGTCACGACGTGGCCGTTTTCTAGTTCAACACGGAACATTGTGTTTGGTAGAGTATCAAGGACCGTGCCTTGCATCTCAATTACGTCTTCTTTAGCCATTTAATCCTCTTTTAAAAAAATGGGCGATTTTCAGCGGCGAGAAAGGCCGATAAAAATGAATTAAGTAAAGTTGGGGCGTATTCTACCCTTGCCAACGCTGATTTACTAGCCTTTGATGACGAGCAAATCGGACTTTATAGTTCATAGCCGGGCATTCATCGATTTGATAGCCAAGATAGAGCCACTGTTTTCCAGCATGCTGACAATAGGTGATTTGCAGCAAGACCGCTAAGGTGCCTAAGGATAAATCGATGTCTGGGTCGAAGAAGGTATAAAATGCACTGGCACTATTGGAGAGAATATCGGTGACCGCGACCGCAATTAAACGCTCGCCATCATAGAGGTGTAAGTATTGGGTGTTGAGCCAGTTGCAACGTGAAAATTGAGCAAACTCGTTTTTCTTCGGCGGATACATACTGCCTTGGTGGTGACGAGCGATGATGTAGCGTGAGTAGAGATCAAACCAATCCTCATCTAAGGTCTCTTTGAGTTGCCAAGTCAGATGGCGTGATTTGGCCAAGAGACGCTTTTGACTCTTGCTTGGTACGAAGTCGGGCAGTGATACTCGCAGGGCCTGACAAGATTGGCAATGGTCACAGTGCGGTTTGTAGATGGTGTCGCCGCTACGGCGAAACCCATTGGCCAACAGCACCTCGTAACTGGAAGCGCTGTGCATTTTGGGGTCGAGTGCAACGGCCACGCGCTCTTGCCTCTCCTTGAGGTAACTGCATGGGTGACTGTCGGTTAATCCAATTCGAATCTGCTGTAAATCAGAGCTCATTCACGTTCTCTATTCATCGGCTAAGGTTTGCTGAGCAAAACAGCCTAGTTTGACGCTTTGTGCTTTTAATAATAGCAGTTGTTGCATAAAGTCCTCTCTTTCTATCTCCTCTGCGCCCAATGAGTCAAGGTGCGGATTCATCACCTGGCAGTCAATGAGCTGACCATCATGACGGGCAAAGTGACGACAAAAATACCAAAGCGCCACTTTGGAGGCGTTGGGTTTGAGGCTAAACATCGACTCACCACAAAACAGTTGGCCGACGCTGACGCCATAGAGACCGCCAATCAAGGTTTCGTCTTGCCACACTTCGACCGAATGAACGCGCCCTTTCTTCGCCAACCTCTTATACGTGTCACGCATCTCTTCGTTCAACCATGTCTCATCGGCAGGGCGAACACTGGCGCAATAGTCGATCACTTGTGCGGTCGCCTTGTTTATACTCACAGAGTAACGCTGTTTTTTTTGAAACTTCTTGAGACTTTTTGCCGGGGCAAAGGTCTTAGGATAAAAGACCGCCCTCGGTGCTGGGCTCCACCACAAGATGGGTTCACCTGGCCCAAACCAGGGGAAGATGCCGTGCTGATAAGCCAGTTCAACGCGCTCTGGTGAGAGATCGCCGCCAAAGGCGAGTAGGCCGTTGGGCTCTTCTAACGCCTCAAATGGAGACGGAAAGCTCAGCGTTTGTGGGTCTAACTCAGTCAAATATATCGTCATAATCGAAGAGGACGTGAGATGAAAAAGTGGACTTGGATCTTATTGATTTTTCCTCTGTTTGCCAATGCTGCTTATCAGAGAAATGTTGCCAGACCTGTGAACGAAGTGGTGTTTGGCGCAGTGGATACCGTGCGCTACATCAGTCAAGAAGAAACCGTTCAGTCGCGCGAGAATGGCTGGGAAACCTTGTTAGGTGCCGTTATTGGTGGTGTGGTCGGCAATCAGTTTGGTGATGGTACCGGGAGAGAGGTGGCAACGGCGGTAGGCGCCGTCGCGGGAGCCAGTGTGGCAAGGCATCGTGCCAATCAAACCTATAAAGTGGAATATAAACTGGTTGAGCTGTTGATTGAAACCGACAGCGGCCAATTGGTGGATGTGATTCAAGATGTGGACCCCAACATGCTATTTAGTCGCGGGGATAAAGTCAGGATTTTGTATTTTGACAATGGCGTTCGAGTGGATAAGACCTATTGATGGAGTCACGCAGGCACTCAATCGTATTTGTACGTGACTTAGCTCTGGTTTTAACCGGGGATTTTAGTTAGTCTGCCAGTACGAAGAATTTTTCATTGCCCTCAATAGGAATGAGGGTGATAAAGGAACAACTCACTGAATGGAAAGCCTTACGTTACAACCGATCAATAAAGTCAATGGTGAGGTCAACTTACCTGGTTCAAAAAGTGTCTCAAATCGTGCGCTGCTGCTCGCTGCGCTAGCAAAAGGGACAACACGCCTGACAAACTTACTCCATAGCGACGATATTCGCCATATGCTTAATGCCCTGACGCAACTGGGCGTCAGCTACACCTTATCGGACGATAAAACGGTCTGTGAGGTGGAAGGGCTCGGTCACGCATTTCATAGCGAGAACGCACTTGAGCTCTTTTTGGGCAATGCTGGCACGGCGATGCGCCCATTGGCTGCGGCGCTCTGCCTTGGCACTGGCGACTATGTGCTGACTGGCGAGCCGCGCATGAAAGAGCGCCCGATTGGTCACTTAGTGGACGCGCTGCGTCAAGCTGGTGCGGAGATCACCTATCTGGAAAACCCTAACTATCCACCGCTGAAAATTCAAGGCACGGGGCTTTCTGGTGGTACCGTTGAAATTGACGGCTCCATCTCGAGTCAGTTTTTGACCGCATTCCTTATGGCAGCACCGCTGGCGAAAGGGGATGTGGCGATCAAAATCATTGGTGAGTTAGTCTCAAAGCCTTACATCGATATCACTCTGCACATCATGAAGCAGTTTGGTGTTGAAGTAGAGAACCGCGACTACCAAGAATTTGTGATCCAGAGTGGCCAATCTTATCTCGCCCCGGGTGATTTTCTGGTTGAAGGTGATGCCTCTTCCGCGTCTTACTTCTTGGCTGCCGCCGCGATTAAAGGCGGAGAGATCAAAGTCACCGGCATTGGCAAAAACAGTATCCAGGGCGATATTCAATTTGCTGATGCTCTTGAAAAAATGGGCGCTCAGATTGAGTGGGGGGATGACTACGTCATATCACGCGTGGGCGAGCTTAAAGCGGTAGATATGGATTTCAACCATATTCCCGATGCGGCGATGACCATCGCCACCACCGCGCTGTTTGCAAAAGGGACAACCGCGATACGCAATGTTTATAACTGGCGCGTGAAAGAGACAGATCGCCTATCGGCGATGGCAACGGAGCTGCGTAAAGTCGGTGCAGAGGTGGAAGAGGGTGAGGATTACCTTATCGTGACGCCGCCAGCAACGCTGACACACGCTGCGATCGATACCTACGATGATCACCGTATGGCCATGTGCTTTTCGTTGGTTGCACTGAGCGATACGCCAGTGACGATTAATGATCCCAAGTGCACCTCTAAAACCTTCCCAGACTACTTCGAAAAATTGGCGGCGCTGAGCTGCTAACGAAGGTGAATGGATTAAAGCCAAGGCAAAAGTCCTTGGCTTTTTTTGGGGCGAGAGAGGGGCTATCGCTCGGTTATTTTGCGAGTGTAAACTCTTTAGACAGGTGATGAGCGAGGTATTTAAACATGTTGAATACGGCGGTCGTCTCTTGGGTAGGTAGGCCATTGTCATCAAGAAAGTAGTCACCTTTGAATACCAATACGTCCTCTTTTTCTTCTACGCTAGTCGCTCGCATCCCTTCGATATAGTCATCATGTTCTTGGATGATGTGATTGGCGATCATCAATAATTCCGCTTCTGAGATGGTCTTTTTATCGCTCATGGGGTTACCTCTTTGATATTGATAGCCGAATTCTAAGCATCTTTTCCATAATTTCAATGCGTGTTTACGTTGGATAAAGAGGACAGTGCGGCTACGCTTTTGTGAGCAAATGCAAAAATCGTTTCGATTTCTAAAGCGCATCGCTGAGTCTATCTATAGTATGTGCGCCCTTCTTTATTACCCATAGTGGGAGAGTCGTCGAATTGTCGAGCAGTCAATTGACTTTTTTAAAAAAGGTATTGATCTTCTTGCAATCTCGCTCAATAGTAAAAAAAGAAGCAAAATTTTAAGTATATCGTGCGCTAAAAGCGCTGCCGAAATAGGACACTTGAGTCGATTATGGGTAAGTCACTGGTTATTGTGGAGTCGCCAGCCAAAGCGAAGACCATCAATAAGTATTTAGGTAAAGACTTCATTGTGAAGTCGAGTGTTGGTCACGTCCGTGACCTACCAACTGCGGGTCAAAGCACAGGCCAGAAGGCGGCGGCGATCTCGACAAAAGGTTTGAGCGCTGAAGAAAAAGCCAAAATCAAGAAAGAGAAAGACAGGAAAGCACTGATCAAAAAGATGGGCATCGACCCATACCACGGTTGGGAAGCAAACTACCAAATCCTACCCGGCAAAGAGAAAGTGGTTGCAGAGCTGCAAAAGCTTGCTAAAGACGCGGACGCCGTCTATCTCGCCACCGATTTGGACCGCGAAGGAGAAGCCATCGCTTGGCACCTTCGTGAGATCATCGGCGGCGATGAAGAGCGATACAAACGCGTTGTATTTAACGAAATTACCAAGAACGCGATTCAACAAGCATTCCAAAAACCGGGTGAGTTGAGCATGGACGGCGTCAATGCACAGCAAGCGCGCCGTTTTATGGATCGCGTTGTGGGCTTTATGGTGTCACCACTGCTGTGGAAAAAGGTGGCTCGAGGCTTATCTGCTGGTCGCGTGCAGTCGGTAGCGGTGAAACTGCTGGTTGAGCGTGAGCGTGAAATCAAAGCATTTGTTCCTGAAGAGTTCTGGGACATTCATGCCAACACCAAAACGGCGGACAAGACGGATTTTCGTCTTCAAGTCGCGCAAGAAAATGGCACGGCATTTAAGCCCGTCAATGAAGCGCAAACTCAAGTGGCGCTGGATGTGCTCAAAAACGCCACGTTTGAAGTGTGCAAGCGCGAAGATCGCCCGACATCCAGTAAGCCTTCCGCACCTTTCATTACTTCAACGTTGCAGCAAGCGGCGAGTACACGTCTTGGCTATGGCGTAAAGAAAACCATGATGCTGGCTCAAAGGTTGTATGAAGCCGGTTACATCACCTATATGCGTACCGACTCGACCAATTTGAGTGCAGAAGCGGTCGACAGTGTGCGTGGCTTTATTGGCAGTGAATACGGTGATGCCTATTTACCCGCCAAACCGAATGTTTACGGCAGCAAAGAAGGGGCGCAAGAGGCGCACGAAGCGATTCGTCCTTCTGATGTCGCGGTGAAAGCCGAGGATTTACAAGGCATGGAAGCGGATGCGCACAAACTCTATGCTTTGATTTGGAATCAGTTTGTCGCATGTCAGATGACCCCTGCTAAGTACGATTCCACCACCGTTAGCGTTAAAGCGGCACAATACACGCTGAAAGCGAAAGGTCGTATTCTTAAATTTGACGGTTGGACACGCGTTCAGCGCCCGATGGGTAAGAACGAAGACCAAATTCTACCGCCAGTGCAAGTGGGCGATCACGTTGACCTAGTGAGCTTAGATCCTAAGCAGCACTTCACCAAGCCGCCTGCTCGTTTCACCGAAGCGGCACTGGTTAAAGAGCTTGAAAAGCGCGGCATTGGCCGTCCGTCGACGTACGCATCTATCATCTCTACCATTCAAGACCGTGGCTATGTGAAAGTGGATCAGCGCCGTTTCTATGCCGAGAAGATGGGTGAGATCGTCACCGATCGTCTTGATGGTAGCTTTGATGAGCTGATGAACTACGAGTTCACGTCTAAGATGGAAGAGAAGCTCGACCAAATCGCTGAGGGTTCCGCCAACTGGAAATCGGTCCTCGATAGCTTCTTCAAAGATTTCACTCAAGATCTTGAACAAGCTGAGCAAGATGAAGAAGAAGGCGGTATGAAGCCTAATCATATCGTTTACACCGACATCGAATGCCCGACCTGTTCACGTCCAATGGGAATTCGCACCGCATCGACAGGGGTTTTCTTAGGGTGTTCGGGCTATGCGCTGCCACCGAAAGAGCGTTGTAAAACCACCATTAACCTCGGTGACGAAGAGGGCATCATCAATGTCCTTGAAGAAGACGTTGAAACCGCGGCATTGCGAGCGAAGAAACGTTGTCCTATCTGTGAAACCGCGATGGACGCGTATTTGATTGACGACAAGCGCAAACTGCACGTGTGTGGTAACAACCCGAACTGTGAAGGTTATGTGGTTGAAAAGGGCGAGTTTAAAGTCAAAGGGTACGATGGCCCTGTCGTTGAGTGTGACAAATGTGGCAGTGACATGGTGCTGAAAAACGGTCGATTTGGTAAATACATGGACTGCACCAGTGAGACCTGTAAGAACACGCGTAAGATTCTGAAAAATGGTGAGGTAGCGCCGCCTAAAGAAGATCCTGTACATCTTCCTGAGCTACCTTGTGAGAACTCAGAGGCTTACTTTGTGCTCAGAGACGGTGCGTCTGGTCTCTTCCTCGCAGCGAGTACGTTCCCGAAATCTCGTGAAACTCGCGCACCTCTAGTTGAAGAGTTGGTGAGATTTAAAGACCGTTTGTCGCCTAAGTTCCTCTACTTGACCGAAGCGCCGCAAAAGGATCCGGACGGATTGCCTATGGTGGTTCGCTTTAGCCGTAAGACTAAAGAGAACTACGTGCGCTCAGAAGTAGAAGGCAAGCCAACGGGTTACACTGCTTTGTATATCGACGGAAAATGGGAAGTGTCGGACAAGCGTAAAAAATCCGCCAAGTAACATGACGATGTCTTTACGATAAGCACGTCTTCAGCAGACCCCAAAGGCAGCCAATCTAGGCTGCCTTTTTAGTTTTAGAACTAACAATAATAAGTATGGTGAATGGGATGGCGATCCCCATTTGCCAAATAAATAATCAACTTTGTGATGATTCGCTGGTTCTGTTTTGACATTTTCAATCTGAACTTCTATTGATCTATCTCTGGTGAGATAAAAAGATGACTCTAAAGTTAAGACTATTTTTCGCAATCTTCGTACTCTGTGTGGCGTTCGGTTTGGCAGCCTATGCGGTCTCTAAGCATATTATCGATGATATTATCGAGGAGTTGATGTGGAAGTATGGTCAAATCATCGCGCAATATGATGTAGAGAAAACTCTTGCGCCGTTGACCACGGAAATCGCCTTGGCGCAGGAGCTAGCAAGACACCCCAACATCACCTCCTGGGCGCAGAATGCTCAAGATGGTGTTTATCGCTCCGTGGCCCAAGAAACGCTCGAACACTACCGATGGCGCTTTGATTCCAAAAACTTTTTTATTGCACTCGATCAAGACCTTTCCTATCACTTCAATGATGTCAACAGTATTAGAACGGGTGACTTTCAACGATACACCTTAGAGCCTAACGCGGATGACGACCAATGGTACTTTGAGCAAAAATCGAGCTTAACGCCTCTGGCGGTCAACATTGATAAAGACTCTCACTTGGGGGTAACCAAAGCGTGGATCAACCAAAGCGTTATTGTCGATGGCCAGTTTTTGGGCATTGTCGGTACGGGTTTGGATATTGATATGTTGGTCAGTCAGCTTAATCACCACAAGAACTCACCACTCTCGACCCTGTTTATTGATCGCCAATTGCGCGTGCAATTGATCCGAGATTCCGATCGCTTTGTGTTTCCATTGGGTGAGCAAGGTCAAAGCCGCCCGACACTGCAAGAGGTGATAGACAACGATAGTGATTACCAAATCATCCAGTCGGCGTTGTATCAACAACTGAATGGCCGTGAGTCACAGTTTCTGATGCTCAAGCAAGATGCAGGTAATGTGGTGGCCATGATGCATTACATCGACGCATTGGGCTGGTTTGAGTTGACGCTGCTGAATGTAGACGCGGTGCTGCCACTCTTTATGCTGGATTATTTGTTGTTTATTTACCTAGGCCTCGCGTTGGTACTGAGTGTACTCTTCTACCTGTATGCAGCCAAAGAGTGGTTGATGCCGCTAGAGAGGTGGTTCACGCGCCTACACACGATGGCTCGTGGTCGGCGTCACTCCCATTTGGATGCTGTGACCGTTGATGCGGACTTAGCGGTTGTTGAAAGAGAGCTCTTAGAGGCGCGTCAAAGCGTCGAGAAGTTGGTTGTCGCGCGGACCGCCGCGCTCGATAAACTGGCGACCTATGATGTGATGACGCACTTACTTAATCGACGTGGCATAGAAAGAGAAGTGACGAATGAGCTTGCTCGAGGTAAGCGCGAACAGAGCCAATTCGGCTTGATATGGGTGGATGCTGGGCTTTGTGACGCGCTGAGTGCGGAGCACATAGGGCAAGACAAAACGCCTTGTTTGAAGTCGATTGCCGTAGCCATTTCAGATACGATTCGTGAGTATGACCTTGCTGCGCGTTGGGGAGAAAGTGAGTTTTTGTTGTTGATCAAAACCGATCAGAGGGAAGTGCTAAGCACGTTAGCACAGCGATTGATTGACACGATTCAACAGCAAAGAGCCCAAGACCAATTGCCCGCCTTATGTTTGTCCGTTGGTGGCTCTCTGATTAGTTCTGAGATGACCTTGCATCAAGCTTTATCGGTGGCGGATCGCGCCCTCTATCAGGCCAAAATTAATCAAGAAAAAATATATATTCACCACTGCCCACATGACACCCTGAATCAACTAATGGAACTGTCATAAAACATAAATAAAACACAGGTTTATTACTGAGCAAGAACGTCACTCTCTTGTGGTGATCTTGTTAATCTTATGTGAGCAATCGCTTATGTAATGTGAGCTGAATCAGCCATCCGCAAAGTAACTCATCTTACCATCTAAGTACGGTATATTTTAAATTGTAATCTTGGGCAAATAAGATAACGTAGAGTAAATCGCCGTGTTAAACGTTTACGTAGCAAAATGCGCGTAAGATCTATGCAGTTTGCATGCGCCATTCGCTAACGCTGTCAGATTTTGGAGCGTCGATGAGCCCCCCAAATATTACACTTTCTCATCGACAATATTATAAAAATGGAGATTAAAATGGCTGGTGTTTTAGGTATGATCCTCGCAGGTGGCGAGGGTTCGCGTCTGCGTCCTCTAACTGAATCAAGAAGTAAACCCTCGGTGCCTTTCGGCGGGAGTTACCGTCTGATTGACTTTGCGTTGAACAATTTCGTTAATGCGGATTTGATGCGCATTTACGTGCTGACGCAGTTCAAGTCTCAGTCTCTGTTCCATCACTTGAAAAAAGGGTGGAACATCAGCGGGATTACGGATCGCTTTATTGACCCGATCCCAGCGCAAATGCGCACGGGCAAACGTTGGTACGAAGGCACGGCAGATGCGATCTACCAAAACCTGCGTTTCATGCAGTTGTCGGAGCCAGAGCAAGTGTGTATTTTTGGCTCTGATCACATCTATAAAATGGATATCAAACAAATGCTTGATTTCCATAAAGAAAAAGAGGCTTCCCTGACCGTTTCTGCGTTGCGTATGCCACTGTCAGAGGCGTCACAGTTTGGTGTGATCGAGGTGGATGAAGAAGGTCGCATGATCGGATTTGCTGAGAAGCCAGCCAATCCGAAAGCGATTCCAGGTGACCCTGAGCACGCGCTCGTCTCTATGGGTAACTATATCTTTGAAGCAGAGACGTTATTTGCTGAGTTGATTGAAGACGCCGACAATGAAGCGTCATCGCATGACTTTGGTAAAGACATCATTCCTAAGATGTTCCCAAGTGGCGACGTGTTCGTTTACGACTTCAGTACCAACCGTATCACTGGCGAGAAAGAAGAAGTGTATTGGCGCGATGTGGGTACGATTGATGCCTACTGGCAAGCGCACATGGACTTACTTGCCAAAGACGCGCCATTCTCGCTCTATAACCGTAAATGGCCACTTCACACCTACTACCCACCATTGCCGCCTGCAACGTTTAGTGATTCGGACAATGGTCGAGTGCAAATTATTGATAGTTTAGTGTGTAACGGTAGTTTTGTACGCGGTTCGCGTATTGAAAAATGTGTGCTTGGCTTTAGAAGTAATATTGCATCTGCGTGCGATATTAGCGAAAGTATCCTTTTAGGTGACGTGAAGATCGGCGAAGGCTGTGTCTTGCGTCGCGTCATCATCGACAAGGATGTGGATATTGCGCCAGGGACGCAAATCGGTGTGAACCTGACGGAAGATAAAAAGCATTTCCACGTGTCGGATGACGGTGTTGTCGTTATTCCAAAAGGAGCACGTGTTGGCTACTAAGAATCTCTCTATTCTCTTTGTAGCATCGGAAGTAGAAGGATTGATCAAAAGCGGTGGCTTGGCAGATGTTGCCAAGGCACTGCCTGAAGCCCTTTTTGAGCTCGAGCAAGATGTGAGACTCACACTTCCCGCTTATCGCAAGGTTGCAGGCATTGAGTCTGCGACTGTGGTTTTAGAGACGGCATTAGAGCACTGGCCTCATACGCCTTATTGCGTCAAGCAGCTAGCGCTATCGGGAATCACTGTGTATGCCATCGATTGTCCGCAGTATTTTGACCGTCCTGACATGTACGCCGAGTACAATCAAGCCTACTCAGACAATGGTGAACGCTTCGCCTTTTTTAGTGCGGCGAGTTTGGACATGCTGCCGAAACTGGGCTTTCAGCCGGACATTGTCCACGCCAATGACTGGCACACGGGTCTGGTTCCATACCTTCTCAAGCATCGTTACGCCAGTGACGATTTTTTTGCTCATACCAAAAGCATTCTTTCCGTGCACAACGCGGTCTTCAAAGGTGTCTTTAGCTATGATGAGCTCGGCGATCTGCCTGAGTTCCAGACGCATTACGCGCCGGATGCCGCAGTGAGTGCAACGCACATCACCATGCTTCGCGCTGGGGTGAAAACCGCTGATAAGGTGAACGCGGTTAGCCCGACGTACGCGCAAGAGCTCAAGACCGAACTGGGCAGTCATGGTATGGCGCAAGATTTTCAAAGCCGAAGCCATGATCTGGTGGGGATTCTTAATGGTTGCGACTACAGTACATGGAACCCAGAAACAGACACCCACTTACCGTTAAATTACCGAGCGACGAAGCAGAGTATGGTACGCGGTAAGAAAGCGTGTAAGGCGGCGCTGCAAGCAAAAGCGAAACTGAGCGAAAAAAACGTCGCGATGTTTGGCATGGTTTGCCGTTTGACGCAGCAAAAAGGGTTACATTACCTAATCCCTATTCTGTCTGAGTTTCTCAAACACGATGTTCAGTTGGTGATTGTTGGGACCGGCGACCCGATGTTGGCAAGCCATCTTAAAGCGCTCTCAGCCACACACAGCGACAAATTTGCGTTTATCGAGGCTTACGATGAAGAGCTTGCTCACTTGGTGGAAGCGGGCAGTGATTTCTTCTTGATGCCGTCAGAGTTTGAGCCTTGTGGTCTCAATCAGATCTACAGTATGGCTTACGGTACGCTGCCAATCGTTCGTGGTGTGGGTGGACTGAAAGATACGGTTCACCATTACGACGATGATCCGTCAATCGCTACTGGGTTTGTGTTTGATGAGCCAACGCCGACTGCGTTGTTGTTGACTATGCTTCGTGCTTTGCTGCTCTACGCGCAAAATCTCAATGAGATAAAACGGGTTCAATTGCACGCGATGACAGAAAACTTCTGTTGGGAAAAAGCGGCGGGTGAGTACATCGAACTCTACCACAGTGCTTTAAGCGCCTAACACTAGGTCATTGAATTGCGGACGCTATTTTTTAGTCTGTTCGCGTAAAGACGACAATAGGTCCGCATAAAGAAAGCGCCTGAGGGGTTTTGTGCTTGCACAGTCTCACGGCGCTTTCATTTTTTCTAACATTTCCGATTGCACTAAAGTGGCGGTTTTCGTTTATGCTAAACAAAAACACGGGCGCTTTTGTGTTACCCTGCGCCCTGAATTGTGTGACGATAACGGTTATTTTTCGACTATGACTCAAAGCTTGCTATTCCATAAGACTTTTAAACACCCCACTAGCGATGAGTGGGTGGTCTTTGTGCATGGCGCAGGCGGCAGCTCATCGATTTGGTTTAAACAGATCAAAGCCTACAAGCAGCATTTTAATTTGCTGCTGATTGATTTGCGCGGCCATGGAAAATCGAACCAGCTGATTAAGGAGATCATTGCCAATCGCTACACCTTTAAAGAGGTCACATTAGACATCTTAAAAGTGCTCGATCACCTAAAGATTCAGTCGGCACATTTTGTCGGCATGTCGCTTGGAACCATCATCGTCCGTAACTTAGCGGAGCTAGCGACTGGGCGCGTAAAAACCATGGTGTTAGGTGGCGCCGTCACACGACTCAACACACGCTCTCAAGTACTGGTGAAGTTGGGCAATCTGTGTAAACACATTGTGCCCTACATGTGGCTCTATCGACTGTTTGCCTACATTGTGATGCCGCAGCGAGCACAAAAAGAGTCGCGACATATGTTTATCCGCGAAGCGAAGAAGTTGTGCCAAAAGGAGTTCAAGCGTTGGTTTATTTTGACCGCAGAGGTGAACCCTCTGATGCGCTACTTCAAAGACCGCGAGTTACCTATTCCTACGCTCTATCTGATGGGTGAAAAAGACTACATGTTCATCACCCCTGTGAAAGAGATGGTCTCAGCACATACGCTCAGTGAGCTGCATGAAATTCCTGACTGTGGCCATGTGTGTAATGTTGAGCGCCCAGATGAGTTTAACGATCACTCCATCGCCTTCATTCAGCAACACCTCACTGCTTAATCTCGGTTGACTCCAAGCACACTCAAGTTGGTTTGGTGTGCTCGCACTGCCAACATAACTGAAAATGGTCGTCATTTTCTTCTTGGCAAGTCGGGCAAACCCAAACCATGTTGTCGGGGGTGTCCTGTTGGAAATCATCAATCAGCGCGAGTGCCGCCTGCTTCTGCTCTGGGCGAATTAACCAAACGTACGGGCTGGCCTCTTCGCCAAACGGAATCTCTCCCTGCAAGCCGAACAAACCTTCACCTCTCACCTCACAGGCTATTCCTTCGCTGCGCAGCATTTCACACACGATGTGTGCTTGTGGTGGTGTCGTGGCAATAAAAATTTTCAAGACGCTTGCCCATTGGATTGCGGTGTCGCTTTGAGTTTGGCCATTACCCATTTGGCAACGATAGGGAATACCCCAAGCAACGCAAAAGAGGCAAGTACCGTTGGGGAGACGATGCCTGACAAACTGTCGATTTGCGCTAGCTGAGTCCCGGCGTTGAGGTAGACGGCCGTGCCCGGCAACATACCCAGTTGACTAACCAGATAGAAGCGCGCGATGGTGATGGGCGTAAGACCCATCAAGAGGTTGATCAAAAAGAAAGGGAACACCGGTATAAGGCGCAGTGAGAAGAGATAAAACGCACCATCTTTTTCGACCCCTTGGTTAATTGTCGCGAGCTTATCGCCAAACTTGCTTTGTACCCACTCTTTGAGTAAAAAGCGGCTGCTTAAAAACGCCAAGGTGGCACCTATCGTACTGGCAAAAGAAACGAGCAATAAACTGGTCCAAAAGCCAAACAGCGCAGCGCCAAGCAAGGTGACGACGGCCGCTCCAGGGATCGAGAAGGCGGTGATAGCGACATAGGCGAAGAAGTAACTCAGCGCGGCTAGGGCAAAGTGGGTGTCAATGATTTCAGCCAGCGCTTGCTGCTGAGCTTTGGCGTTATCAAGTGTCAGGTATTGACCAAAGTTTGCGCCTAAAAACACAATCAGAGCGAGCAAACCAATACCTAAAAGCAGTTTCTTGTTCATATGGATCCCTTTGAAAACATCATCATTGTTAGATATGAACCAAAAAGCCAGTAAAAAATTTCGCCCTAAGGGGAAAACACGTTGAATTCTATGACTAAGGAATGGAAACGCTGAAAAAGCATCGGCTAAAAACGTCTCAAGCCAGCGGTGTTCGGCTGGCTTGAGAAGGGTATTGGAATTAATGAACGCTATCGCTGACTAGCTTTGCAGCTGATTCAGGAGCTCGTCGCGTCTTGCTTGAGGGACCACAGACCAGTGCGTACCTTTAATTGCCCCCTCAAGTGCCCACAGCAGGTCGATACTGACGTCGGCAGAGTGTGTGGAACGAATCGCTTTATACGCTTCCACTGCGCCCGTCTGCTCCAAACGGGAGACACTGTCGATACCCGCTTTCTTGAGCATTCGCTCGGTCGCTAGACGCAAGTTCGGCAGATCTTTCAGGCGCGTTGGTTTGGCGTTGGTTTGACGCTGCTTGTCTTTGTTGGCCGCCTCTAGTGCAGTGTTTGCCATCGCAATAGTCTGAGCGACATCCTGATCCCAGTCATGGCCAAGGGCGTAGTATTTGGTGACCACAGGGAAACCACGCTTTTTATACACGTATGGCTCGAGTCCCTGAGCATTAAACTGTTGGGCCAACGAGTCGTCGGCGCGTATGTGAAGTTTGTCATTTACCACGAGGGCAAACATGGTGTCATCAGCGAAGATTCCGAATCCACCAAACATTGAGCGAGACTTGATCTTGCCCAATGGTTCAAACAATCGCATTGAGTCTTTTAAAATTGGTTTATCCATGCTGTTATTCTCGGTGTATTACAATACGCCACCAAATTCAGGTCCGAGAGATTAGCAAAAATATGCAGGTTTTGTGTCAGTAGGGTGTCATTCTGGCTCATAAAAGAATAATCCTACTCACGGTGTGAGCGCATAATGCGCGCGCAACGTTTAACTCATTGTATTCTTTGCTTTTGATAAAGAATTACGAAGTGCACATTTGCCATCGGCAACCCCGCTACCAAGCAGTCATCAACGTTGAAATAGTTGAGTGGCTGCAACAGGCCGGAAGCTTTGCGTCCCATCCTTTCGAAATGGTTTGCCCTGTTCGTGGCATTCGTCGAACATAATAAGCATAAATAATTTATGGGCTAAACATCACGTTTTGATGGGTTAAATGTGATCTTAGTTCATAAAATAGAGGGGTGTTACCGAGAGAATAAAGCCCAGCGGATGAGAAGTATTCTCGCTGGGCTAGTCGATGTGATGTGCTGAACTTGTTCGTTGGTCTATTTCACCGTCGCCACGGTATCGCGCTCGACGATTTCTGGGTGCATTTCAAAAATACGTTTTTCATGCTCTTTGTCTTTAATACGTTCGAGCAAAATCTCAAATGCGTTTTTACCCACACGGCGCTTCGGCTGGTGAACCGTCGTTAGCGGTGGTGAAAAGTACTCGGCTAGCTCAATGTTGTCATAACCAATGACCGACATGTCTTCTGGAATACGAATGCCTTTTTGCTGTAAACGGCTCATCAAACCGAGCGCCATCGTATCGTTGAAACAGAATACTGCGGTTGGCTTTTCGTCCATGGCGACGATTTTGTCCGCGGCAAGCACGGCGGTATCGCACTCAAAGTTACCTTCTAAGATCCAATCTTCGTTGACGCTCAAACCCGACTCGTTCATTGCGCGCTTAAAGCCTTGGATGCGCTCTTGGCAGGCCGCTTTTTCAAAATGCCCACTCAAGCAAGCAATGCGCTTGTGGCCGTGATCAATCAGGTATTTTGTTGCGAGGTAGCCGCCTTCTTCCGAGTTGTCGATGATTTTATCGGCTTGTGAGCTTTCCGGGCCCCAATCCATCACCACCTTAGGGATGTCTTTATGACGGTCAAGCATTTCGCTCAACTCTTCGGTCAAATCTGAACACATCACTAAGATGCCATCAACGCGCTTTTCCGCCAGCATGCGAATGTAGTCACGTTGTTTCTCGTAGATGCCGCCAGTGTTACACAAGATCAAGGTGTAGCCTTGACGGTAGCAGTAGCTCTCAACCCCGTCGATCACTTCCGAGAAGAAAAGGTTGGTCGATTGAGTAACCAGCATGCCTATTGTGCGTGTCGAGTTACATTTCAGGCTGCGTGCAACGGCACTTGGGGCATAGTTCAACTCTTGAACCGCTTCCATCACTTTTTCTTGCGTGGCTTCAGCGACAAAGCGTGTTTTGTTGATCACATGGGATACAGTGGTGGTCGAGACACCCGCTAAGCGAGCGACGTCTTTAATCGTGGCCATATGGTTTTGTCCTGTCGATGACTGCCTACTATTCTATGAAAAGTTAAGTCTATAAAAGTAAAGTCTATACAAAGTTTAGAGTATGTAGACAGAAAGTATCAGAAACACAAAAACCGCCCTCAAAAAGCGGTTTGTATTTATTAGTTTTATCGTTTGCGGACCGGATTGTAGTCCGCAACGTCGATTTGGGCAAATAAAAAACCCGCCTTTGGGATCTCGCCACACCTTTTGTATGGGCTTAATCGCTATCGCCTTGCAGGTAGGCTTTATCCAATTGAATGAACGCGCACAATAGCGACGACAGCGCCGCATAGAAGCCGAATGTGTCGAGGCGCTGGCAGCGCTCGGCAAACCTCTCAATCCAAGGGAGTAGATGCTGCTCAATAAAATCGGCTTGCTCTTGGTAGGCGAGATGCGTGTCGCCTGCCATCTGCTCTGCTGCATGAGCGCCGCGCACAATCAGGTTACCCAAAAAATCCAGCTCTATGGCGAGATGATCAGAAGGCTCATTGAGCCCTGAATGCACAGCGACGCCGTGTTGTTCAAGTAAAGCGTCCATCTGTTTGGCAGGCTCACCATTGAGCAGTCCTGATTCATCTAAGTAGACAGAGGCGTAAGGCAGCGCGCTGTCTCGGTCGGATTTTAAAAACAGGTCGCAATAGTCGGCTGATAGTTCCAACTGAGCATCTGGCCTGTCTTGCAATCGGTTCAATGCATCGATGAGCCTGTCTGCGGCGACGTTAAGCTCAGGGGTTTGTGCAAGTCCCGTCAGAAAGGTACGTGTGTCCACCGAATGATATTGGGCCAGCTCTTGCTCTGAGAGCTCTTTGGCAAACACGCTCGAAAACCACCAGTAGAGCTCAGCGCGTTGCTCATCAAAGGCGCGCTGCTCTTTTTCGGCGGGAGATAAAGGGTCGGAAATCTGGGCGTTCGGTGTCTCTGGCATGATGGGCTCTCAACTGAATCAGATGCCGTTAAGTCTAACGGATAAAAATGAACAGCGGTCAACCAGATTATGAGAAGAAATGGTCAAATATGGCAATTTGTGAACAGGGCGGCAAAGCTTGCTTTGCATCAATGAATCGCCAACTTTTCGCTTCACAAAGAGGACAAAGATGGAGTTGTGACTAATTATGAATAGAATAAAGCCATTGAATCAGTGTGTGAATAAGTGAGTAGAGCCGATGAGCTACCACATTTTGGTTGTTGAAGATGATGAAGTGACTCGCCGTAAATTGGCGGGCTACTTTCAAACCGAAGGGTATCAGGTGAGCCAAGCTGAGAATGGCGCGCAGATGCGCGATGTACTCAGCAGCAGTCGGGTCGATTTGGTGATGCTGGATATTAATCTGCCCAGCGAAGATGGCTTGATGCTGACGCGTGAACTACGCAGTCAATCGGACATCGGTATTATCTTGGTGACCGGGCGTACCGACAGCATTGATAAGATTGTTGGTTTAGAAATGGGCGCGGACGATTATGTCACCAAGCCATTTGAGCTTAGGGAACTGCTCGTCAGAGTCAAGAACCTCTTGTGGCGCATCGCACTGGCTGCGGGAGCGCAAAACGCGGGCAGCGATCAGCAAGACGGCGTGGTCCGCTTTGCTGAATGGACGTTCGATATTCAGCGCCGCGCTTTGAGCCGAGGGGATGAACCGGTCAAACTGACTAAAGCAGAGTATGAGCTTTTGGTGGCGCTCTCCTCTCACCCTAACCAAGTGCTCAGTCGGGAACGCATTCTTAATATGATCAGTCATCGTGTGGACGCACCCAATGACCGCACCATCGATGTCCTGATTCGGCGCATGAGAGCGAAGATGGAAGTGGATCCAAAAAATCCGCAGATATTCGTCACCGTGCACGGCGAAGGCTACATGTTCGCCGGAGATTAACGGTTTTCGGCAATGAACGAGCGCAGATTGATGCCAAAGAAACGAAAAATCCAGGCATGCAGCCTGGATTTTTGTGTTAAGTGGAAGACGTTCTCCGTCTACGCTGGCGGCCGGTTAAACGTCGCTCTGCGCAGCCTCCACCTCCAAGGCTTGCTCTTCATAATCGGACGCCCAGTCGCGCAGGTGTTGCCAAATGGTGCCCAGCGTTTCATGCCAGTAGCGCTCAGTTTGTTCGAGATATTTGCCCTTCGGCGCGTACTTCTCCCACGCTTGATCGATGTTTCTCTGCGCTAGGTAGTTGGTCGGCGCGGCGTAAGGTTTCAATCCTGCGGAGTGGAATTCATTTAAGGCACGGTTCATGTGACTGGCCGATGTGACCACCACCAACTTCTTGTTCTTAACGAACGCTGCCGCTTGGCGCGCTTCTTCCCAAGTATCTTTGGCGGTTTCGAGCAGAATGATGTCAGATTTAGAAACGCCAAGCGCCAGCGCTACTTTAGCCATCATGCGCGCATTGCTCACTTCAGAACCGGCGGCATAGCCTGAGAGAATCAGTTTAGAGCCCGGATAAATTCGCATCACACGAATCCCTTCGGTCAAACGCATTAGGCCGGCGCGACTCAGTTCTGAGGTGGGCGGAATGTCGTCGTCCACAACATGGCCGCTGCCAAGCACCATCACATAATCAATCGATTCATCGACAGGAAAAAAGGCCGAGTATTGGCGCTCGATAGGCATGAGAAGACGTGATGAAACGGGCTGGAAGGCAACGAGAAAAATGCCAACAAACGAGAAGAGAACAACGAAACATCCTGTTTTTTGTTTTCGTGTGAACATGACGAGCATGAGTCCCACAAGGCCAATGATCAGCAGGGCTGGCAAAGGCATAAGTAAAGCCGAGACGACTTTTTTCAGCTCAAACATACTTAAATAGTCCGAAAAAACACCAGTTGATTATAATTTAAGAGAAAGCCTCTTTATTCCTGCCTTTCTTGTGACAGAATAGCAGCACGATTCAACATCATAACTCAAGCTGCTGTGACTGAAGACCGCAATTTCGACGATATTGCCCACAAATTTGCAAAAAATATATACGGCTCTGACAAAGGCGAGATTCGACAAGTCATTGTTTGGGAAGACCTTCAAACCATCCTCGCCTCGTTACCCGCCAGTGATTCACCACTCGACGTGCTCGATGCCGGGGGTGGGTTGGCACAAATGTCGCAAAAGCTGGCGAAACTAGGCCATCGCATTACGTTATGTGATCTATCTTCTGAAATGCTGCAATTAGCTGAGCAGGATATTGCAAAAAATGGCTTGCTTGAGCAGTATCGCTTGATTCATTCGCCCGTTCAATCCATCGCTCAACACCAGCAGCAACCGGCGGATTTGGTGATGTTTCATGCCGTCATGGAGTGGTTGGCTGAGCCAAAGCCAGCGCTGCAAACGCTGTTAGAGCAGGTCAAACCGGGCGGTATCGCGTCGGTCATGTTCTACAACCATCATGGCCTCGTGTACAAAAATGTCGTGTGTGGCAACCTTCCGCATGTGTTAGAGGGAATGCCGCACCGAAAGAGATTTAAGCTTCAGCCCCAAAAAGGGCTTAAGCCTGAAGATGTCTACCGTTGGATAGAGGAGTCGGGGTTTCACATTGAAGGGAAATCCGGCATTCGTTGTTTCAGTGACTACATTGGCGATCGCCAGTATATGGGTGACTACACCAGTGAGGATGTCTTGGCCCTAGAGAGGCAACTGTGCCGCCAAGAACCGTATGTGTCGCTCGGACGCTATATCCACGTTTGGGCAAGAAAGAATTAAAACAGGATAAACCATGAGTGAAATGACTCTGAATGCCGCTGAGCAACCGATTGATGAGTTGGTGGGTTGGGTCAAGCAGCATGATTTTTCATTGAACCTGACCAACGAACGCTTGGCCTTTTTGATCGCCATTGCCGTGTTGAGTAATGAAAGGTTTGATGAAGAGTTAGGTGAAGGGGAGTTGCATGATGCGTTCGCCATTGTCACTCGATTGTTTGCCGATTCGGGCGAAGCGTCGGCGTTTCGCGCCAACAACGCCATCAATGACATGGTCAAACAGCGCCTTATCAGCCGCTTTACCAGCGAAATTACCGACGGTGCGAGTATCTATCGTCTCTCGCCGTTGGCCATCGGCATTACGGACTACTATGTTCGTCATCGCGAATTTTCCAAACTGAAACTCTCTATCCAACTGTCTATGGTGGCGGACGAAATGGCGAAAGCCATTGAAGCGGCACAAAAAGGCGGAACGGCGGGTCATTGGAAGAAAAACGTTTACGGCGTGCTGAAATACTCAGTCGGTGAAATTTTCGATCAGATTGATTTAAACCAGCGCGTGATGGATGAGCAGCAGCAGTCGGTCAAAACACAGATAGCTGAGCTACTTAACAAAGATTGGCGCGATGCGATCAATAACTGTGAATCCTTGCTGTCAGAAACCTCCAGCACACTGAAAGAGCTACAAGACACCTTGCAAGCGGCGGGTGATGAGCTGCAAAGCCAAATCCTCGATATTCAAGAGTTGGTACATGGCGATGATGAGCTCGAGTTTATTGCCGAAACCCTGTTTGTGTTGCAGATGAAGCTCGACCGCATCACCAGTTGGGGTCAGCAAGCAATTGATCTCTGGATTGGTTACGATCGCCACGTGCACAAGTTCATACGAACTGCCATCGACATGGACAAAAACCGCGCGTTTAGCTCGCGCCTACGTCAGTCGGTCAAAGACTACTTTGAGAACCCTTGGTACCTCACTTACGCCGATGCGGAGCGTTTGAGCGATTTACGTGATGAAGCCTTGGTGTTGCGTGATGATGAAGTGACCGGTCAAGTGCCACTCGATGTGGTCTACGAAGAATTTCAGCAAGTGAATGATGCGCTGTCTGAGCGCATTGGGGAGATGCTCCAAGTGCACAAAGCGCAGGGTCAGCCTATTGATTTAGGCCAAGTGCTGCGCGACTACCTCGCCGAGCACCCCTATACCCATCATTTTGATTTAGCCCGAATTGTTGTCGATCAAGCGGTGCGACTGGGTTACTCCGAGTCCGATTACCAAGCGATTCAGCCCGATTGGCAAGCGATCAACAATTATGGTGCAAAGGTACAAGCCAATGTCATCGACAGATACTAATGAATACATGCCAGAGAATCTGGTCAAAGCGATCTCTAATCCGCTGTTTCCGGCGCTAGACAGCATGCTGCGTGCCGGGCGTCACATCTCCAGCGAAGACCTCGACAACCACGCCTTGTTGTCGGATTTTGAAGTGGAGCTATCGAGTTTTTATCAGCGTTACAACACCGAACTGGTGAAAGCGCCTGAAGGCTTCTTTTATTTGCGTCCGCGTTCGACGTCGCTGATTAACCGCAGTGTCCTGTCTGAGCTCGATATGCTGGTGGGCAAAGTGTTGTGCTTTTTGTATTTGAGCCCAGAGCGTCTTGCTCACGAAGGCATCTTTACCAACCAAGAGTTGTACGATGAGCTTCTGTCACTGGCCGATGAGTCCAAATTGATGAAGCTCGTGACCAACCGAGCCAGCGGCTCTGATCTCGACAAAGAGAAACTGTTCGAGAAAGTGCGCACCTCGTTGCGCCGCCTGCGCCGTTTGGGCATGGTGATCAACATCGGTGAAACCGGAAAATTCAGCATCAGTGAAGCGGTGTTCCGTTTTGGTGCGGATGTTCGTGTCGGTGACGATATGCGTGAAGCGCAGCTACGCCTCATCCGTGATGGTGAAGCAGTGGTTCACACCAAAGAGCCGAGCCAAGGCGATCTTTTGCACAGCGATAACCTAGATGCGCCAGAAGGCGAAGAAGAACTGACACAAGCAGGTGAAGCATGATTGAACGCGGTAAATATCAATCACTGACAATGGTCAACTGGAATGGCTTTTTTGCCCGCACTTTTGACATTGATGATCTGGTGACCACCTTATCGGGAGGGAACGGAGCGGGCAAATCGACCACCATGGCGGCGTTTATCACCGCGTTGATCCCTGACCAAACCTTGCTTCACTTTAGAAACACCACCGAAGCTGGCAGTAGCCAATCTTCTCGCGACAAAGGTCTCTACGGTAAACTTCAGCCGGGTGCCTGTTACGCGGCGCTCGATGTGGTCAACTCGCGTAAGCAACGCCTACTGTTTGCCGTTAAGCTGCAACAGGTGGCGGGGCGTGACAAAAAGGTCGATATCAAACCCTTCGTCATTCAAGGCTTGCCAAGCCATGTCAAACCTACCGATGTACTGATTGAAACCGTCTCGGCGACCCAAGCGCGCGTACGTCAAGTCAACGAAGTCAAAGAGGCAGTGGTCCAATTTGAAGGGGTGCAATTTAAAACCTTCCCATCGATTGTTGATTATCACGCGCAGATGTTTGAATTTGGTGTGATCCCGAAAAAGCTACGTAACTCGGGCGATCGTTCTAAATTCTACCGCTTAATTGAAGCCTCACTGTATGGCGGTATTTCCAGCGCCATCACCCGTTCGCTACGTGACTACCTACTGCCACAAAACGGCGGAGTGAAGAAAGCCTTCCAAGATATGGAATCGGCGCTGCGTGAAAACCGCATGACGCTTGAAGCGATCAAAACTACTCAAGCGGACCGAGATCTATTCAAACACCTGATCACAGAGTCGACGAACTATGTCGCGGCGGATTATATGCGTCATGCCAACGACAGACGCAATAAACTCGATCAGACCTTGGCGCTGCGCAGCGAGTTGTTCAGCTCACGTGAAATGTTGATCGAACAAAACGCGTTGCTGACACGCGTGCAAGAAGAGCTTGAGCTGTTGGTGGAGTCTGAATCTGGGCTAGAGCAAGATTACCAAGCCGCATCCGACCACTTGCAACTGGTGCAAACTGCGCTGCGTCAACAAGAGAAAATTGCCCGCTACCAAGATGATCTGGAAGAGCTCAGTGAGCGTCTTGAAGAGCAGATGATGGTGGTGGAAGAAGCGAATGAACGAGTTCACATCGCGCAAGACCAAGCGCTGGTTTTTGAAGAAGAAGTCGATAGCTTAAAGAGTCAGTTGGCCGATTACCAACATGCGTTGGATGTTCAGCAGACGCGCGCGTTGCAATATCAGCAAGCGGTGCAAGCGCTGGAAAAAGCCAAAACGTTACTGGGTGACAATAATCTGACCGCCGAGTCGGCGCAAAGCTTGGTGAGCAGCTTGAAAGCTGAGCAGGGCGAGCGCACCGACGCCTTACTCGCGATGAAGCACAAACTTGATATGTCGAGTGCGGCGGCCGAGCAGTTTGATAAAGCCTTTGCGCTGGTTGAGTCTGTCGTGGGCAAGGTAGCTCGCCAAGAGGCGTCAGAACGCGCTAAAGCGTTGATCAATCAAGCGCGCGATGCGCAGCAAACGCTGCAAAACGAAGCTCAACTGCGCGCCCAACATCGTGATGTTGAACGCAGCTTAACTCAGCAGCGTAGCGCCGCAGAGCAAGTGGCGAGCTATCAAAAGCAGCACAACGTCGCACTGGTTGATGAACTGACGTTTGAACAAGAGCGCGAACGCCACAGCGCGCTGATTGACTCTCTTGAACACAATCAAGAAGCATTGCGTGAGCAGCGCAGTGAGCAGCGCCGCAGTGAGCAAGATTACGCTGCGCAGATCACCCAGTTGGAAGCGCTCGCTCCGGCTTGGATTGCCGCGTCTGATGCGCTAGAAAACCTGCGTGAGCAAAGCGGTGCTGAGCTTGGCGATAGCCAGTCGGTGATGGCGCACATGCAGCAAGTGTTGGAGCAAGAGAAGCTGCAATCTCTGGCGAAAGAGAAACTGGCAGAGCGCCGCGCGACACTCGATAGCGATATTGAGCGCCTCGCTTCACCGGGTGGCTCGAACGATCCGCGCCTTAAAGGATTGGCGGATACACTGGGTGGTGTGTTGCTGTCTGAAATCTACGATGACATCACTATAGACGATGCGCCGTACTTCAGCGCCATGTATGGCCCTGCTCGTCATGCGATTGTGGTATCGGATTTGTCTGGCATCGAGCAAAAGCTGGTTGAGCTGGACGACTGCCCTGAGGATCTCTACATCATTGAAGGCGATATTGATGCCTTTGATGACAGCAGTTTTGATGCGCAAGAACTAGAAGGCGCCGTCTGCGTGCGCATGAATGAGCGCCAAATGCGTTACTCGCGATTCCCTCAGATCCCACTGTTTGGGCGTGCGGCGCGTGAACAGCGCCTTGAGCTTTTGCGCAGTGAACGTGATGAGGTCATCGAGGCGCACGCCAAAGCGGCGTTTGATTCGCAAAAACTGCAGCGCCTTTACCAAGCATTCAACCGTTTTGTTGCAGAGCACATTCAGGTCGCTTTTGATGACGATCCTGAGCAAAGCCTGCAAGTCGCGCGCGAGAAACGCACTCTAGTGCAGCGCACCTTAGCCGAGTTAGATGGGCAAGAGGCAACCTTACGCGGTCAGCTGCAAGCGAGCAAACAGGCGCTTAGCGCATTGGATAAATTAGCGCCCATGATGTCGCTGGTGGAAGACGATACCTTGGCTGAGCGTTTTGCCGAGCTCGACGCGCAGATGAGCGCCTTGAGCGAAGCGAAAGCCTTTATCAACCAACATGGTAAAGCGATTGAGCAGCTAATGCCGATCGCCTCCGCGCTTGAGGCTGACCCACAGCAGTTTGAAACGTTAGAGATGAACTATCGTCAAGCCGATGAGGCACTGCAGCAGATTAAAGCACAAATTTTTGCGCTCTCTGATCTTATTGAACGTCGCCACTACTTCGCTTACTCCGATTCTATCGACATGTTGGGTAAGAGCAGCGAACTCAGTGAGCAGTTGAAGGCCAAGTTGGCACAAGCGGAAGTCAACCGTGGCCGAGCGCGCGAAGAGCTTAAGCTTGCGCAAGACCAACTGAACCAATACAACCAAGTGCTCGCCTCTTTGAAAAGTTCTCACCAAGCCAAAATGGAAACGGTGCAAGAGTTCAAACAAGAGCTGCAAGAGTATGGTGTCAACGCCGATGAAGGCGCAATGGAACGTGCGGAGCGCCGTCGTGATGAGCTGCATGAACGTTTGCACAGCGCGCGAGCACGTAAGAGCGAGTATGAGCGCACCATCACCTCGACAGAGCTTGAGATGAAAGGGCTGGCTAAGCGTCTTAAGAAAGTACAAAAAGAGTACACGGATCTGCGCACGTTCGTTGTGGCAGCAAAAGCGGGTTGGTGCTCGGTACTTCGATTGGCGCGTGAAAATGATGTCGAGCGACGCCTGCATAAGCGTGAGCTTGCCTACCTCTCGGCGGATGAATTGCGTTCGATGTCGGACAAATCATTGGGCGCGCTACGCCTTGCGGTGGCCGACAACGAAGATCTGCGAGATGCGCTGCGCCTTTCGGAAGACAACGCTCGCCCAGAGCGAAAAGTCTTGTTCTACATTGCGGTCTACCAGCATCTGCGCGAGCGCATTCGCCAAGACATCATTCGCACCGATGATCCTGTGGAAGCGATCGAAGAGATGGAAGTGGAACTGGCGCGTTTGACCGAAGAGTTGACCCAGCGTGAAAACCGTTTGGCGATCAGCTCTGAATCCGTTGCAAGCATCATCAAAAAGACGATTCAGCGCGAGCAAAATCGCATTCGCATGCTCAACCAAGGTCTCTCGAACATCTCGTTTGGTCAGGTGAAAGGGGTGCGTCTGAACGTTAAGATTCGTGAAAGTCATGAGGTGCTGTTAAACGGCCTAGCGACCGGTCAAGAGCAGCACAAAGACCTGTTTGAGTCGATGCGTTACACCTTCTCAGAGGCGATGGCAAAATTGTTCCAACGTGTGAACCCACACATCGATATGGGCCAACGTTCACCGCAAGTGCTGGGTGAAGAGCTGCTCGATTATCGTAACTACCTTGAGCTAAGCGTCGAAGTGAACCGTGGCTCAGACGGTTGGCTGCAAGCGGAATCGGGCGCGCTTTCTACTGGTGAGGCGATCGGTACCGGTCAATCGATTCTTTTGATGGTGGTACAGAGCTGGGAAGAGGAGTCTCGCCGCTTACGCAGTAAAGATATTGTGCCGTGTCGTTTGCTGTTCCTCGATGAGGCAGCGCGATTGGATGCCAAATCGATTTCAACCCTGTTCGAGCTGTGTGACCGCCTCGATATGCAGCTGTTGATCGCGGCGCCTGAGAACATTAGTCCAGAAAAAGGCACCACGTACAAGCTGGTTCGTAAAGTCTTTAAAGACCACGAACATGTGCATGTGGTGGGCCTAAGGGGCTTTGGTCAAGGCGAAAAGCCTAAGAGTGAAGCCGCTCAACTTATCGAAGAGTTTTAACGTCAACGCCCACCTTTTGGTGGGCGTTGTTTTATGTGTGGGATGGACGTATTTGTTTAACGGACTTATTGCTTTAACGGACTTCTCTGTCGAAACGTCGCGTACTCTGCATTCGCTAATGCTCACCAAGATAGGGCTCCGCATGGGCCGATTTGCGATAGTGACTTGGCGAATCGCCACTCCACTTACGAAACGCGTGACGAAAGTTGGCACTGTCTGAGTAGCCGACGCGCTCTGAAATCTCATCAATGCTCAATTGCGTCGAGCAGAGGTAATGGCGTGAAAGGTGGAAGCGGACGTGATCCAAAATCTGTTGGTAGCTGGTCTGCTCTTGAGTCAGTTTTCGTCTCAGCGTGCGTGAAGACATCCCCAGTTGCTGCGCCACGACTTCAATCGATGGGTAGTGCCCCGGCTGCTCGATTAAGCGTTGAGTAATCCTGTCTTTTAAGCTGGTACTGGCGCCACTCAGTTTTGCCAGCATCTCATCACACGTTTTTAAGCACTGCTGCAAGGTCATCTTGTTGGCGGTGGGCAAGGGTTGATTGACCACATCCGTAGAAAATTGCCACTCCAGCTGTTTGGATTGAAACTTCACCGGGCAGCGAAATACCTCTTGATACAATGATGCGTAGTGGGGCGCGGGGTAAGGAAAATGCAATTGGTGTGAGGGGAAGGGATGTTGCATCACCTCTTCACACAAAGATTGAATTGCCGAAAACCAGTATTCGCAGCAAAAGGGCATCAAGGTGTCGAGATCAATTAACTCTTCCGCGCGGATATACCCCAAATCCTTATCGATGAGGAGCTGCTTGCGCAGCACTGGCCCCGCCAATCTCAGGTATTTGAATCCCATCGTCATCGCTTCAAGCAAGGTGCTGGAGCTAAACACCGCGTAACCCAACACGCCAAAATCGCTGAACCTGGCTTGTTGGCCCACCTTAAGGCCAAGTCCGGGCTCGTCTGCACAGAGTAGGGCATTGCTGAAAATATGCAGCTTCTGGGCGAGGGTGACTTGCGTGTCGGGTTGATAGAGCTTTTCGACACTGACACCACTGCCATCCAGCAGGTCTGTGAGCGGCACTCGCTGACCGAGATAGCGCACCAACAACTGCACGTCCAGCAGACCGCATGCGTTACTATCAGGCTCATAAACCGCTAAATGTTGCATTGTGTGACCGCTCCAGTATGAGAGTAAGATAACGGATATTGGCGTTGAGTATAGCCAAGATGGGGCTGTGATGTTGTCAGCAGTCTCTCATTTTTGTCCGAAATTCACCGTTTTTTGTCTGTTTGCCACCTAGGTGGCATGTTAACAAAATGTTGTAATACTTGTGTCAGTACCACGAGAATCGATTATGAATGCATTAGTATACCCTCAAACACCTCATGATGTTATTTCACCCTCAGACCAAGATCTGCAGCAATGGTTTGATGCGTTGAGCACGGCCTATCGCAACGAACCCATGCCGTCACTGGATGTGCGTAAGCAGCGTTTAGTGGCGTTGAAAACTCAGTTGCGCCGCTATCAAGATAGATTAGCTCAAGCGATGAGTGATGATTTTGGTGGGCGCAGTGAGACCGAATCTAAGATGGCGGATGTGTTGGCACCGATATTGGACATCAACCATGTTCTTCGTCACTTGAAAGGTTGGATGAAAGCCAAGCGTCGCCCGACGGAGTGGCTATTTAAAGGCAACAAATTGCAAATACGCTACCAACCGAAAGGGGTGGTGGGCATCATTTGTCCGTGGAACTTTCCGGTTTATCTCTCTATTGGGCCTATGATCACCGCATTGGCTGCGGGTAATCGCTGCATGATTAAAATGCCGCCCAACTGTCCCAATACCACCCGTGTATTGAGCCAAATGTTGGCGGAAATTTACTCAAACGATCTGGTGCGGATTGTCCCCGGCGATCACCCGCAAGCGATGGACATATCGCATCTGCCGTTCAATCACTTGGTGTTCACCGGTTCGCCGAGCAGCGGCAAGATCATTATGGCCAATGCTGCGGCCAATTTAACGCCGGTCACATTGGAGCTCGGCGGTAAGTCTCCCGCTATTGTGGCGCCAGATTATGACGTCACCAAAGCGGCGAAGCGTTTGGCGCACGGCAAAGGCTTTAACTCAGGGCAAATTTGTATCGCTCCCGATTATGCGTTTGTCCATGAGAGCAAGCTAGAGGCGTTTGTCGACGCGCTGTGTGATGCCCATGTAGCTATGTATCAGCAAATCAGTGGCAATGCTGATTACACCTCTTTGGTGGATGAGCCACAACATCAACGCTTCCATGCGCTGCTCGAGGATGCGAAGCAAAAAGGCGCCAACATCATTCAATGTTTGCCTGAAGGGGAAGGACGCAAGACGCCGCTTTATATTGCCACGAATCTCAGCAGCGATATGCGTATTTGCCAGGAAGAGATCTTTGGCCCACTGCTTCCGGTGCACAGCTACAAAAACATCGAGCAGGTGGTGGAGTACATCAACAATCGACCTAGACCGCTTGCTTGCTATTTGTTTACCCACAGTGGCTCGCTGCGCGATGACATTCTTTGCCAAACACACAGTGGCGGCGTCACCGTGAACGATTGGGGCTGGCATGTCCTCAACCACTCGGTCCCGTTTGGCGGCATAGGCAATTCAGGTATCGGTAACTACCACGGCGAAGAAGGATTTCGCGAGCTTAGCCACGCGCGCAGCGTACTGCAAATGCGCGAGTGGTTCCCTATTTCGTTGTTTTCACCGCCCTACGGCACTTGGGTGCAGAAGCTCGTGGTGAAGCTATTTGTCGGCAAATCCGACCCAACGGTTTAAATCGACCCTCTCCCCGAGAAGGGGAATACCCTACACACAATAACAAACTTACGGGCCGCATCGTCTTGATGCGGCTAAGATAAGGAGATCCCGCATGCACAACTTGGCTGTCAATCTGGAGCGTAATGCCGCGCTCTTTGCTTCTCATCCTGCGCTCAAACTGGCGAACAACGTTATCACCTACCAACAGCTCGACATCATGGCGGGTAAGGTGGCGCGTCACTTGGCTGAGCTTGGTCTCGAGCCGGGGGATAAAGTCGCGCTATCGTGCCCCAATATTCACTACTTTCCGGTGGCCTATTACGGCATTTTAAAAGCTGGGTGCGTGGTGGTGCCGATGAATGTGCTCTTTAAAGCGCGCGAAATTGCCTATCACCTTAATGATTCAGAGGCCAAAGCGTATCTCTGTTTTGATGGCAATGAAGCGCTGCCGATGGGCCAATACGGCCGAGACGGTTTTCATGCCGCACAAGGCTGTCAGCACTATATCGCCATGCCACAAGGCAAAGTGGGCGAGCATTCGTTGGAAGCGTGGTTGGCATCTGACGTCGAGCCGCTAGAGTCGATTGTGCGTCAAGGCGATGACAGTGCGGTGATTCTCTACACCTCAGGTACGACAGGGCAGCCTAAAGGGGCAGAGCTGTCACACACCAACATGCTCACCAATGCGATGGCGTCACAAAACTTGATGCGCTTGCAACGTGATGACACCACCATCGCCACCTTACCACTGTTCCACAGTTTTGGTCAGACGGTGATGATGAACGCCACCTTGATGATTGGTGGTTGTATGGTGCTGGTGCCTCGCTTTGATCCTAAGCAGGTCATTGAAGACATTATTAGCCACAAAGTCAGCGTGTTTGCTGGTGTGCCCACCATGTACATTGCGCTGCTCAGCGCTGGGCAAGCGGATACCGAAGTGGCGCACAAACTGAAAGAGAGTTTGCGCCTGGGCGTGTCTGGCGGTGCTTCACTGCCGGTTGAAGTGCTTCGCCAGTTTGAGGCGCTGTTTGAAGTGCCTATCCTTGAAGGTTATGGCCTCTCCGAAACCGCACCAGTGGCGACGTTCAACCACATTGACGGTGAGCGCCTGCCGGGCAGTGTCGGTCAGCCACTGTGTGGCCACATGGTGAAAGTAATCGATTTAGAGGGCAATCGCGTACCGTGTGGAGAACTGGGTGAAATCTGCGTGAAAAGCCCGAGTGTGATGAAAGGTTACTACCGCCGCGAAGAAGCCACCGCAGAAGTGATTCAAGATGGCTGGTTTAAAACCGGGGATATTGGCCGTTTAGACGAGCAGCAAAACCTCTTTATCGTCGATCGAGTGAAAGACATGATCATTCGCGGCGGATACAACGTCTACCCACGTGAAATTGAAGAAGTGATGATGTGCCACCCCGCGATTGAGATGGTGGCAGTAGTGGGTGAGCCTGATGAGCGTTTGGGTGAAGAGATCCACGCTCACGTGACGTTAAAACATGACAGTGATCTTGACGCGGACACCCTGGTTCAGTGGTGCCGTGAGCAGTTGGCAGAGTACAAATACCCGCGCCGCATATTTGTTCGTCAATCTTTGCCGATGACAGCGACGGGTAAAATTCTCAAACGGGAGCTGCATCCTTGTGATGCCGAGGAGGCGTGATCATGGAATACGATTTTATTGTGGTCGGCGGCGGCTCGGCGGGCTGCGTGATGGCGTCACGTTTGAGTGAAGACCCTAGTATCAGCGTGTGCTTAATTGAGGCTGGCGGTAAAGATAGCAGCGCGGTGATCCACACGCCGGTAGGCGCGGTGGCGATGATGCCGACCAAAATCAATAACTGGGCGTTTGAGACAGTGTCTCAGCCAGGTCTAAATGGTCGCAAAGGCTATCAGCCACGTGGAAAAACGCTCGGTGGTTCAAGCTCCATCAACGCCATGATGTACGCACGCGGCCATCGCTATGATTACGACCTTTGGGCAAGCCTAGGCAATCCCGGCTGGAGCTACAACGAGTGCTTGCCGTACTTTAAAAAGGCAGAGCATAATGAGCAGCACGTCGACGCGTATCATGGACAAGGTGGACCGCTTAACGTCAGCAACTTGCGTTCACCGAGTCCGCTACTAGAGCGTTTTCTTGATGGGTGTGAATCCATCGGGGTGCCAAGAAATCATGACATCAATGGTGCAGAGCAGTTTGGCGCTATGGTCACCCAAGTGACGCAAAAAAACGGTGAACGCTGCAGCGCGGCAAAAGGGTATCTCACGCCGAACTTACATCGCTCAAATCTTACCGTGATTACCCGAGCCACGACCCGAAAAGTGCTGCTTGAAGAGAAGAGTGCGGTGGGTGTGGAGTACCAGCATAAGGGTAAGGTGTACCAAATTCGAGCACGCAAAGAGGTGATTTTGAGCGCCGGAGCCTTTGGCTCGCCGCAAATTATGCTGCTGTCGGGCATAGGCGCCAAGAGCGATGTTGAACCGCACGGGCTGACTCACCACCACCATCTACCCGGCGTGGGAGAAAACTTGCAAGATCACATCGACCTTGTCCATAGCTATAAAACCAGCGCCAAGAAAGAGACCTTTGGTGTGTCGCTCTCTATGGCGGCTGAGATGAGCAAGGCGCTGCCTGAGTGGATGTCTGAGCGCAAAGGTAAGCTTAGCAGCAACTTTGCCGAAGGAATTGCGTTCGCGTACTCCGAACCTGAGCTCGATGTGCCGGACCTTGAGTTTGTGTTTGTGGTCGCGGTGGTCGATGACCACGCAAGAAAAATCCACACCAGTCACGGTTTCAGTTGCCATGTCACTGTGCTAAGGCCGAAAAGCCGTGGCACCGTTAAGCTGGCGAGCGCTGACCCGACTCAAGCCCCATTAATTGATCCGCAATTTTTTGCTGACCCAGACGATATGGAAGTGATGAAGCGTGGCTGGAAGTTGCAGCATCGCATGCTAAACAGCCGTGCGTTTGACGAGGTGAGGGGGGAGAACTTTTATCCGGTCGATATCACCGATGATGCGCAAATCGAACAAGACATTCGCAATCGCGCCGATACCCAGTATCACCCAGTCGGTACTTGTAAAATGGGGCCCAGCAGCGATGAGTATGCGGTAGTGGACGCCGACCTCAAGGTACACGGCTTAGAAGGGCTGCGGGTGGTGGATGCGTCGGTGATGCCGACCTTGGTGGGCGCGAATACCAATGCCCCGACCATCATGATTGCCGAGCAAGCTGCGGATAAAATTCAGCGTCAATATGGCCTGCAGTCTACCCCTGACGTGCGCGCCGCGAGCTAATGTGACACCCGAGGTCGACAAGAAACAAAAGACCAGAAACAAAAATAGCCGCTAAGCGGCTATTTTTTATTGGAGGTTTAAGGCAACTTAGACATTAAGGAATCAAGCAGGAATTTCGTTGGCGAAAATTCCAAACTGTTTCGCGGCATAGGCGACGCGCTCTTCCGGTGTAGGGTAACGGATAGCCGTGCCCATGTTTTCAATGTGACGGAGCCTTGGGAGTAGTCCGCTGCCGTTCGCGATTTGAATCGCCAGACCGGGGCGCGCGTTGAGCTCGAGCACCATAGGCCCTTCTTCTTTGTCCAGCACCATGTCGGTGCCCATGTAACCGAGACCGGTCATCTCCCAAGCACTAGAAGCCAGCACCAGAAGGCGCTCCCAATGAGGCACTTGTAGGGTCGCCAGCTCTTTGCCGGTGTCTGGGTGATGAGTAATCGGTTGGTCAAACTGCACCGCTCGCACCGCGCGGCCGGTTGCAATATCGATCCCGACGCCCACGGCGCCTTGGTGCAAGTTCGCTTTGCCATCAGACGCAGCGGTCGAGCAGCGCATCATAGCCATCACTGGGTAGCCTTTAAATACGATGATGCGCACATCGGGCACCCCTTCGTAGCTAAAGCCATCAAAGCAATCATCAAATTTGATCAGATTTTCAACCACAGCGACATCGTTCTTGCCACCGAGCGAGAAGAGCCCAGCGAGGGCATTACTTATGTGACGTTCGACATCTTCTTTATTGATGGTGGCACCGGAAGGCTTGGTGTAGACGCCATCCTTATGAGAGGTGATAACAAGGATCCCCTTGCCACCACTGCCTTGTGCTGGCTTGATAACAAAACCAGGCCAATCGAGCACCATATTGTGAATACGTTTGACTTCGGCTTGGTTACTGATAACGCCGATAAGCTTCGGTGTCGTCGCGCCATGCATCTCGGCAATGATCTTGGTTTTCAGCTTATCGTCCACCAAGGGGTATTTTGAACGGTCATTGTAGCGACCAATATAACTGTGGTTACGTTGGTTCATGCCCATAATGCCCTTGTGGCGCAGCTTACTCGGAGAGGTAAAACGTGAAAACATCGTTCAGTCCTCCGCTAATGGCTTAAAACGACGCAGCTCAGTCAGACGGTATCCAGTGTAGGTACCGAGTAACAAAATACCGCCCAGTACGATCAGTTGCAGACCAATAAAGTTAAAGGTCAGGTGTTGAATGTAAGGGTTGGTCATCGCTAGGTAGACCAGTACAGCAGTCAGTAGCGAGCCCCCACCTTGCAATACTACCTCTTTAGCGCCTTCCTCTTCCCAGAGAATCGACATGCGTTCAATAGTCCAAGATAGTATGATCATTGGGAAGAAGGTGATCGAGAGACCTTCGGTCAAGCCAATCTTAAATGCCACCACGGTAAACACCGAGATGATCATAATCACCGTGATGATGACCGCCGAAATCCGCGCCACCAAAAGCAGGTTGAGCTTAGAGAGATAGCTGCGGATAACCAAGCCAGTACCGACGATCAATAGGAAGCCGACAATACCGGTCACAAGCTGAGTTTGCACAAAGGCGACCGCAATCAGAACGGGCATAAAGGTGCCGGAGGTTTTCAGACCAATCAGCACGCGTAAGAAAACCACAATCAAGGCGCCAATCGGGATCAGCATGATGGTTTTGAACATGGCTTGCTCTTCTAGTGGCAAGCTATGAATAGAGAAGTTGAGTAAACCGTCGGCTTGCACTTTGTCCATCGTCGCTTGAGACGGCGAGACTTCCTGAGCAATCATGGAGAAGTGAACTTGACTGTTTTGACCGCCAATCAAATCAAGTAGCGAGACGTTCGATTCATCCCACACCAGAATGTTCTCTGCGGTGACTTGGCTCGCTTTGCTTGGGTTGAACAGCACCCAACTTTTGCCATCCCACACTTGGTTCATCTGCTGAATGCTTTGGCGACGACGGCCATCTTCCAGCTCGATAACACCGACGACTTTACTTGGGATATCCGCATAGGCGAGCAGTTTGCTTACTGCTTCAACTTTAGACATGCGATTGAGAATTAACGCCGCGTTCTGGCTGTCTGAGTCGTTGATGGATTTGATCAGTTCGCGGGTAAAGGTGATGTCATCGGCAGAGCGTTGATTAGCGAGTTCAATCAATGCATTGGCTGCTGCTTCGACAGGACCATCGAAAGTGGGTTTGGTGGTGGCGGCAACAGGTGGAATCGGGTCGACGTCGGCTTGCGGGTCAACCAAAAACTGCGCTTTGTAGTAGATGGTCTGCGCGCCGCTCGCTTGGCGAATGGACCACTCGGCACGTCGCCCAGTTTCGGTGTCGATGTAGGAAACACCATAGCCTGGAGAAGATGACGACTCGCTAATCAGGGTAAAACCCGATTGTGTATGAGGCGCAGCAAGGGAGGCTTTGACGGGCTTATTTTGCGCATTAAATTCAATACGAGCCTCGATATCCCAGACTTGGCGCGTTTCTCCTGGCGTCCAAGGCACACCATAGCTTTGGTGGCGAAATAGACTCAGCGCAATCCCTACGCAGATCAGGACAACCACTGAAATATAAAAAGGGACTTTTGACGTCATACTGTTACCTTATTATTTTTTTGCAACTTCCGTGTGAATGTACTTCTTGCTGACATCGACGACGGCGATGTCACGGATGAATTCACGACCTAGAAGAACAGGATGACTCATTTGAGAGCGATCTGCCAATGTAAACTGCGCTTTTTCATGAATTTTTCCAAGTTTGACCCAAAGTTCAACCACGACTCGTCGCTCCAGTTCTTCATTGGTGGATTGACGAATTTTGACATGGCGAACCACGGGCGCTTCGATCCAGTTGTCATCATTTAACTCTGTGACACCATCGGAGAGGTGGAAGCGAACCCAGTTTTTGCCGTTGCGCTCAAACTCCGCAATGTCGACAGCATTGAGTGACGAGGTCGCAGCGCCGGTGTCAACTCGGGCGTCAAAACGTTGTGAGACGTTGTCTATGGTGACCGTCTCGATTTCTCCCAGCACAATGCGGTTACTTGGGTCAACCTTGACAATTTTCTGCGTGGGCGCTTTGGGTGCGGTTTGTGCTTTGCTCGGTGTGTTGACGCGTTTTTTCAGTTCACCCACCTCACCACCTAACACCAAGACTTGGCTCTCTAGGCTTTCGATGTAGTCGGACTGATTGCTCAGTTGCAGGGCGATGTTTTCGAGCTTGTTATTAAGAGAGGTTTCTTGCGCTGAAATCGCGGCGAGTGTTTCTTGATGGTACGGCTTTTCGTCAGTTGTCGCGCAGCCTGAAAGCACAGCAAGGGCGACAAGCGGAGTCAATCTTGAAAACATTAATCAACCTAAATTGGGCAGTAAAAAGAGATAAAAAACGAAAAATTGTCCCTTACTGACTGGGCGCATTGGGCAGCAGAAAGTAAGGGTTTGGAGAGTAACGATTCGATAGCAAAAATGCGTTAACGTATTGTCAAATCTTTAAGAAATTCGGAATTCCTAGTTGGGTTTCTTCGCCACTAAGATCGCACGTCGTGGCGCCGGATAGCCTTCCACGGTTTTGCTCGGATCGCTTGGGTCTAAATAGTCTGGCAATGAGTTATGCGTCATCCAATCGGTGGTGCGCTGTTCGCCAGTGCTCGTGACGTTTTCATCCACAATACGCACTTGCTCAAAGCCAACCAGTTCCAGCCAGACTTTGAGCGCTTTGGCGGAAGGGAAGAAGTACACATTTCGCATCTGTGCATAGCGCGATGTCGGCACCAACACGGATGTTTCATCGCCTTCGATAACCAGAGTTTCGAGCACCAGCTCTCCGCCTGCCACCAATTGATCTTTAAGTTGGATCAAGTGATCAAGCGGCGAGCGGCGATGGTAGAGCACACCCATGCTAAAGACGGTATCAAAGGCTTCCAGTTTTGGCAGTTGTTCTATACCCAGCGGCAGAAGATGGGCTCGTTGATCACCGCCCATCAGTTTGCGAATCGCTTCAAACTGGATCAAAAACAGGTGTGATGGGTCGATGCCGACCGTAAGACGCGCGCCTTCGCCCAGCATGCGCCACATGTGATAGCCATTGCCACAACCGACATCCAGCACACTGCGATTTTTCAGTGGAGAGATATGAGGGAGGACACGATCCCACTTCCAGTCGCTGCGCCACTCAGTATCAATATGGATACCGTGTACGGTGTACGGCCCTTTACGCCAAGGGTGGAAGGTACGCAGTAAGTTTTCGAGTTTCTTTAACTCGCCCTCATGGAATGGCGTGTCATTGCTCAACGTCACCGAATATTTAATATCGACTTGATCTGGCGCGCCTTCTGGGATCTTGTTCAGTGCTTTTAACCAGCGGCCAAAATCACCGTGTTCGGCATTTTGCCAATCGGTCAACTGCTGTGGTAGAACATTCAGCCAAGGTTGCAGACGCGTGTCTTGAGCGATGAGTTGATAGAAATCGGCAAAATTAAACATGAAAACAAGGTCCTCGTTGATACAGGCATGGCCCTAGATGTTTATGCTTGCTCGCGGCCTCTAGGGACTCGGCGCGTGCAAATGTGGAGATGGGTGTCGTACAACACTATTCGTTGATGGACACCATATGCGCGTGATGACTACTTAATCGCGAACATAGAACCAAAGTTAAAACACTGAAACCAAACGTCAAAACTGCTAAAGCCAATCTTGGCAAAGCGCTCTTTATGCGCTTTGATGGAATCAGGACGCATGACGTTTTCAATCGCGCTGCGCTTTTGGCTGATCTCGAGTTCGCTATAGCCATTGGCGCGTTTAAAGTCATGGTGCAAATCAATTAATAGCTCGTTGGCGCCGACATCATCAAAGACAAATTTCTCGGACAAAATGAGAATACCGCCAGGTCTTAAACCCGCGTAAATCTTCTCTAGCAAACTGTAGCGGTCTTGTGGTGAGAGAAATTGCAGCGTGAAGTTCAAGACCACCACAGACGCGTTGTCGATGTCGATGTGTCGAATATCGGCTTCAACCACCTCAACAGGCGTATCGCTGCGATAGGCGTTGACGTGCAGTTTGCATCGCTCAACCATGGCTTGCGAGTTATCGACAGCGACAATCTTGCAGCCTTCTTGCTGGATGTGGCGACGCATAGAGAGGGTCGCGGCACCCAATGAACAACCTAAATCGTAAATGTTGGAGTGAGGCTTAACGAAGCGCTCGGCCAACATGCCAATCGCTGAAATGATGTTGCTGTAGCCTGGTACCGAGCGCTGGATCATGTCAGGGAACACTTCTGCGACACGTTCATCAAACGTGAAGTCACCAATTTTGTCGATTGGCGCCGAAAAAATGGTATCTGGGTTGCTCTTAGGGTTCATCACACACTCTCGCTACGGCCGATGCAAACAGTCAAGCATGCCATCGTCAGATGTCAAAAAAGGCGCGTATTTTATGAGATCTTTGCGCGCTTGTCATGTGACTTAAAACATTGATATTTGCGCGTGGTCGCCTTGGCTTGGAAATGACGCTAAATCGGGCAATGACACCTGCTGTTGCAAACGTCGATAGAGCTTCGCGGCTAGCTCGGGCGCAACCAGGTTGTCGGCGGTATGGATCATCAGGTAAGGCTGCTTTCCTTCGCCTATCCACTGCGGCAATTTGTCGAGCCAAGGAGTAAAAAAAACGTCGTTGAGTGGTTCATCAGGATGGCCAATAAAACGCACCATAGGATGCGCTCCGGTGGCAATGGCGTGCACGGGAACGCGTGGTTTCTTCTCTTGGGCATCAATTAGGGCAGCAAAATAGGGGGAGCGCCTGTCCTGCTCGGTCGAAAAAACAGGGCGACTGTCCATAATGATGCGATCGTAATTGCGCTCCAGCAGCCACTGATTGAGTCGCTTTTCGGCGTCACCTTTGGCGAAAAAGGCGGGGTGGCGCACTTCAACGCCGATGGGAAAGTCCGGTGGCAGCATGGCGCAGAAGGTCGTCAACTGTGGAAAGTGTTCCGGTCCAAAGGTAGCAGGGAGTTGAATAGTCCATTGCCCAATGCGCGGTATCAGTGGCGCCATAATGTGCATAAAGTCGGCAAGCAGTGCTTGGCAGCCTTGCAACTGATGCTGGTGGGTGATGGCTTTGGGAAGCTTGAAGGTAAAGCGAAAATCATCGTGCGTGGCGGCTTTCCAGTTGCTCACCGTTGATGGCGTTGGCGTGGCGTAAAACGTGGTGTTACCTTCAACGGTATGGAATACCTCAGCATACTTTTCAAGGCGTTGTGAGGCTTGAGTGCCACTACCATAAAACGCCTGCTGCCAGTGGTTGTTTGACCACATTGTCAAGCCTAATCTTAGCGGTAACTTGTCCATATTCCCCTCAATACGCATCGGATGTCTCTACTCTACGAGAGTTTTGAAGAAAAAGGTAATCTGGCGTTATAATCGGGTCAATTTGACGGCGAAATCGGCTTTTTTGGCCATTTGTTGGTGTAAAAATCATCAAAGCACGATAAAACGCAATAAATTGTCGCTGCAACAGTCGATTTAAAATGACTTTCAGCGTATAAATGGACCTTTGCTCTGGCGGCAGTCAGCTAGGGCGTCATCAACTTATTACTAGAGAGATTGGGAATTTCATTATGCGTACCCATTACTGTGGTCACCTGAACAAGTCCCTAGCAGGACAAACTGTAGAACTGTGCGGCTGGGTAAACCGTCGCCGTGATTTAGGCGGTCTTATTTTTATCGATATGCGAGATCGCGAAGGTATCGTACAGGTAGTGGTGGATCCAGACATGGCGGACGCGTACGAAGTGGCGAATACCCTTCGTAGTGAATTCTGTATCAAGCTAACGGGTGAAGTGCGTGTTCGTCCAGAAAGCCAAGTCAACAAAGACATGGCCACCGGTGAAGTTGAGATCCTTGCGAAAGGTCTTGAGATCATCAACCGCAGTGACGTTCTGCCTCTAGACTTCAACCAAAAGAACTCGGAAGAACAACGTCTTAAATACCGTTACCTAGACCTGCGTCGCCCTGAAATGAGCGACCGCATCAAGCTGCGTGCGAAAGCGTCTAGCTTTGTTCGCCGTTTCCTAGACGACAACGGCTTCCTAGACATCGAAACACCTGTACTGACCAAAGCGACACCAGAAGGTGCGCGTGATTACCTAGTACCAAGCCGTGTTCACAAAGGCAGCTTCTACGCGCTTCCTCAGTCTCCACAGCTATTTAAACAGCTGCTGATGATGTCGGGTTTTGACCGTTACTACCAAATCGTTAAGTGTTTCCGTGATGAAGACTTGCGTGCTGACCGTCAACCAGAATTCACTCAGATCGATATCGAAACGTCATTCATGACCGCTGACGAAGTGCGTGCAACCACAGAGAAAATGGTTCGCGACATGTGGCTAGAGCTACTGAACGTTGACCTTGGTGAGTTCCCTGTCATGCCATTTAGCGAAGCGATTCGCCGTTTTGGCTCTGACAAGCCTGATCTACGTAACCCACTAGAGCTTGTTGATGTTGCAGATCTAGTGAAAGACGTTGAGTTCAAAGTCTTCTCTGGTCCAGCCAATGACGAGAAAGGCCGCGTTGCTGTGATTCGCGTACCGGGTGGTGCGTCACTCACTCGTAAACAAATTGACGGCTACGGCGAGTTTGTTGGTATCTATGGTGCGAAAGGTTTGGCATGGATGAAGGTCAACGACCGTGCGGCGGGTATGGAAGGTATCCAATCTCCTGTGGCTAAATTCCTTAGCGAAGAGGTGATCAATGGCATCCTTGAGCGCACGCAAGCGGAATCTGGTGACATTATTTTGTTCGGAGCAGATAAAGCGAACATCGTGGCTGAAGCGCTGGGTGCACTGCGTCTGAAACTGGGCAAAGACCTAGAGCTGACAAAAGAAGGCACTTGGGCGCCTCTATGGGTTGTTGACTTCCCAATGTTTGAAGAAGACGATGAAGGCAACTTGCACGCGATGCACCACCCATTCACATCGCCTCTCGGTGTGACGGCAGAAGAGCTAAAAGCGAACCCTGCAGCGGCGAACTCTAACGCCTACGACATGGTACTCAACGGCTACGAAGTGGGCGGCGGTTCTGTTCGTATCCACAATGCGGAGATGCAAGCGGCGGTATTCGATATTCTTGGTATCGATGCGGATGAGCAACGTCTGAAGTTTGGCTTCCTATTGGACGCACTGAAATTTGGTACGCCGCCGCACGCGGGTCTTGCATTTGGTCTCGACCGTCTTGTGATGCTGTTGTGTGGTACCGAGAACATCCGTGATGTGATTGCGTTCCCGAAAACGACGGCAGCGGCTTGTCTATTGACCGACGCGCCTAGCCTTGCTAACCCTGCCGCGCTTGAAGAGCTAGCGATTGCAGTGACCGCAGCGAAAGATAAAGAGTAATCCCTTTACGGGTGACGAAACCAAAAAAATACCGCTCAATAGAGCGGTATTTTTTTATCCTAAGTTACTCTGAGAGGGTAACGAAGAATCATTTATAACAAGGGCAGTTACAAGTCGACGGTTTGCCACTCGCCTGGCTGCAAATCGCCTAACGTGATGTCACCCATCGAGTAGCGCACAAGCCTAAGAGTCGGGAAGCCGATGTGCGCGGTCATGCGTCTGACTTGGCGATTACGACCTTCGATGATGGTGACGGCGAGCCAAGTCGTTGGAATCGAGGCGCGAAAACGAACCGGCGGGTTGCGCTCCCAAATATCAGGCGCGTCCATGCGTTCGATGGTGGCCGGCAGTGTCATGCCATCTTTTAATTCAACCCCTTGGCGAAGCTTATCGAGATCCGCGTCGCTCGGCTCACCTTCTACTTGTACCCAATAGGTTTTAGGGGCTTTCGATTTGGGCGAGGTCAGTTTGGCTTGGAAGATGCCGTCATTCGTCAGCACCATCAGCCCTTCACTGTCACGATCGAGTCTTCCAGCGGCGTACACATCTTTAACATCGATGTAGTCGGCTAGGGTTTTTCTTCCCTCCCCATCGGTGAACTGGCTCAAGGTGTCATAGGGTTTATTGAAGACGATCACCTTACGTTCTGATGGCGCGATCTTCGATTTTTGACTTGGCTTTTTTCTGCGATGTTTAGACGAGCTGCGCTTGGCATCTTGCGCGCCAAACGGTCGTTTTAAACGTGTTTGACCGTTGCGTGGTGAAGCGGGCTGAGACTCGCGTCTTGAGCGTGGTGACATGTTAACTACCTTGCAAAAATGTAAACGAAGTGTGGGCGAAAGTTTCGATCTATCTCGAATTACGCTATGATGTGCGCGCCTCGAATCAGGATTGGCGCACAAGATAATAGACTATTTTGCCGATTTTGTTTAATTATAACGATTACGTTCTCATGGACGCCGAGTCAGCGAAACACAAAGTTTCAACGGCGATGGCCAAACAAAAAAGAGACATCTAAATCGCAACAAGTGAGGGGATGACGATACCAAGGCAACCACATTCGTGTTGGTATTATCTACTTGTCGCGGACAGACCACAAAAGCCCATGCATCCAATGGGTTTGTCAGAACAAATAGGGAAATTTCATGCCTACAGAAAAGCCTACAATTATTTACACGATCACCGATGAAGCGCCAGCGCTAGCGACCTACTCACTACTGCCAATTATCCAGTCTTTCACTGCCTCCTCAGGCATTGACGTAGACACACGCGATATTTCACTCGCCGGTCGTATCATCGCGAGCTTCCCTGAGCATCTGAAGCCAGAACAGCGTATCGGTGATGCGCTTGCTGAATTGGGCGAGTTGGCGAAAACACCTGATGCCAACATCATTAAACTGCCGAACATTTCGGCGTCTATCCCACAGTTAAAAGCCGCAATTAAAGAGCTGCAAGCCAAAGGCTACAACCTGCCGAACTACCCTGAAGAGCCAAGTACATACGAAGAGGAAGCGATCAAAGCGACCTACGACAAGATCAAAGGCAGTGCAGTGAACCCGGTGCTACGTGAAGGTAACTCTGACCGCCGTGCGCCGCTTTCAGTCAAGAACTACGCAAAGAAAAACCCACATTCAATGGGCGCGTGGTCAAAAGAGTCGAAGTCTCATGTCTCTAGTATGGATGACAAAGATTTCTTCGGTAGCGAGAAGTCGGTGACGGTCGAGCATGCGACCAAAGTGACCATCGAATTTGTCGCGAAAGACGGCAGCACAAAACAACTGAAAGCGCCGTTCGCCCTGCAAGATAAAGAGATCATTGATTGCGCGGTGATGAACAAAAACGCACTCGTGGCTTACTTTGAGCAAGAGATTGCAGACGCGAAGCAAAAAGATGTGCTGCTATCACTGCACATGAAAGCGACCATGATGAAAGTCTCTGACCCAGTGATTTTCGGTCATGCCGTGAAAGTCTACTACAAAGACGTGTTTGCTAAGTATGGTGAGCTGTTTGAGAAACTCGGCGTTGATGTCAAAAATGGTATCGGCGATGTGTACAGCAAGATTGAAGCCTTGCCGCAAGATCAAAAAGCCGAGATTGAAGCCGCGCTTCAAGCGGTGTATGAAACTCAACCACCATTAGCTATGGTCGATTCTGATCGCGGTATCACCAACCTTCACGTGCCAAGTGACATCATCGTTGATGCCTCGATGCCGGCCATGCTTCGTGCATCCGGTCAAATGTGGGGCCCTGATGGCAAACAGAAAGACACCAAAGCGATGATTCCAGATCGCAGCTACGCGGGTATCTACCAAGCGGTGATTGATTTCTGTAAAGAGCACGGCGCGTTTGATCCAACCACTATGGGTAGCGTGCCTAACGTGGGTTTGATGGCGCAGAAAGCGGAAGAGTACGGCTCACACGATAAGACCTTCATTCTCGATGCCGATGGCGTTGTCCGTGTTGTTGACAGCAACGGCAAGGTGCTGCTTGAGCAATCGGTGGAAGCGGGTGACATCTTCCGTATGTGCCAAGTGAAAGATGCACCGATTCAAGACTGGGTCAAACTTGCGGTGACACGTGCACGCGCAACCGGCGTCCCTGCGGTATTCTGGTTGGATGAAAATCGTGCTCATGATGCTCAGCTGATCAAAAAAGTGAACGCGTACTTACCTGAGCACGACACCTCTGGTCTAGAGATCAAGATCCTTGCACCACTTGAGGCGTGCAAATATTCGTTAGAGCGCATTAAAGAAGGTCTTGATACCATCTCTGTGACAGGTAACGTGCTGCGTGACTACTTGACGGACTTGTTCCCAATTCTTGAGTTGGGAACTTCAGCCAAAATGTTGTCTATCGTACCGCTAATGAACGGCGGTGGTCTGTTTGAAACAGGGGCGGGCGGCAGCGCGCCGAAGCACGTTCAACAGGTGGAAAAAGAGAACCATTTGCGTTGGGATTCATTAGGTGAGTTTTTGGCATTAGCAGCGTCACTGGAACACCTCAGCGTCGTGACAGGCAATGCTAAAGCGCAAGTGCTGGCCGATGCCCTTGATAAGGCGACCGGTGAGTTCCTTGACAACAACAAGTCACCGTCTCGCCGAGTTGGCGAGCTTGATAACCGTGGCAGCCATTACTACCTAGCGAGCTACTGGGCAAAAGCGTTAGCAGAGCAGACCGCTGATGCTGAGCTTGCGGCGGAGTTTGCGCCGATTGCGAAGTCGTTGCAAGACAACGAAGAGGCGATTATCGCTGAGCTCAATGGTGCTCAAGGTGTCGCGGGCGATCTGGGTGGCTACTACGCACCAGTGTTTGAAAAGGCCGCGACGCTAATGCGACCAAGCGCAACACTCAACAGCATCATTAATCGCTAATAGACTGGCGAGCCGATAAACAAAAACCCGCTGACTGAGCGGGTTTTTTATTGCGTTAGATTTGCGGCACCGAAGAATCGGGCGAAGTTTTTTGGCAGCGGTTATTTAGCTGGTTGAGCGTCCACTGGTGTCACCACGCTAGCGTGGTAGCCTTTGGGACCTTCTTCCACTTCAAAATTGACTTGTTGGCCTGCTTTCAGAGTACGATACCCATCCATTTGAATGGTTGAGTAGTGCGCAAACACATCACTCTCTTCACCTTCTGGACAGATAAAACCAAATCCCTTGGCATTGTTAAACCATTTTACTGTACCTGTAGCCATGCTATACATCCCTCATGCATTGTTTACTGACGTTGTTGGTGGTTACACGACCGATTTCAACTCCGCTCTATACTGCCGCCATTCCTGTTGCCATTTGATGACCGTCTAGCGCGGAATGTTGTCAAAATGTGACGTGTAAACAAAAAGTGAATTTCCATTCAGCCGCTGCCAAATTTTTACTCACTATTTGACCAATGTAGCCAATGATTGAACACAGTCAATAGAAAAAACGTATTACACTCTGCATATTTGCAAACAAATCACTTTTGAGATTTACATTTTTGCAACGGTTTTCAATTTCTAGTCTATGGGGTGATTTTGACAATTTAGCGATTTTGGCTTCTTTTTAATCAATCAGATAGAGGGCTTGAGAGAATAAAAATCTTTTATTTGCAGGCTTGGAAATGGTGGATTAGTCTCTAAGTAAGCGTGAAATTTTTGTTGTGCTTAAATGGTCTAAATTACAAGAGCAAAATCTAAAACTTCTCTTCCATGAAGTGGTAAACTGAAACCAGATAAACCTAATTGTTGAAGAGTCATGAGCAAGCAGTTTGAATGGGTGACTCCAGATTCTGACTTACTGGAGCAAGAAAGAACAGAAATTAAGCCACCGTCCATGTATAACGTTGTATTGAACAATGATGATTACACCCCCATGGACTTTGTCATCGAAATCCTAGAGCGTTTTTTCTCTATGGATATTGATAAGGCAACTCAGGTGATGCTCAAAGTGCATTATGAAGGTAAAGCGGTCTGCGGCACCTACACCGCGGAAGTCGCTGAAACCAAAGTGGCGCAAGTCACAATGTATTCCAAGGAAAATGAGCATCCCCTGCTTTGTACAATGGAACAAGCGTAACGTTTGTTCGAGCAACCATCGTTGTTCTATTTAGGAGGTACTTATGCTGAACAAAGAATTAGAGTCGAGTCTAAACGGCGCGTTCTCACGTGCACGTGACAAACGACATGAGTTTATGACCGTCGAGCACCTCCTGCTAGCATTGTTAGAAAATGATGCTGCGCGAGAGGCATTGAAAGCCTGCCAGGCTGACATCGATGCACTTCGTGCCGAGTTGGACATTTTCATCGATCAAACCACCCCCCTGATTCCTGATAACGACGAAACCCGTGAAACGCAACCAACGTTGAGCTTCCAGCGTGTGCTGCAACGAGCCGTTTTTCACGTGCAATCGTCCGGTCGCAGCGAAGTGACTGGCGCGAATGTTCTCGTTGCTATTTTTAGCGAGCAAGAATCCCATGCTGCTTATCTGTTGAAGAAAAACGACATCAGCCGCTTGGACATCGTCAATTTTATCTCTCACGGCATTACCAAAGCGTCCAGTTCAGGTGATGAGTCCTCTTCATCGGATTCCTTTGGCAGTGACAGTGTCGAAGAGTCAGGCTCTGAAGAGCGTCTAGAAAGTTTCGCGACTAACCTCAATCAAGTGGCGAAGCAAGGCCAAATTGACCCATTGATTGGGCGCGATAAAGAGTTAGAACGGACTATCCAAGTCCTGTGTCGCCGACGTAAAAATAACCCACTGTTGGTGGGTGAAGCGGGCGTTGGTAAAACGGCGATCGCGGAAGGCTTGGCGTGGAGAATCGTCGAAGGGCAAGTGCCTGAAATCATCGCCAACAGCGTGATCTACTCCCTCGATATCGGTTCGCTGCTGGCGGGCACCAAATACCGCGGTGACTTTGAAAAACGTTTCAAAACCATCTTAAAGCAGCTTGAAAAAGAGCAAGATGCCATCCTATTTATCGATGAGATTCACACCATCATCGGTGCGGGTGCGGCGTCTGGTGGTCAAGTGGACGCCGCCAACCTCATCAAACCGCTCCTCAGCAGTGGCAAGTTACGCTGTATTGGCTCCACTACGTACCAAGAGTACAGCAACATCTTTGAAAAAGAGCGAGCGTTGTCGCGTCGCTTCCAAAAAATTGACGTGGTGGAACCTTCGCTTGATGATACCACCAAGATCTTGATGGGACTGAAACCCAAATATGAAGCGCACCACGAAGTGCGTTACACCAACAAAGCCTTGCGTGCCGCGGTTGAATTGTCGGCAAAATACATCAACGAGCGTCACTTGCCAGACAAAGCGATTGACGTCATTGATGAAGCGGGCGCGCGCAGCCGCTTAGCCCCAGCCAGTCGTCGTAAGAAAACCGTCGGTGTGGCCGACATCGAGGCGATGGTCGCTAAAATGGCGCGCATCCCAGAGAAATCCGTCTCCTCTTCTGACAAAGAAATTTTGCAGAACTTGGATGAGAAGATGAAGATGTTGGTGTTTGGTCAAGACGATGCCATCGATGCCTTGAGTGAGGCGATTAAGCTGACTCGCGCTGGGCTAGGTAACGACAACAAACCGGTCGGTTCTTTCTTGTTTGCGGGCCCAACCGGGGTGGGTAAAACCGAGGTCACTGTGCAGCTTTCTAAACTCATGGGTATCGAACTGCTTCGTTTTGATATGTCTGAGTATGGTGAGCGTCATTCGGTGAGCCGTTTAATTGGTGCGCCTCCAGGTTACGTAGGCTACGATCAAGGCGGTTTGTTGACCGATGCGGTTATTAAACACCCACACTCCGTTGTCTTGTTGGATGAGATTGAAAAAGCGCACCCAGATATCTTCAACTTGTTACTGCAAGTGATGGATAACGGCACACTGACGGACAACAATGGCCGTAAAGCGGATTTCCGTAACGTGATTCTTGTGATGACCACTAACGCGGGCGTGAAAGAAACCGAGAAGAAATCCATCGGTCTCATTCAGCAAGATCACAGCCATGATGCGATGGCAGAAATTAAGAAGGTCTTTACACCTGAGTTTCGAAATCGCTTGGATAACATCATCTGGTTTAACAGCTTGGATGAACATGTTATTCATCAGGTGGTTGATAAGTTCATCGTTGAATTGCAAGCTCAGCTGGATGCACGCGGCGTGTCATTGGAAGTCTCTGATGATGCTCGTCACTGGCTATCGCTCAAAGGTTACGATAAGGCAATGGGCGCACGTCCAATGGGCCGCGTGATCCAAGAGCAGTTGAAGAAACCTTTGGCGAACGAGCTGCTCTTTGGCTCCTTAGTTAACGGTGGCACAGTAAAAGTCGATCTTGATGGCGACGCGCTGACCTTCAAATACTTAGGCGAGCAAGAAGAAGCGGTCCACTAAATCCAAACACGAATAAGACCAAGGCCAGATCATCGCGATCTGGCCTTGTTGTTTTGCTATGAGACTCAACTGTCGTTCAATCAAAGATGGCTTTGAGTGCACGGTACGCTTGTTCGACGGAATCTGGCACCACTTGCTCGACCTGAAACCCAAGTTGTGGATAGGTTTTTATTCGCTCGAAATCGCCAAGCATTGCCCGCACTGTGGTATCAAGGTCAATCTCTTCATTGAAATAGTCCCAGACCGTTAATGCCGGCGAAGTGACGAACACCTGCCGATAGGGTAGAGGCCACTGTTTTAAAAACGCGGCATAGCAGCGCCGCTCCATATACGGTTTTTGTACCAATAGAATCGAATCGAGCTGAATGTTCAATTGTTGGAGCTTTTCAGCGCTAAACAGCAGGTTTTCGCCGGTATTCGTGGCTTGGCTTTCTATCACTATATCACGGCGTGGAACGCCCATATCGATGGCAATTTGAGCGAAGGTGTCGGCTTCACTGTCGGCAAACAGACCCTGCGTCAAGCGCCCGGCACCGCCGCTGAAGATTACCGTCTTGGCCCAGCCGTCGAGGTAGAGCTTGGCGGCGTACTCTGCAACACGCACATCATTACTGCCAAGAACCAACAAACCGTCACATTGCTCTAACGGTTGGTTGAGTCTCATATACGCCCATAGGTGCTCAAGATGTTGATACAGTCTCATGGTGTGACTCACAGCGCCTCTAGCGTATGTTGGAAATGAAAACGGTAACCGAGCTCTAGCAAACGGTCCGCCATAATCCGTTTACCTTCCACGTCGACAATCGGTGGTAGGGGCTCTGACAGCCCAGCTCTTTCTAACGCAGTTTGATAAAATTGCGCTTTGCTCACGGTATTAGGCGTCGTGGCATTGACTACCATATTGTTGTCATGCAGAGCTGCAAAACTGACTGCACCTATGGCATCGAGTAGGTGAATCATATTAGCGGGCGCAAGGCGACTGACTTGGCGAAGCTTGGCTGCAAATCGAGAAGGGTGACGCTCAGGGCCAATAAGACCGCTGCAACGAACGATGGCAAAACGCAACCCAGAATCTTGAACGTGTTGCTCAGCACGGAGCATGATTTTGGCATTGTCAGAAAAGGTACTGTGCGTGTTGGCCAATGCTAACGTCGCGTCGTCCTCATACATCTCTTTCGCCACTGATGGGTAAACCGTGGTCGAGCTGACCATTACCAGCTTGTTGACCCCGATATTGACACAGGCTGTGGCGAGTTTTTTCCACTGCTCGGCGTATTCATCACCCTTACCTTTACGAAAACCTGGCGGAAAACAACCGATCACGATCGAAGGTTGAATCGCGCTGAGTGAGCGTTCCACCTCAGACTGCGGACTCTCGAGCTGGCAGATAAAGCCATCGAGGTGCGCTGCTTTGAGCTCATCTGCCCCTGCCTTACTGGTGCGGCTGACAGACACCTGATGGCCAATGGATTCCAAGTATTGAGCAAGTGGGCGACCTAACCATCCGCCGCCAATAACCGCTATATGACTCATGACATCCTTCCTTCATTTGTTTCCTTTACTCTATCTTGCGTTAGGTGCAATGAAAAGCATTGTGAAAGTGTTCGCAACCGTATCGCAAGGCCACGCAGAGGTGTTGGCTAAAATGAATCTAGCGAATTGAGTCAATCACGCTATTATTAAAAGTGAGACAATGGGTTGGCAATGGGCGCCAAACCTTGGATGTCACTGGCTTGAATAGCGATGGCTGCGAAGGCGTTGAAAAAGGAAGGTAAGATGATCAAGTGGTGGTTTGCTCTGTTGTTACTGACATGGCAGGTACAGGCTAATCAACGTGTCGTGATGACGTCACTCAACTGGCCACCGTATTCAGGTGAAGAGATGATTGAGCAGGGTGTCTCCGTCGCCATTGCCAAGGAAGCGTTTGCCGCCATGGGCTACCAGTTAGTGGTTGAGTTCAAGCCTTGGGTCAGAACGGTGACGACGGCCAGTCGCAAAGCCCAGTACATCGGTTACTTCCCCGAATATTATTTTGATACACAAGAGTTTGTGTTTTCAGACCCGATTGGTCGCGGTCCGCTAGGGCTGGTGGAAAATACCCAATCCCCCATTCGTTGGAGCACACTCAGCGATCTCACTCAATACCGCCTTGGAACCGTGAAAGGCTATGTCAATACACCAGAATTTGATCAGATGGTCGCTTCCGGCTCCCTCACAGTGGAAGAGACACTCGATGATTTACGTAATGTCTATAAAGTGGCAAAAGGGCGATTGGATGCGGCGGTGATTGATGCCAATGTGCTCGATTTTTTGATTCGGCGTGATTCTCGCTCTGCCTTATTATCAAAGCGGTTGCGAATGAACCCCACCTTATTGGCAGAAAAAGATCTCTTTTTGGCGTTTAACAACAGTGAAGAGGGGCGCAAGTGGCGAGACATCTTTAATCAAGGCCTCGCCAAAGTCGATCCACTGTCGATCGCGGCCAGTGTTCAGAAAAGACAACAAGAACCGGGTAACGTGACTCAGTTACCCGTGGCGGATAATTAGCTGCACAGCACTCGAAGAATCTTATCAGCGTGCTCGGCCACTTCAATGCCTTCGTCCGTCAGGTAGCCACCATCAGGTAGCGTACAAAGCCCCTTTTGATACAGACGAGCCACCGCGGATTGCATCTCTTGCGACGCCTCGTGGTGCACTTTGATGCCAGTCGCTGCGCTGCTGATATCGAACTGAAGTAAGAGATTCAGTTCAGAAAGGTGCTCGCTGGAGTATTTCATAGACGGTTTCCTTCTGTTTCTATCGTCGATCTCACCATAAGCGCCCAGCCCCGTTAGAACAACGCCTTGCGGCGAGTTTTGTTAGCTCAACCACTCTTTTTTAGTGGCCAATGATCACTTCTGAAAGCTAAATCTTATTTCCTTATTTTTAGTGCTTGAATTTGATCACATTTAGAAACACCGTCTGGATGTTTAGTTGAGTCAAAAAACCTAGCTCGCGCTAGGTTTTTTCGTATCGTCTCTGATTAATCGAGGCTTTGATGATAGGGCTCATCAAATGGCAGCAGTTCTTTGGGCAAAGAGACCAGCCAATCACGCAGCTCTTCACTGCCTACCTCTTCTTGATCGCACACTTGGTGTAATGGATTAACTATCATAACAACACTCCTTTGCAGTTACCGATTGCATCCTATGGTCATTTTGTGACCTGTTTATTACAGTTATCGAAATAAATCATACTCGGATGAAAGTAAAGGAATTTTTCTATAATCGTCAAAATTTACGTTTTTCGTCTCGACCAAGGCTAGGTATCACCACGGTTATCCACAGAATCTGTGGATAAGATCTATTCCTGTTCAGGCTCGATCCTTTTGACCCGTGTTTGACCCGATTGGGTAAAGTTGACCGCAATATTCAGCCGAAGCGTGGTGGTAATGGAGATGGTCATCATGACAAATATCGCTACCATGATCATCACTTGGTATTTGATCGCAATGATAGGGCTTGCTCCGCCTAAAATTTGACCAGTCATCATCCCTGGTAACGTCACCAGTCCGCTGGTGGTCATTGAGGCTAATGTGGGTGCCACGGATTTTTGAATCGCTTCGCGAACAAAAGGCAGGGTAGCAAAGCTGGGTGGCGCCCCTAGTGAGATCGCCGCTTGGTACTCGGAATTGCGCTGCTCAAAGGCGGTGTAAAAATGTTGCAGCGCGACGATATTGCCGCTCAAACTGTTGCCCAGTAGCATGCCAGCGAGCGGAATTAAGTACTGAACGTGATAAAACGGCGTGGGTTTCACCACCAAAGCGGTGATAATCAGCAACACTGGCGTTAGGCCGACGATGAGGCTTGTGGTGACGACCGCCATTAATGGGCGGCGAGGTAAACGCGCTTTGTTGATGATGGAACTGGCGCCAATCAAAATCATCACGGCGAGCCAGAGCACATTGACCAGCGGGCTATTGAGTTCAAACAGGTATTCGAGATAGACCCCAACCAGGGCCAGTTGCAGCGTCATTCTCGCGACGCCTATGAGCGCATCTTTGCCAATGTTCAGTTGATAGTAGCGACTGATAGAGAGCGGAACGCTCAAAGTAAGAAAAAACAGCCCAAGAATGGGCCAAGGAATATCCACCACACTGCTCATTATTCATCTCCATATTCGCGTTTATTCTACACCATTGCGTTCATTGTGACAGATTGGCCGCTGCGCTCGGATTGAGCCCGTAATTCCCGTTTCTCACTAATAATAATTTAACAATTTGTTGGGAAGTTGAGCGCTCAGGCTTACGTTTTTTAAGCCAGTTTGAAAGTGAAATGTTATGTGAGTAACCGTTTTTTAACTCTTTCTTCTTGTTCATATTTCTTCACAAATGCACCTTATTTAACACATAAAATCGCAATCCATCACATCTCTGTGTCAGCTCAAAAAAGTGTCGAATAGTCGCTGTGATGGGCTTGAATTCGATTGAACCCCACAGAATGTGTGGTCTACCATTACGTCTATCAGTTGTACGAAATTTGTGCGTATCGATCAGCGCTCAAAGTGAGCATCAGTGACAGGGCAGGCAAATGTATGAGTAATGTTAAGAAAATAGAGAGTGGCGAAAAGCGCTCCTTGGAGTGGAAATCGTTCCTCTTCATCACAGTGATTCTTTTCCCCGTGTTGAGTGTCGTACTGGTGGGTGGATACGGATTCATCGTCTGGATGCTACAGGTCTTTTTCATGGGACCACCGGGAACGCACGGTTAATGACGCACGGTTAAACCAAGAACCATCACTGACGTTAAGAATAAGATGAAAGAGAAAGAATGATGAAAGCACTAATTGTTAAGCTGTGGCGAACCATGACTCGCCCTGCAGTTCATATCAGCCTAGGTGTGCTCACCATGGGTGGCTTTATTGCTGGGGTGATTTTCTGGGGTGGATTCAACACAGCGCTAGAAGCGACCAACACCGAAGAGTTCTGTATCAGTTGTCACACCATGCGTGACAACGTCTATGTTGAGCTGCAAGAAACCGTGCACTGGAAAAACCATTCAGGGGTTCGCGCATCCTGTCCTGACTGTCACGTACCTCACAACTGGACGGATAAAATTGCACGTAAAATGCAGGCCTCCAAAGAGGTGTTTGCGCAGGTGTTTGGCGATCTCGATACGCCTGAGAAATTTGAAGCGCGCCGTCTTGAGTTAGCCCGTCACGAATGGGACCGTTTCTCGGCCAATGGATCACTGGAGTGTAAAAACTGTCACAACTACGAATCGATGGATTTTGATTTGATGTCGCCAACCGCGCGCATTCAAATGCAATCCGCGGCTGAGCGCGATCAAAGCTGTGTGGATTGTCACAAAGGCATTGCGCACCACTTACCGAACAATATGGAAGCGGCGAGCGGCATTGTGGGGGATCTTGAACAGGTCGCTAACGGCACCTCATACAATGTGGGCAACTCTGTGGTTTCGATTCGTCACTTGCCTCTCTATACCGACGAAAGCGCGACCACCGAAGCGGGCCTACTTAGCCCAGCAAGCCAAGTGGCGATTGTGGAAACGAAGGGCGACATGATCAAAGTAGAGATCGACGGCTGGCGCAAGGCGAAAGGCTTTGGACGTGTCATTCAAGAAGATTTTGGTATGAACATCTCAACGGCCATTTTGACGCGCGATGTTTCTCAAGGTGACCAAGTGGTGACAGGGGAAAGCAAAGAAGACCAACTCACGGGTTTGCCATGGGAAAAAGTGGCCGTGGACTTGTGGATGAAAAAAGAGTCGATGGTCTCGGATTTCGAGCCGATTTGGAGCGCTGCCGGCCAAGCGTATCAAACCAACTGCTCGACGTGTCATACGCAGCCTGATGAGGCGCACTTTAGTGCCAATGGCTGGGTGGGGATGCTCGATGGCATGATTGCCTTCGTCAACTTTGACACTGATACCGAAGCCTTGGTGCTCAAATACCTGCAAAAACACTCTTCTGATTTCTCAGATGGTCACCACTAATTCGCGGCAATGGAGTAACAAATAATGGCAATCACAAGAAGAAGTTTTCTAAAAGGTGTTGCGGGAACCAGTGCTGCCTCCTTGATTGGGCCGAGCTTACTGACGTCGGCTGCGGCGCACGCCGGAGAAGTGGAGGGTACCTGGAAGGTATCTGGCTCACACTGGGGCGCATTTCGTGCCCGTATCTGGGGCGGGAAAGTACAAGAAATCAAGCCGCTTGAAGTCGATAAGTACCCAACCGATATGCTGAATGGCATCAAAGGGATCATCTACAGCCCCTCTCGTGTACGCTACCCTATGGTGCGTTTGGATTGGTTGAAAAAGCATAAGTACTCGACCGATACACGCGGCAACAACCGTTTTGTTCGAGTCACTTGGGATGAGGCTCTGGATCTTTTCTATCGTGAGTTGGAACGCGTGCAAAAAGAGTATGGCCCTTGGGCTTTGCACACTGGACAAACTGGTTGGCGTCAAACCGGTCAGATGCACAGCTGTAACAACCATATGCAGCGAGCGATGGGTTTACATGGTTACTCAGTGAAAAAGGTCGGCGACTATTCAACCGGCGCGGGGCAAACTATTTTGCCTTATGTGTTGGGTTCCACCGAGGTGTACGCGCAAGGCACATCATGGGAGCTGATCCTCGAAAACAGCGACAACATCGTGTTGTGGGGTAACGATCCGGTCAAAAACCTACAAGTGGGCTGGACATGTGAAACGCACGAGTCGTTTGCCTATCTTGAGCAGTTGAAAGAAAAAGTCGCGCAGAAGCGCGTCAATGTCATCTCCGTTGATCCAGTACGCAACAAAACTGCGCGCTATCTAGGTAATGAGTTGCAATACATCCACCCGCAAACGGATGTGCCTTTTATGCTTGCAATCGCGCACGTGCTGTACAACGAAGATCTGTACGACAAAGACTTCATTGATACCTACTGTCTTGGTTTTGAAGAGTTTATTGACTACGTGCAAGGTAAGACCAAAGACAAGGTCGAAAAAACACCCGAGTGGGCGGCAGAGATTTGCGGCGCATCCGCCGACGAGATTCGCCAATTTGCGCGCATGCTTGTGAATGGCCGCACTCAGATCTTGGTCGGCTGGAGTATCCAACGTCAGGAGCACGGTGAGCAGCCATATTGGATGTGCGCCGTGATTGCTGCAATGGTGGGGCAGATTGGTTTGCCTGGTGGCGGTATCTCTTACGGTCACCATTACTCAGGTATCGGTGTATCCTCGACGGGATTTGCTGCGCCGGGATCGTTTCCGCTTAACATCGATCAAGGTCAAGAACCAAAGCATACCAATCAAGATTTCAACGGCTATAGCCGCGTGATTCCGGTGGCGCGTTGGGTGGATGCCTTGCTCGAGCCGGGTAAAAAAATCAACGCCAATGGTGCTGTGGTTACCCTGCCAGACATCAAAATGATGGTGTTCAGTGGCAACAACCCTTGGCATCACCATCAAGACCGCAACAAAATGCGCCAAGCGTTCAAAACGCTGCAAACCGTGGTAGCGATTGATTTCGCTTGGACGGCCACTTGCCGTCACGCTGATATCGTCTTGCCCGCCTGTACTCAGTTTGAGCGTAACGATATTGATGGTTACGGTGCTTACTCTGGCCGTGGCTTAATCGCTATGCATAAGCTGGTTGATCCGCTGTTCCAGTCGAAAACCGACTTTGACATCATGACGGAACTGACGCGCCGTTGGGGTCGTTCTGAGGATTACACGCGTGGTATGAGCGAGATGGAGTGGATAAAATCACTCTATGATAACTGCCGTGAAGCCAACAAAGGCAAGTTTGACATGCCTGAATTTGATGTGTTCTGGCAACAAGGTTTCCTTGACTTTGGCCAAGGTGAACCTTGGGTTCGTCACGCTTCGTTCCGTGAAGACCCGGAAATCAACGCGCTGGGCACGCCATCGGGCTTTATTGAAATCACCAGCCGCACGATCGGTAATATGGGCTATGAGTTCTGCCAAGAACACCCGATGTGGTTTGAAAAATCCGAGCGCTCGCACGGCGGCCCAGGTTCACAGCAGTACCCCTACTGGCTACAATCGTGCCACCCAGACAAGCGTCTGCACTCACAGATGTGTGAATCTGAAGCGTTTCGTGCGACCTACGCGGTGCAGGGGCGTGAGCCTATCTACATCAACCCAACCGATGCTAAACGCAAAGGCATCAAAGAGGGCGATGTGGTTCGAGTGTTCAACGGCCGAGGTCAGCTACTTGCTGGCGCCGTGTTGACCGATAGCTACGCCCCAGGCGTGGTACGTATCGAAGAGGGCGCATGGTATGGGCCACTCAACGAAAAAGTGGGCGCGTTGGATACCTACGGCGATCCGAATACGCTGACTCAAGACATCCCGTCCTCTGAGCTAGCGCAAGCGACCTCTGCTAACACTTGTCTGGTGGACTTCGAAAAATACACCGGCACATTACCGCCAGTGACCGCCTTCGGCGGGCCGATTGAGGTCATGTAGCACCCATGTAGCCAGCAAAGACCAGCATCGCGCTGGTCTTTTCCTATTTTAGTGACCTGATCACTCCCTGTTTTGGGAATAATGGTTATTCCTATCAGTTCGAGCACGATAACCGCATAATTCGCCACGTTTAATTCCAATAATCAGTGAAAGGGACATCGCTGAACAACTTTGTGGAGATGGCGATGAGCAACAAACCTCTATTCGCACTGAGCGCGTTGGCGTTGGTGCACTTTAATGCAGTAGCCAATGAAGATGTGCAGGACATGTCGGATCCGTTGGCGGTCTATACCCAGGCGGGTGTCGGTTATACCGACAAAGGTCTGAACCTGAAACTCGGTCAAGCGTACGACACCGGCAATCCAACCACGATGGCGATGCACATCGCAGAGGTGAAAGGCTTCCTTGGTGAAGATCTTGGCTGGAATGGCGGCACACGTTCAGACAACGACAACAGCATCGATAGTTTACGCTACCGCCACTTCAGCGTGGATATGACTAACGGTCGTGGCTCGCAGGTGGACGTGAATCTTGGATTCCAAAACACAACGCCAAAACGGCGAGGCAATGGGTACTCAAGGCAGCGTCTCTTACAGTTTTATTCAAGCGTTGCCTAAAATGGGCCCGGTAAACTTCTACCCATTGGCAGGAGCGGGCGTCGCATTTGGTGAAAATCCCCAAGCTGCGACAGACAACCAAGCGCAAGATCGCTGGGACATTCACGGCACATTCTATGTTGTGGGTATGTACAGCAAAATCGAAGTGACTGAGAGCATCTGGATCAACTACAACCCAATGTACCTAGGCACCATGTCTGGCTCAAGCTTCTACAAAGACAATGCTTTTGGTGCAGGTGAAGATACCCTGTACGCGCACGAAGCGGCGGTCTCTTACCAAATCAACCCACGCGCCAACGTTCGTTACTTTGCCAACTGGAACGAGAACGTCAACTACGCGAAAGGCGATCACCGCATCGAATTTAACTACCAGTTCTAACGTTCAATGCGTTTTGTATGGTCAATGCCGCTTCCTGTGAAGCGGCATTTTTCGTTGCGCCGAAATTTGGCGAAAACAAAAACCATCACATATAGTGATAAAAGTGTGATTTGCAATAGATTTGTTGGTTAGACAGGCACGGTGAGCAGTGCTGTAATGTCAATCGTTGTGGTGAGAGGTAACGAGATGGGCCAAGTGATTCGATTAGATAACGAGCAGGTGCTGTATGTGCCGAGCCGCGATCTTGATGCGGTGGCAGAGGGCAACGAAGTCCACTTTCGCTTCCAAGGCTTAAGTAATGATCCATTCGGCTCACACTACGCACTGTTCTCAACGGATTTTCAGTTTGAGCGTCAGGCAACGGTACTTGGTGATGGCTTTCAAATGCTCGCTCAAACCACCGGCACCATCGACAAGCCGGTGGATATCGGTCGCTGCCCCGACAACAGCGCGAGCTATCGGCTCTATGGCTCCAACGAACCTAAACGCTATTACAACTATCTGGTGGTCGAAGACTCGCTGGGCTACACCTTGTTTGGCTTTACCTCTTGTCGGCGTTTCGCCGGCTATTTTGAGGTGAGAGAGCAGAAGGGTACGCGTACCCTCACGGCTTACATTGATGGTGAAAATACCCACCCTAGTGATTGGAGCTATAGCGAACTCGAATCGGTTGTTGTGCTACAAGGCTCTTCACTTTCCGGACTGTATGAAACCTTCAGTGACTGCATTGCCAAACATCATCCACCGCGTGCAGGTGTTGATGGTGTCTCGCCGCTGGGCTGGTGCTCTTGGTATGCCTATTATGCGCAAGTCAAAGAGCAGCAGATTCGCGACAATGTGCGCTGCATGAAAGAGAACATTAAGCCGCTCGAGTACGTGTTAATTGATGATGGCTATCAAGCGTTTATGGGCGATTGGCTTTCGCCATCTGAGCAGTTTCCGTCTGGGCTTGCGTTCTTGATTGAGGAGATAAAGCGCAGCGGCAAAAAGCCTGCGATTTGGGTCGCGCCTTTTATTGCCGAGGGCAACTCAACCATTTTTCGCCAGCATCCAGATTGGTTTGTCACCCATGACAATGGCCAGATCATGAAAGCAGAAGACGTCACCTATGCGGGCTGGCGATGTACGCCTTGGTATCTGCTCGATACGACTCACTCGGATGTGCAAGATCATCTCACCCATGTGTTTAAGACCATGCGTGAAGAGTGGGGAATTGAGCTGTTTAAGCTTGATGCTAACTATTGGGGAGCGTTAAAAGGTCACCGTTGGCAGTCAGGCATTACTGGGGTGGAAGCCTACCGAATGGGGATGGATGCCATTGCTCAAGGGGCAGGCGATGCGTGGCTACTGGGCTGCAATGCCCCAATGTGGCCGTCGCTAGGCATGGTAGATGCGATGCGCGTATCCGATGATGTCGAGCGAGACCCAAGGCGATTTGAACAAATCGCCAAAGAGACCTTCTACCGCAGTTGGCAGCATCGCAAACTGTGGCAAATCGACCCCGATTGCGCGACGTTGGTCTCGTTGCCCAATCAGGCAGCGGAACGTCAAGCGTATGAATTCCATCGTGATGTGTTATTAGCCAGTGGCGGATTACTGCTCTCTGGCGACCCTCTACCGGATCTCACCACATTCGCGAAAAAGACCCTAGCGAAACTGGTGATGCGACACAACCATAATCAAGACGCCGCCAAGTTTACCGCGTTTAACCTGCATCATGGGTTTTTGAAACTGACTGAGCGTAACGACTTACACTGCTTATTTAACTACCACCAAACCGGCCGAGAAGTCACGTTGACCTCCGATTACCCGGTGTATTGGTTTGATTATTGGAGTGGCGAGAAGCTGACCGCTGAGCCTGAGCAAGTGATTGAAGTGACGCTTGAGGCGGGCTTATCGAGCCGCGCGATCATTACCGCTCCGTCTTGATGCTTTGCGCTACATATTCCCCCATCGATTGGGTAGAATGACGTTTTTTGCCAATCTAGGATCTCAATGTCGATAATTATAGGAATCGATCCGGGCTCAAGAATTACCGGATATGGCGTGATTCGCCAAACAGGTCGACATCTTCACTACCTCGGCAGCGGTTGTATCCGCACGTCAGAATCGGAATTACCCGGCAGGCTCAAGCAAATTTATGCGGGCGTTTCGGAGATCATCACCCAGTTTCAGCCCGATGTGTTCGCTATTGAACAGGTCTTTATGGCGCGCAATGCCGATTCCGCACTTAAATTAGGTCAAGCCCGAGGCAGCGCTATTGTGGCGGCGGTGAATGCTGAGTTGCCGGTGTACGAATACGCTGCGCGTCTGATTAAACAAGCTGTAGTGGGTAATGGCGGCGCGGACAAAGAGCAAGTGCAGCACATGGTTCAGTCGATGCTCAAACTGCCAGCCAAACCACAGGCGGACGCCGCCGATGCGCTGGGTGTGGCGATTTGTCATGCGAATACCAACAAAACCTTAGTGGCGCTGGCGGGAAAAGCGACCAGCGCACGACGAGGACGCTACCGCTAGTTTTTTACTGGCTATATATCCAGTTCTTTATTATCATCAAACCACTTTTATACAGCGAATAGGACGAACCAGTGATTGGACGATTGCGCGGCATTTTAATTGAGAAACAACCCCCAGAATTGCTGATTGAAGTCAGCGGGATAGGCTACGAAGTTCAAATGCCTATGAGCTGCTTCTATGAATTGCCCAACATTGGTGAAGAAGCGATCATCTACACACACTTTGTGGTTCGTGAAGATGCGCAGTTGTTGTACGGCTTTAATACCGTCAAAGAGAGAGCGCTGTTTCGTGAAGTGATCAAAGCCAATGGCGTAGGGCCAAAACTGGGGCTTGGCATTTTATCGGGTATGACGGCGAGTCAGTTTGTCGCCTGTGTCGAGCGAGAAGATGTCTCTACCTTGGTTAAGCTGCCTGGAGTAGGCAAAAAAACCGCAGAACGATTGGTGGTTGAGATGAAGGATCGCCTCAAAGGCTGGGGAGCGGGCGACTTGTTCACGCCACATACTGATGCCGCGCCGATGGATTCGGCGACACAATCAAGTCAATCGAATGCGGAAGAAGAGGCGATCAGTGCGCTGCTTGCGCTTGGCTATAAGCCAACCCAGGCGTCTAAAGTGGTATCGCAGGTGAAAACGTCAGAGATGAGCAGCGAAGAATTGATTCGTGAAGCGCTCAAATCTATGGTCTAGCCCATTGAAAGGTAAACAGTCATGATTGAAGCGGATCGCCTGATTGCCCCAGACAATGCTGTCTACAAAGAAGAAGACGTCATTGACCGTGCAATACGCCCGAAAAAGCTCGAAGATTACCAAGGCCAGGATCATGTCCGTGATCAAATGGAAATTTTCATCAAAGCCGCCAATTTGCGCAGCGAAGCCCTCGATCACTTGTTGATCTTTGGTCCTCCGGGTCTGGGTAAAACCACGCTGGCGAACATTGTGGCTAACGAGATGGGCGTTAACATTCGTACCACCTCGGGGCCAGTACTTGAAAAAGCGGGCGATTTGGCCGCCTTGTTAACCAATCTCGAAGAAAATGATGTGTTGTTTATTGATGAGATACACCGCTTGAGCCCAATGGTTGAAGAGGTGCTCTATCCTGCAATGGAAGACTATCAGCTTGATATTATGATTGGTGAAGGCCCGGCGGCGCGGTCAATTAAAATTGATTTGCCTCCGTTTACCCTGATTGGCGCTACCACGAGAGCCGGGTCGTTGACGTCGCCACTGCGCGATCGTTTTGGTATTACTCAGCGTTTGGAGTATTACAAAATCGCCGATTTGCAGCACATTGTCCAGCGAAGTGCCGATTGTCTAGGGCTGTCGATGGATGCGGAAGGGGCGCTTGAAGTCGCGCGCCGAGCGCGAGGCACGCCTCGTATCGCCAACCGACTGCTACGCCGCGTACGTGACTACGCTGAAGTAAAAGGCAATGGCCATATTTGCGCTGACACCGCAGACAAAGCGCTCAATATGCTTGATGTTGATGCCAAAGGCTTCGATTACATGGATAGGAAATTACTGCTCGCCATTATGGAGAAATTTGGTGGCGGACCGGTTGGCCTCGACAACATGGCGGCAGCGATAGGTGAAGAGAAAGACACCATCGAAGACGTTCTTGAACCTTACCTCATTCAACAGGGGTATCTGCAACGCACACCAAGAGGTCGTATTGCGACCGATCGAGCTTATCTCCATTTTGGTATCGACAAGTCTTAGCGAGTCAATGCCCAATCGTGAATGAAAACTAAGTTTGCATAACCAGCTCCGATGAGCTGGTTTTCTATTTTTGGTGATCAATGTCACAAATGTAAATTCTTTACTACCCCTTTATGGTTAATGAAATAAGGTGTTTTGTTAATCGCTTGTTCTGCATAAAAATGAATTCGACCCGTCTAATTACGCCCCATTAACATCCGCGCTGATTTTCTTTTGATACAGATCAATTTGATGGAAAATTAATCAAAAATGCGGCACTAAAGTTGATACAAATCAAAGCGGACAGTTTCTATAAACCTTTTGAAACGCAGAATTTTTAGCAGTAATATTAGTCCCAGCTATATTAGCTGATGCTTAACAATTAACTAACTGTTACGGTACATTTTTGCAACAGTAAGCCGTTATCTGATAACAACCTTTAAGATTGGGTAACGAATAATCATGCTGCATCAATGGAAGTAAAGTGTCTTCAGCCGGCACAAAAGGAGTAATCAATGTTCGATATTGACGTAGTGGATCTGTCGCGGTTGCAGTTTGCATTAACCGCGATGTATCACTTCCTCTTCGTACCGTTGACTCTCGGAATGGCGTTCTTACTCGCCATCATGGAGTCTCTGTACGTGATGACCGATAAGCAAATCTACAAGGACATGACCAAGTTCTGGGGTAAGCTGTTTGGTATTAACTTCGCCCTAGGTGTAGCAACGGGCCTGACCATGGAATTCCAATTCGGAACCAACTGGTCTTACTATTCTCACTACGTAGGTGACATCTTTGGTGCGCCTTTGGCCATCGAAGCACTGGTTGCCTTTTTCCTCGAATCCACCTTTGTCGGCTTATTCTTCTTTGGCTGGGACAGGCTCTCTAAGCGTCAACACTTAGCCGTCACTTGGCTCGTTGCGCTTGGCTCCAACTTTTCGGCGTTGTGGATCTTGGTGGCCAACGGTTGGATGCAAAACCCAGTTGGCGCAGAGTTCAACTTCGAAACCATGCGTATGGAAATGGTGAGCTTTGCCGAAGTGGTGCTCAACCCAGTGGCACAAGTTAAATTCGTTCACACGGTCGCTTCAGGTTACACGACGGGCGCTATGTTCGTGCTAGGCATCAGCTCTTACTACTTATTGAAAGGTCGTGACATTGCGTTTGCGCGTCGTTCGTTTGCGATTGCGGCTTCTTTCGGTATGGCGGCGATTTTGTCGACTATCGTCCTTGGCGATGAGTCAGGTTACGAATTGGGTGAAGTGCAGAAAGTGAAACTTGCGGCAGTTGAAGCTGAGTGGCACACAGAGCCAGCCCCAGCGGCCTTTACTCTGTTTGGTGTCCCTAACCAAGAGACCATGCACACCGATTACGCGATTAAGATCCCTTACGTTATGGGTATTATCGCGACACGTTCGTTTGATGAGGAAGTGACGGGCCTTCGTGATTTGCGTGATCAGCACGTCGAGCGTATCCGCACTGGTATGCTTGCTTATGAGCTGTTAGAGAAGCTGCGCGCTGGTGACCAATCTGCTGAAAACGTTGCGGCGTTTGACGAAGTGAAGGGCGACCTTGGCTACGGCTTGCTGCTCAAGCGTTACACCGACAACGTTGTCGATGCGTCAGAAGAGCAAATTCAAGCGGCGGCGGATGACTCCATTCCTACTGTTTGGCCTCTATTCTGGTCGTTCCGTATTATGGTGGCGTGTGGTTTCATCATGCTGTTTGTCTTTGGCGCGGCGTTTATCCAGACCTGTCGTCAGAAAATCGAACAGAAAGCGTGGATCCACAAAGCGGCGCTATTTAGTATCCCATTGCCTTGGATTGCGGTTGAAGCGGGGTGGTTTGTCGCCGAGTTTGGTCGTCAGCCTTGGGCTGTGGGTGAAATCCTACCAGTTCACGTTGCTGCATCAGCGTTGACTGCGGGTGAAATCTGGACGTCGCTGTTTGCCATTTTGGCGCTTTACACCGTGTTCTTGATTGCAGAGGTCTACCTGATGGTGAAATTTGCACGCAAGGGACCGAGCAGCCTGAAAACAGGTCGCTACCACTTCGAGCAAGATGCTAACTCTGTTGAAGACAAAGTTAGTCGCCAAGTAGAAGCTTAAGGCAAGGAGAAACACAGATGTTTGAATACGAAATCTTGCGATTGATTTGGTGGGTACTGATTGGTGTTCTACTAATAGGCTTCGCCATTACTGACGGTTTCGATATGGGGGTTGGTGCGCTGGTCCCTGTTATCGGCAAAAATGACAACGAACGTCGTGTCATGATCAACTCTATCGCCCCGCACTGGGACGGTAACCAAGTGTGGTTGATTACCGCGGGTGGCGCGCTGTTTGCCGCTTGGCCACTGGTGTACGCGACCTCGTTCTCCGGTTTCTATCTGGCGATGATCGTGACATTGGCAGCACTCTGGTTGCGTCCGATTGGTCTCGATTACCGCTCTAAGATTGAAGATCCTAAATGGCGTAACACTTGGGATATCTGTATCTCAATCAGCGGTTTTGTCCCACCGATTATCTTTGGTGTGGCGTTTGGTAACTTGCTGCAAGGGGTTCCGTTCCAACTCAATGAGTTCTTGATGCCGACCTATCACGGTTCCTTCTTTGGCTTGTTGAACCCATTTGCTCTGCTGTGTGGCATAGTGAGCTTGTTTATGATCATCATGCAAGGCGCAACCTGGCTACAGATGAAAACCACCGATGACGTGCACGCTCGTGCTCGTGGCGTGGCTCAACTGATGGGTCTACTGACAGCGGCTGCCTTTGTGGGCGCGGGTTTTTGGGTACAAAGCATTGATGGTTATGTGATCACTAGCGTGATTGATGGCAATGCGGCGTCAAACCCACTCAATAAAGAAGTGGTGCGTGAAGCTGGCGCATGGATGAGCAACTTTGAATCCTACCCACTGATGTGGCTAGCACCTGCACTGGGTGTGGCGATGCCTCTGTTGGCGGTAGTGGCGTCTCGATTTGAAAAAGGCGGCTTTGCCTTCTTGGCATCGAGCCTTGGTAATGCGGGCGTCATTTTGACCGCAGGTTTTGCGATGTTCCCATTCGTAATGCCATCGGATTTGATGCCAAGTCACAGCCTAACCATGTGGGATGCGACGTCATCTGAGCTCACACTGAACCTAATGACCGCGGTTGCGGCCGTGATGGTACCTGTGATTTTGGGTTACACATCGTGGACCTACTACAAAATGTTTGGCCGTCTCGATAATAAATACATCGAAGACAACAAAAACTCACTCTACTAAGGAGCAACAATTATGTGGTATTTCGCATGGATTCTGGGTGTACTCTTAGCGTGTGCGTTCGGCATCATTAACGCGCTTTGGTTAGAGCACTCAGAAATGATGGACAAAGACAGTGAGTAATCTCACTGCGCGTGTCACTAAGTGGCATGCGCCAATGGATAAGACCCTATTTCGGGTCTTATCTTTGGTGTTGGGTTTTTACCATGTCGCTATGGTGATGTGGGATCCAGAACGCTACGCTGCATCCATTGGCGGTTTTAATGCCGTGATCTCACCGCTGATGATTTGGGCCATTTGCTCAAGCATGGTGTATGGCATTGGCTTTAAGCCGCAGAAATGGGTTTGGCAGTGCCTGTTTAGCCCCTATTTCTGTTTGAGTGTTTTGGGCTACCTCACCGTAGTGAGATTGCTCTAAACGCGATCCCCTCACCGCAGGCGAACCCGTCCGCTCATTCCATGAGCGAAATAGCACTACTGATTGAAAGGTAGTGCTATTTTTTTGTTTCAATCTTTGAAAAGCGCCGATAAGCCCTTGCGTAAACCCCAATGAGTTGCGTTATAGTAACAAACCGTTTGTGATGGGCTTGCGTCCTTTCTCCGGTGGGACCGATAGGCACAAGGAGCCGAGATGACATTTGAATGGCCAGTGACGGTCTACTACGAAGATACCGATGCCGGTGGCGTGGTATATCACTCCAACTACTTAAAGTACTTTGAACGTGCGCGAACCGAGCTACTTCGCACTATCGGTGTATCGCAACAGCGTTTACTGGAACAAAAGTTGGGTTTTGTAGTCCGACACATGGATATCGACTTTTTACACGGAGCGCGTCTAGACGACCATCTCAAAGTGCTGACGCGCGTCGAAGAAATCAAAAAAGCATCGCTCACATTCTGTCAGGAAATCGTTAATCCTGAAGGAAGGTCATTGTGTAAAACAATGGTTAAGGTAGCATGTATTGATAATGAGAAAATGAGGCCAACGGCGATACCTCAGTCAATAATTACGGAGTTTACACACGGTGACCGCTGATATTTCCATGCTGGATCTGTTCCTGCAAGCAAGCTTGCTGGTAAAAATGGTCATGCTGATTCTTTTGGGCATGTCGATAGCCTCTTGGGCGATGATCATCAAGCGCAGTAAAGTGCTCTCACAAGCCGCGAAAGAAGCGGAGACGTTTGAAGATAAGTTCTGGTCGGGCACCGATCTTTCTGTCCTTTATCAAGCGGCCAATAAGCGCAAAGATGAACTGGCCGGAACGGAAGAGATTTTCTACTCGGGCTTCACAGAGTTTGCTCGCCTACGTAAATCCAACGCTGATTCGCCAGACTACATTATGGAAGGCACGGGACGCTCGATGCGCGTCGCAGTCGCTCGCGAAGTCGATGAGTTAGAAACACATCTGCCGTTTCTTGCGACCGTTGGCTCCATCAGCCCTTATATTGGTTTATTTGGCACGGTTTGGGGCATCATGCACGCCTTCATTGCACTGGGTGAAGTGAAGCAAGCGACGTTAGCTATGGTGGCGCCAGGTATCGCCGAAGCATTGGTAGCGACTGCGATGGGTCTGTTTGCTGCTATTCCTGCGGTAATGGCTTACAACCGCCTGAGCAATAAAGTGGGCAAGCTTGAGCACAACTACGCCACCTTCTCTGAAGAATTCCACAGTATCTTGCATCGTCAAGCGATGGCCGGAAGAGACAAAGCGTCCAAGGAATAAGCGCGATGGCAGGCTATCAACCGAAAAAGCGTAAGATGACCGCAGAGATCAACGTCGTGCCTTACATTGACGTGATGTTGGTACTGCTGATCATCTTTATGGTGACTTCACCGTTTGTTACGCAAGGGGTCGATGTTGAGCTACCTAAGACCTCCACCGCCAAACCTGCCTCAGAAATGGCGGGAGACAGCGACGCGAGCTTCATCATTGTCGAAATCGACCGAGATGGAAACTTGGGGCTAAGTGTCAACGACGAAGACGTGGTGCGCGGCTTATCACTGCAAGACATTATCGTGCGAGTTAAAGCGGAGCTTTCACTTAAGCCCGACTCACCGGTTGCTGTGGGCGGCGACGCGGCCACCCCTTATGCCGAAGTTGTCTTGGTGCTGGATGAGCTCAGCCGCGCGGGCATTCCTAAAGTCGGCCTCCTGACAGACATCAAAGAGTAAGTGCTCCTAATCTATGAAAGAAAAGAAGTCTCTATTTCGTGAATACAAAAAGCCCATACTGATTTCAGTTGGGCTTCATGTGGCTTTGATGGTGGCACTGATTTGGGGAACGGATTTCACCATGTCGACGCCAAAACCAACGGGCCAGCTCGTGCAAGCGGTGGTCATAGACCCAAGTGCGGTGCGCGCGCAAGCACAGCAAATTCGCAGCCAGCGTGAAGAGGCCGCGAAAAAAGAGCAAGAGCGTCTCGATAAGCTGCGCCGAGAAAGTGAAAAGCTCGAGCAGAACCGTAAAGCGGAAGAAGAGCGCATTCGCAAGCTAAAAGAGCAGCAAGCGCAAGAAGCCAAAGCGGCGCGCGAAGCAGAAAAACGCCGTGTTGAGAAAGAAAAGCAGCGCGAAGCGGAAGAGCAGCGTGTAGCCAAACTTGAGGCGGAGCGCAAAGCGAAAGAAGAAGCGGTGAAGAAAGCAGAGCAAGAACGCCTAGCCAAAGAGGCGGCGATTGCTAAAGCAGAACAAGAGCGCGTCGCTCGTGAGAAAGCCGCGCAAGAGGCGCAAGAAAAGGCGCGTCGTGAGCGTGAAGCGGCGGAAAAAGCGGAACAAGAACGCATAGCGAAACAAGAAGCGGCGAAGAAGGCTGAGCAAGAGCGGATTGAAAAAGAGCGTGCAGCCAAAGAAGCCGCAGAAAAAGCGCGTCAAGAGCAGGAGCGTTTGCAGCGACTGGAACGTGAGCGCAAAGAGCAAGAGGCGGCGCTTAACGATATCTTCGCTGGCCTAGAGTCAGAGTCACAGAGTAACAGCAGTGCGCGTTCACGCCATGTAGCCAGTGAAGCGGACCGCTACGGAGCGATTTACACCCAGCTGATCCAGCAGAATTTATTGCTTGAGGACAGTTTTCGGGGAAAGTCTTGTTTGGTTAACCTGCGCTTGATACCCACGGGATCGGGCGCGATTGTTGGTAATTTGAGCGTTCGAGAGGGTGACAGCCGTTTGTGCGCTGCGACTAAGAGTGCGGTCGCCAAAGTCGGCACCTTTCCGCTGCCAACCGATCAAGACATAGTGAACAAGTTAAAAGACATCAACTTACGAGTAATTCCTGAGTAATTCAGGATTGAGTAAAAGGAAATGCTTGTGTTAAAGCGATTAGTATTAGGATGGGTGCTCACCACTATGAGCCTGTTTCAAGTAGCCAACGCGGCCTTGGAACTTGTTATTACCGACGGTATTGATTCTGCGCGTCCCATCGCGATTGTGCCTTTCCAATGGGAAGGTGCAGGCAAGTTACCTGAAGATGTGTCTAACGTGATTGCATCTGACTTGCAGCGCAGCGGTAAATTTAGCCCAGTTGCCACCAGTAAAATGCCACAAACGCCGTATAACGAATCTGACGTCAACTTTGATGCTTGGACGAGCATCGGTGTGGATGCTCTCGTCACCGGTAGCATTAGCCAAAATGCGGAAGGCAACTACGTGATCAACTACCAGCTAGTGGATGTGGTACGTGGTCAGTTGACGCAAGGGCAGAGCAAAGCGCTCAGCGACGATGGTCAATTGGTCCTATCAAAAGATCACGTGCTGTTTAACAAGCGTGCCACCGTACCGGGCGATCGCATGCGTGAGTACGCGCACCGCATTGCCGACCTTGTCTACCAAGAGCTAACCGGTGAACGCGGCGCCTTTCTGACCCGTATTGCCTATGTGGTTGTCAATGACAAAGAGACGTTCCCTTATCAGCTTCGCGTCGCCGATTATGATGGCTACAACGAGCGTTTAGTGCTGCGCTCTAAACAACCATTGATGTCACCAGCTTGGTCACCGGACGGTCAGCAGCTTGCCTATGTGAGCTTCCAAAACGGCCAAGCAGAAATCTACATCATGAACATTTACACCGGCAAGCGTGAAAAAGTGACCTCTTATCCGCGTCACAATGGGGCGCCACGATTCTCACCAGACGGCAGTAAGCTGGCTTTGGTGCTGTCAAAAACCGGTAACTTGCATGTGTATACTCTGGACCTAAACAGTCGCAAGTTAACTCAGGTGACGACGGGTCGCTCGAATAATACGGAGCCGTTTTGGCACCCAGATGGTAAATCTCTGATCTTTACCTCGGATCGGGGTGGAAAACCTCAGATTTATCAAGTAGATTTGGCAAACGGGTCATCCAGTCGAATCACTTGGCAAGGAAGTCAAAATTTAGGTGGACAAATCACGCCTGATGGTCGTTTTCTTGTGATGGTTAACCAAAGCAACACCGGTTTTAACCTTGCAAAACAAGACCTAGAAACAGGGGCGGTACAAATCCTAACGAAAACACTGCTCGATGAATCTCCGAGCATAGCGCCAAACGGTGGCATGGTGATTTATAGTTCGATCTATAACAAAGCCAATGTGCTGTCCATGGTCTCCATCGATGGGCGTTTTAAAGCGAGATTACCAGCGACAAACGGACGTGTTCGTGCACCTGCATGGTCACCATTTTTGTAGCAAGTAAATACCTAAAATAAGGAAAATCAACAATGCAACTTAATAAAGTGTTTAAGGGGCTTCTAATTGCGCTTCCTGTCCTTGCAGTTACAGCATGTAGCTCAAGCGACGACGCAGCTAACGCTTCTGGTTCTGAAACTAACCAATCAGTTCAAGGTTCAGCGAACGGTACAGATACCACTATGGTCTCTCCTATCGATCAAAACGCTCAACTGTCTGAGCAAGAACTAAAAGAGCAAGCGCTACGTGAAACGCAAACTATCTACTTTGCTTTCGACAATGCAACTATCGCAGCAGATTACGAAGAGATGCTAGCAGCACACGCGGCATACCTAAGCAAAGATCCTGCGCTTAAAGTGACTATCGAAGGCCACGCGGATGAGCGCGGTACGCCTGAGTACAATATTGCCCTAGGTGAGCGTCGTGCGGAAGCCGTAGCGAAATACCTACAAGCACTTGGTGTTCAAGCTGATCAAATCGCTATCGTAAGCTACGGTGAAGAGAAACCTCTTCTTCTTGGTCAGTCAGAAGATGTTTACGCTAAGAACCGCCGCGCTGTTCTAGTGTACTAATTCGAGGATTGCCTCATGTTCAGTAACTTAAAGCGAGCGTTTACGCTGACGTTACTGGCAAGTGCAGCGAGCTCTGTGCTCGCTGCACCAGCCCCAGTATCTGATCTCGGCAGTAGTGGCAACGGCGCTGCGTCGACATCCGTTGTGCGTAGTAACGAGTCAGACGTAGAGCGTCTTGAACGCTTATTAGAAAACCGCAACCGTGTGCAGCTACAAATGCAGCAGCAACTTGATGGTATGGCGCTAGAAATTAGCGACCTTCGCGGACAAATCGAAAAGAATAATTACGACATGCAGCAAATGCTGCAACGTCAACGTGAGCTGTTTATCGAACTTGATAAGCTGCGCGCTCAAGCCAGCGCCGCGCCTGCTGTGGTCCCTGCGGATGCCGCAGACAACGAGCCGACCGGCACATTCAGCTCCGATGCGAGCGAGCAAGAAGCCTATCAAAACGCCGCCGATCTCGTGCTGAAAAAGCGCGATTACACCGGCGCGATCGCTGCATTTAAACAGTTCCAGCAAGACTACCCAGATTCTAGTTTTGCGCCTAATGCCCACTACTGGTTAGGACAGCTCTATTTCGCTAAGAAAGAAGACAAAGAAGCCGTGAACAGCTTTGCCGCTGTGATTGCCTACCCAGAGTCCAACAAGCGTGCAGACGCACTGCTCAAATTGGGTGACATTGCTAAGCGCAACAACAATGAAGCGCAGGCGAATAAGTACTACCAACAGGTGGTCGATGAGTACCCTACCAGCGCATCCGCCAATATGGCAAAGGAACGCATGTAGACTCTGTATCGTCGCGTGTCTCGTCGCCCTGGGGCAACACATCATCAACAAGAAGGAGCGCGTGTCGCTCCTTCTTCATTTTGGGTTCGATAGCCTTTGTCTCTTACGCATAAGCAGCGGTTTTAAGGATGAGGTGGAATCTACAACACACTTGGGGTTACAATATTCGGATTACTGGAAGTTGCGTAGAGCAAGAGCAATGAGCCACATACTCGATAAAATTGAAACCGTTTACCCATTCCCTCCTAAGCCCGTTCCGCTGACGGATGCAGAAAAGCAGGCCCACGTGGCCAATATTAAAGCGCTGCTGAAAGAAAAAGACGCGGTACTGATTGCCCACTACTACACTGATCCTGAAATTCAGGCGTTGGCAGAAGAAACCGGCGGCTTCGTGGGTGATTCGCTTGAGATGGCGAAGTTTGGTAACCGTCACCCAGCCAGCACTTTGATCATTGCGGGTGTTCGCTTTATGGGTGAATCTGCAAAAATCCTCACACCTGAAAAGCGCATCTTGATGCCAACCCTAGAGGCGGAGTGTTCTCTTGATTTAGGCTGCCCAGCGGATAAGTTCAGTGAGTTCTGCGATGCACACCCTGATCATACGGTGGTGGTGTACGCCAACACGTCTGCTGCGGTAAAAGCGCGCGCTGATTGGGTGGTGACGTCGAGTATTGCACTCGAAATCGTCGAACACTTAGACGCGCAAGATAAGCCGATCATCTGGGGCCCAGATCGTCACTTAGGCTCTTACATTGCCAACAAAACAGGCGCAGAGATGTTGCTTTGGCAAGGGGAGTGCGTGGTTCATGACGAATTTTCCGCAGACGCACTGCGTAAGATGAAAGCCGTCTACCCTGAAGCGGCTATTTTGGTCCACCCGGAATCTCCCGCTAGTGTGGTCGAATTGGCCGATGCGGTTGGCTCGACCAGCCAGCTGATCAAAGCCGCTAAGGCGCTGCCACATAAGCAGATGATCGTCGCGACGGATAAAGGTATCTTCTTCAAAATGCAGCAATTGGTGCCAGAGAAAGAGCTGATTGAAGCCCCAACCGCTGGCGCGGGTGCAACGTGTCGCAGCTGTGCACACTGCCCTTGGATGGCGATGAATGGGCTTAAAGCGATTGAAACCGCCCTGCGTGATGGCGGCAAAGAGCACGAAATCTTTGTGGATGAAGCGCTACGAGTGAAATCACTCATCCCGCTTAACCGCATGCTTGATTTTGCGGAGCAGCTTAACCTGCAAGTGAAAGGCAACGCCTAATCTTTGATGCGTTAAACGCCTATTGAGAGAACCAGCCATTGTGTTAGCGCATTGGCTGGTTTTTTTCGTTGTAGGGATCCGCTAGTATGAAAGCCATAGACGCCAATATCACAACAGTAGAGACTCAGCATGACATTGTGGCTCACCTTTAGAAAGTGGATGATGACGCACTTGTTCAAACTCAGTGCACGCAATGTGCTGATTTTGTTTTTTCTCTACGTGTTGATTGCATGGGTCTTGCTTGATGCCAGTGGTGAGCAAGCACTCACACAAGATATTTCAACCTATTTTTATTTTTTGATGGTGACCGCCTCGACCGTGGGTTATGGCGATCACTCACCGCAGACTGCCACAGGAAAATGGGTTGTGATGTTGTTTGTCATCCCTGGTGGTTTAACCTTGTTCGCGGCCTTAATTGGACGACTGGCGGGCAGTGCGGTGGACTATTGGCGAGCCGGTGTATTAGGAAAACGGAGAGTGGGTGTGGAGAATCATATACTACTGTTGGGGTGGAACGGGCAGCGCACGATGCATTTGATTCGGATGCTACAGCATGAGGAAGCGGGCAAGCGCCCGATTGTACTGTGTAGCCGCTCAGACATCGAAAACCCACTGCCTGGTGAAATTGGCTTTGTGCGAGTCACCAGTTATACCGACCAGCAAGAGATGGCGAAAGCGTCTATCACCGATGCGAGCTGTATCGTGGTCGACAATCTAGAAGATGACATCACGCTCTCTGCGGCTCTCTACGCGGCGAACGTGAACCCCAAGGCTCATTTACTCGCGTACTTTAAAGATGAGGCGCTCAGCCAGCTTCTTAGCCAGCATTGCCCGAATGCCGAGTGCATACCCGCAGTAGGTGCAGAAATGCTCGCCAAAGCGGCCGTTGACCCGGGCTCTAGCGCTTTGCATCAAGAGTTGCTTGCTTCGACGCGGGGTATGACGCAGTACTCCACCACGTTACCAACTGGCTTTATTCAGCGCGACATCGCGCCTATTTTTGATTACATGAAGCGAACTCATCAAGCGACATTAATCGCAATCGATGTTGGTGAGGGGATTGAGCTGAACCCGGATTTAGATCGGCAAGTCAAAGCGGGCGATAAGCTGTTCTATATTTCAGATGAACGAATCGAGTCATTCCAGTGGCAAAAGTTGGATTAAAAAACGCGGCGTGATGCCGCGTTTTTCGTTTCCATTCAGGAATTAATCTTGCTCCGCCAGCATTGATCCGCGCATGGTAAGGCCGCATAGCATGGTAGGTACGGCGTTGAAAATCTCTTCAAACTGCTCTAAACCCTCAATACCTTGGTCGGCCAAGGTGGCGATGGAGGTTTCGGGATCGTACAACATGCTGATAGAAAGCAGTACCCCACCCAATAGGGCGTTATCTTCGCTCTCTTCTGGCATGATGGTTTCCCAATCATCGCGCGCGAGCTGCCAACCTTGCAGTAAGCCTTCGCAGAAATCGCGTGTTGCTTCGTTGACGATCTCTTCTTCATCAATCTGGCAGCTCTCTGGCCATTGCCATTCATTGTTTAACAGGGCAGGGCGGTAGTCATTCCACATCGCGATCACCGCTTCAATGTAGGACTCAAGCTGCTCACCATCGGAAAACGGAGCGACGTCTTCACCGCCCCATAAGAATGGAAGCCACTCTTCCGGTGCCAGCACGTTCGGTGCCGCGGCCATGGAAGTCACAAAACCACGAGTTTTGTTTTCGTTAATAAGTCGGCCTTCTAGTTCTGGCAGAGCTAGGATCTCTTGTAGCGTCAAAATGGGTTCCATTGAGTGTTTGAGTTGTGATGGAGCAATGTTAACAGTCTCTTTCTGAGAGAAAAAGGTTGAACCCTAGTGATATCCGCTATAATTTTTTAGAAACAGTAAAAATTCAGACGTTTATGAAAATTCGTTCTTCCCTCAAGCGCAAAAGTAGTTATGCGCTGGCGCTCTATTTGGCGCTGGCGGTGACGCTCATTGGTACCGTGAGCTACTTGGTGGTTGAGCCACCGATTCGCGATCAGTTGGAAGCGAATTTGGATCTGCGTACTGAGCTCCTGTCGGCGCAAATTGAAGAACCGATCAATAGCTCGCTGGGCATTTTGCAAAGCATTGTCGCCATCGGCAGCAACAACGAGCCGCAAGATCACCAAGAACGGATTTTGTACAAACTGTTTGAAACGCTACAGGGCATCACTGTCAGTGGTGGACTGTGGCCGGCCTCGAACCAAGAGGGCGCTCAAGACACGCGTGAGACACAGCTCCAAAGCCTGTTTTTTACCCGAGCCAGTGATGGCCTGATAGATAGAATACGCTCATGGGATAACCCTGCTTTAGGGGGTTATCAGCAAGAACCATGGTTTACAGCGGCGGTGGAAAAGCCCGCCGGTTATGTCGCATGGTCTGAAGTCTATATTGACCCGTTCAACCACATTCAGATGATCACCGCTTCCTCGCCATACTATGTGGACGGGCGATTTGCCGGTGTTGCGACCGTCGATATTTCATTATCCAGCTTGGTGAGATTTGTTCGCCAACATGCCGAGCAGTACGATCTCGGCGTCATCTTGCGCGATGCCTACGGAGACTTGGTGACTGAGCACAATTTTCAAGTCGTGAGAGGGATGTACATCAGTCGCTTCCAATTTGGTGAGTTTAATTGGAGCGTGGATGTCATCAACGCCAAGCGCCTCGTGACCGAACAAGTCTATGAAGTCGTCTACAAAGTGGAGGCGGGGATTGTCCCCATCATGCTGATCTGCGTACTGATTGGGTACTTTTTGATTAACCGCTACCTCATTTCTCCCATCGTCTATATCGCCAAAAAAGTGGACGATTCCCGCGAAGGTGGCGTGATAGACATTACCTACAACAGCCAAGATGAAATTCGCCACCTTATCGACACGTTTAACCAAAAGACCGTGTATCTTGATGCGGAAAAACGCAAGGCGCAGGCCTCGACCGAAGCGAAAAGCGCGTTTTTAGCCTCGCTGTCTCACGAAATACGCACACCGATGAATGGCGTCTTAGGTACGGCGCAGATTCTACTCAAAACCGATTTAGATGATGAGCAGCGCAAACACATGAAAACCCTCTATGACTCTGGGGATCACATGATGACGCTGCTCAATGAAATCCTCGATTTCTCCAAAATTGAGCAAGGTCGGCTAGAGCTCTCAAATCATCCTTTCCCGCTTGAATCGATCATCGGCAGCGTAAACAGCGTCTATTACACCCTGTGTAATGAAAAAGGACTCAAGCTAACCGTGCACAGTGACGTACCGGATGGGCGTTGGTACTGCGCCGACAAAGCGCGTCTAAGGCAGATCCTATTTAACTTGCTCAATAACGCGGTGAAGTTTACATCTCGCGGCTACGTGGAAGTGCATTTGAGTGAACAAAAGCGTGATGGGAAGAACTACCTCAACGTCGAGGTCAGAGACTCGGGAATCGGCATCGCCAAAGAAGCGCAAGGGAAGATCTTTAATCCTTTTGAGCAAGCAGAGTCTTCAACGACACGACGTTACGGTGGAACAGGGCTTGGCCTCTCTATTGTTAAACAGATTTGTGAACTGATGAACGGCGAAGTAAGCGTAACCAGTGAGGTAGGGATCGGCTCGAGCTTTCACATCAGCATCGAAATGGCCATCAGTGACATTCAACCTGTCGAAATGGCTCAGCGGTGCAAAGTGGACTACAAAGGGCTCAAAGCGCTGATTGTGGAAGATAACCGCACCAACTCCGTGATCATGAGCACGTTTTTGGCCAATAAAGGCTTTACGTGTGATTGTGTCGATAATGGTCAAAAAGCCATTGATGCGATTGGCTCAACGCACTATGACCTAGTGTTAATGGACAACCACATGCCCGTAATGGATGGGATCGAGTCCACCACAGCGATTCGAGCGCTCCCCGATGGCCATGCCAGCACCTTGATTTTTGGCTGTACGGCCGACCTGTTCAAAGAGACACAAGACAAAATGTACGCCGCAGGTGTGGACGCCATTATCTCCAAACCCATCGATGAAACCGAGCTTGACGACACACTGTTCCAGTTTACTCATCGTCTGTACGGTTCAATGAGCGCAGTCATTTCAAACGAAGAAGAGTTAGAGAAAGCACTAGTGAGTCTGTTCGTAGCGATTGAAAATCAACAGTTTGAAGAAGCACTGACCTACGTTAAAACGATTCAAGCAAGTGTCGACTCGTCGAAAAGTGCCAACTTACGTCAAGCCATCGACAACCTTCACGGTGACATAGAAGCCAAGCGTACGCCGAGCCAAATCGATTTGGATACTCTCGCCGTTGAAGCGAGTCGGAACCTCTAGAATTGGCTGCCACATTCACCTCAATACTACCTGAATGCTCGTTTTGCTCAGAAAATACACAAAGGTCAAAAAGGCAGTGAAAAATGCTACCTTGCTCACACTATTTGGTGGGTTATTGACCAAGCTTACTTAAATTCGAGATCAAAAACTGCAAATTTACTGTTCTAATAGCGCCATCAACTGGGTGGTGTTTTTATCTTAGTTGTATGTGTTGCTGTTTGTGTGTTGTTTTAGTTTATTGTTTGGTGAGTAAAATGAGGCCTAGAGCGCCGTTTTGTATTCGTCATGCCGCTGCAGATACCTTTGCAATGGTCGTGTTTTGCTTTATTTCCGGAATGATCATTGAGATCTTTATCTCTGGTATGACATTCGAGCAGTCTCTTGCATCAAGAACGCTGTCTATTCCCGTCAATATCGCCATCGCATGGCCTTATGGTGTGTTTCGTGACTTTGTATTGCGCCAAGGGCGACGACTTTCGCCATCAGGTGCAATGAAAAGCGTCTCAGACTTGCTGGCTTACGTGCTGTTTCAATCCCCGGTCTATGCCGGCATTCTTCTGGCCGTGGGGGCATCCACCGATCAGATCATGACGGCCGTTGCTTCGAACGCTGTCATCTCATGTGGTATGGGTGTGTTGTATGGCTATTTTCTCGACCTATGCCGCAAGTGGTTCCGCGTTCCGGGTTACTACCAACGCGCGTAATTGCATGAACCTTAACCACTTAACCCAATAAGTAGCCAAACAAACCCAATGACTTGGCTTTTTTTGGGAATGGGTCTTGACCTAAGGTAATAGAATCATTAAATTAGCGCCTCGTTGGTGAGCAACACCAACCACAATTTGATTCGGTGAGTTGTCCGAGTGGCTGAAGGAGCACGCCTGGAAAGTGTGTATACGGCAACGTATCGAGAGTTCGAATCTCTCACTCACCGCCACATTCTAAGAGGTCTGATTTATCAGGCCTTTTTTCATATCTGAAGATTGAAGAATATTTTAGATAGCTACTCTAGAACCAACACATATCATTCAGCCCAAGTCTAACTTCTCGTAAAGGTCGAACCATTACAAATCAGGCTTGAGTCCAGTCACATTCACTACAAAAAAGCGCGCAATCCAGCGGCGGTAGTCCGAAAATTTCAAATTAAACATCATGCCAAACGTGACGCAAGTCACCAAACCTAACCCATTTCTAAGACTTTATCGCCATATGCAATTGAGCTGTATATCATGATTTCAGAATGATGATCGGCGCCTATTATGTTCCAGACTACCTCTTTTTATGATGCGCACGCAGATGTGCTAGCGAAGCAATACAACTCAGTGTCGTTTGAGTCTGTTCACCAGTCTTGGCGGGCCTATTGGCCGAGTGCGGGCGCGTCTGTGCTTGATGTGGGGGCCGGTTCTGGGCGAGATGCAAAGTGGTGTAGTGCACAAGGGTGTGAGGTCATTGCTATCGAGCCGAGTGATTTGCTGCGAGATATTGGCAAACACAGCACGGGCCCGAATGTCACTTGGCTGAAGGATTCACTCCCTAGGCTAGAGAACACGCTCACCCTAGGCATGCGCTTTGACCTGATCTTAGTCAGCGCAGTATGGATGCATATACCGAGTAGCAAACGGGAGCGCGCGTTTAGGAAACTCTCATATCTTCTTGCTCCCAATGGCAAGCTTGTGATCAGTTTACGTCATGGTGAGTTCGATGATGGGCGCCACAGCTTTCCCGTTTCGGTGGACGAAATTAAGCGCTACGCAAGCGAACGTGCGCTACAAATGGAGTTGGTCACTGATAGCGATGATTCTCTTCAACGCAGCGGTGTGCATTGGCAAACCGTTGTGCTGTCCCTACCTGATGATCGTTCTGGAAGTCTCAACACCGTTCGCCGTATTGTGATCAATGACAGTAAGTCGGCCACCTACAAATTGGCTTTATTGCGCACACTTTTACGCATTGCTGATGCTCATCCCGGCGCAGTGATGGAGAGAGCCGATGGCAAGATAACGCTACCAGCCGGCTTAGTCGCGCTCTACTGGGTCAGGCAGTTTAAGCGACTCATTGATGTCGATATCCAAGGCATGGGGATTCAACAAAACTCCAATAGTAGTAAAGGTCTGGGTTTTGTAAAAGAAGATGGGTGGCACCAACTCAACCATCTAGCGGCGGATGATTTTGCCATTGGTGCGCTCTTTATGGGGGATGACGCCAAAGCCATCCAAAAGCTCTTCTCTCACACACTGGTGACCATCAAATCAGGTCCCGTAACCTTTATTTATCAAGGCAGTAAAGACAATCGCTTGTTTGAGTTATGTTCACCTTCCTCTCGTCGCAAGCGTCAAGACTCAGTGGTATTGGATGGCGCGTTTTTCGCAAGCTACGGTGAGTTTGTACTCGATGAGAGTTTGTGGGAGTGCTTTCGCTTGTATCACTCATGGATTGAGCCTTTAGTCGTCAACCAATGGGTTAAAGAGATGCAGCGATTCGAGTTAAATCGCCAGCGTGATATAGCGCTACATACCTACCATAATTGTTTGGTCTGGATTGATGCTGCGCATGATACGCGTGATGTACGGCAAAGAGTTGAGGAGCTCAAAGGTCAAGGGACGGAGATTGTCAGTGTGTGGAGCGGTAAGCCGCTCGCAGATGCGTATCACGTTGATCATTGCTTGCCTTTTGTGTACTGGCCAAACAACGATAAGTGGAACTTATTTCCGACGACATCAGCGGAAAACCTGAAAAAGAGTGACCGACTGCCAACAGTTAAACGCCTGTATGACTCGAGAGTGCGAATCCTAGATTGGTGGAATGTTGCGTGGGGAAATGATGCACATCGCCAGCGCCGCTTTTTCACTGAAGCCGCATTATCGCTGCCCAATTTACCCGCCGCGTGTACCGACTTTGAGGCGGTATTTGAAGCGATGGGGCTTCAAGTGCGAGGGGTAAAAAGCCGCTTACTTGTCTCTGAGTGGTAACCACCATGACCTACACCGGAATTGATGGCTGCAAAGCAGGCTGGTTGGCTTGGGTAGTGACAGAAAGTGCACTGCCTAAAGTCGTGATTGGAGAGAGTTTGGACGCGCTGGCGGCGCAGATTGGGGAAACTGGAGTGTGGCTGGTGGATATGCCAATCGGCTTTAGCACCCCAGATCAGCCAGATAGGTTATGTGATAAGGCGGCGAGGGCGTTGCTCAAAGGGCGCCGTGCGTCGGTGTTTTCCGTACCTTGTCGTGAGGCGGTCTATAGTGAGAGTTACGAGCGCGCCTGCGAGCAAAATGTGGCGCGGTTGGGCAAAAAGTTCTCGAAACAAACCTGGGGTATTGTCCCTAAAATGCGTGAATTGGATGCCTTTGTCCGATCTCGGCGCAGTGCGTCACTGTCTGTACGTGAAGCGCATCCCGAGCTGGCCTTTGCGGGGCTATCTGGTCAACCGATGGCGTGGAATAAAAAGTGTGTTGAGGGGCATCAAGAGCGGTTAGCGCTGCTAAATCACATTGCCCCTGATTGGATAGCGGTGCTCAACTCAGCGCTGGCGAGCGTGCCGCGTAAAGTGGCGGAGAAAGATGACATTCTCGATGCGTTTGTTCTGATGTGTATTGCGATGCGACCAGAAGAGTGGGTGAGCGTACCAAACCCTGCCAGCGATTTAGAATCTGGCTTACCGCGTGAGATTGTCTATCTACCGAGCGCCGATGTGAGCTGAGTACCCGTTTCACATCGGCGTCATCTGTTTCACGCCGGTTTATTGCGCTTTTTGTGTGTTGGATGGCTTGTTTGGACGGTTACCTGAACGGTTTGGCTTTCTTGCACCGTTGCCGCTTTTTCCCGCAGGTTTACCACCACGGTTTTCACCGTTCGCCGATTTTGGGCCGAAGTGACGCTTGTTTTTGCTGGCCGGTTTGTGGCCACGTGCGTTGTCTGCTGAGCGTTGTCCGTCGGTGTGTTCCGTTTTCGGTTTCTTCGGCTTTTTCGGTTTCTTTGGCTTAATCGGGCGTGTGTCGAGTTTGGATTCTGGCAGCACGTTCACTGGCGCATAGCCTTCTAAGGCAAGGCGTGGCAACAGCTGTTGAATTAATCGCTCGATGGCAAATAGCTCGCTCGCTTCTGCCGCTTCCACCAAAGAGATGGCACGGCCCACTTCGCCAGCTCGACCTGTACGGCCAATACGGTGAACATAATCTTCGGCCACATTCGGCAGTTCAAAGTTCACCACTTGAGGCAGCTGTGGGATGTCGATGCCGCGCGCCGCAATGTCGGTGGCCACTAGGACGCGAACGTCGCCAGATTTAAAATCCGCTAGTGCTTTGGTGCGCGCACTTTGACTTTTATTGCCGTGAATCGGCGCTGCGGTGATCCCTTGATCATTGAGGTAATACGCTAAGCGGTTAGCACCGTGTTTGGTGCGGCAGAACACCAGAACTTGCTTCCAGTCGCCATCTTGAATCAGTTTAACCAACATCGGCGCTTTCTTGCGCTTGTCGGCCGGGTAGATGCACTGCTCGATGGTGGTTGCGGTTGAGTTAGCAGGCGCGACAGACACTTCAACAGGGTTGTTCACCAAGCCTTTTGCTAAGTCACGAATCTCCGCTGAGAACGTCGCTGAGAAGAGCAGGTTCTGGCGTTTTTCAGGTAGCAGAGCCAAAATCTTGCGGATATCGCGAATAAAGCCCATATCCAGCATGCGGTCTGCTTCATCAAGAACCAGCACTTCCAGTTGATCAAATTTCACCGCGTTCTGTTGGTAAAGATCGAGCAAGCGACCCGGCGTGGCGACCAATACGTCCAACCCTTTGCGCAGCTTCATCATCTGCGGGTTGATTTTGACGCCGCCAAATACCACACCCGAGGTTAGGCGTTGGTAACGGCTGTACTTGAAGACGTTTTCTTGCACTTGCGCCGCCAACTCACGAGTCGGTGTAAGGACGAGCGCACGAATGTGATTGCCTTTGACGCGCGTGCCGTTATCGAGGCGCTCTAGAATTGGCAGTGTAAAGCCTGCGGTTTTACCTGTGCCTGTCTGCGCTGCGGCCATGACATCTTGACCAGCAAGCACCGCTGGAATGGCTTGTTGCTGGATTGGTGATGGCTCACGGTAGCCTTGTTCATCAATGGCTTTAAGCAGCGGAGCAGAAAGACCTAAATCGGTAAAACCCATACGTTGTTCTCTGTTGTGATGTAACCACGCCCCAGCGTGTATGCGGGGGGCGAAAAAGTGGGCCATTCTGCGCCCTTTGTCTCTGAACATCAATAAAATTATTGAGACAAAGGGCACAAAGACCGGGCGTCAAGGAGGGCAGTGCAAGACGGCGGATGCGGCCGTGGCTGATTTGAGCGTGACTTATTTTAGCGTGATCGCGTCTTTGTTTTGTTGCGTGAGCAAGTGCATGACAAGCGCGAAGAGCAAGCCGGTACCCGCGCCAAAGAGATGCGCATCAATGGCGACAGGAGCTTCAATCAGAGCGCTGGTGGATTCTGGCGCGCCCATGCTTTGCTCCCAAGCAATTTTTGCCAGCAAGCCAAGCACAAGCAGCCCGCTACTTTTTCGCCTTGGTAAATGGCTCTTGCTTGGCAAGTATTCACGTAAGGCGAAGTAGCCAAACAGTCCATGTAAAACGCCAGAGAGGCCAACATAGCCTTGCATCGTCGTCGTTAAGTTAAGTAAACCGACGCCAAGGCTACAGAGAAAAAGGGCTAAAATAAGGTTAAAGGGGCGAGGGCGGAATAGATAGCAAATCACCCACAGACCTGCGAGGTTCATCACAAGGTGGGCAAGGTTGGTATGGGTAAAGTTTCCTGTTACGATCCGCCACCACTGACCTTGTAGGATATCGACCTGGTGCCAAGCGCTCCAAGTCGCGGCGGGTTCAGTTTGCATCACGGCACACACAAGGCTAATGAGCCCCAATAGGATAATTAAGCGGAAATGACGTTTCGGTACTGTACTCAATGTGGGAAATCACTCAAAGCGTGTCTATGCCAATGGATAGTGCCGCTATCCTCTCATGTGGAACTCATCATACTCCAACATAAAGCGGAAACCCACCGACCAATGGGCACCGCGCGCATCTTGACGCTCTCGCTCTCCAATAGTCGCTGTTACGTCGGGGAAGATTTCAGTGAGCATGAGGCGCTCAACACCCTGCTTAGTGAATCCAACGTCGAGCATTGGGTACTGTTTCCCGGTGAAGGTGCGCAGAGCTATGAGCAAGTGAGAACGCGCCTCCAGCAAGCTGAGCCCAAGGTACGTCTGCGCGTGATCCTATTGGATGGCACATGGAAGAAAGCCTATAAAATGTGGCAACTCTCGACCAATTTACACGCTTTGCCTAAAGTCGCGCTCCCCACAGATCTGGTGGGCAACTACCGCATTCGTAAATCGCCCAGCGCCAACAGTTTATCGACGGTGGAGGCAGGCTATCACATCTTGCGTCTACTTGAGCCTCAGCAGGATTTCACCCCACTTATTAATGCGTTTGAGAAGATGATCGATTTTCAGATTGCGCAAATGCCGCCAGGTGTGTTTGAGAAAAATTACCAAGGCTAGGTGTTGCCACGCAGCAAAGGTTGGCAAAGTCTTCTGTCTAGGTATATGCTTAACGCAATCGTTTTCACCGTAAGGCCATCATTGGCGCTGCGGTGCTTCGTATAATCCCACTGATATGGTGTGGGAGTCTCTACCTGGAGCCGTAAATTCCAGATTACGAAGAGATAAGTGCAAGTCGCTTTTCTCTTTGTATGTCTGAAATTCGTCAAGGGAAAAGCGTTTGTTGTGAAAGTGTCATTAAGAGGCGACAAACGTGAATCATACTGCTTTTATTCAAAACCTACCCAAAGTTGAACTCCACCTACACATTGAAGGCACCTTAGAGCCCGAGATGATGTTTGAGCTGGCCAAGCGCAACCAAATAGACCTGCCCTTTGCGACGCCTGAGGCGGTCAAGCAAGCGTACCAGTTTACCAATCTTCAATCGTTTTTAGACATCTACTACCAAGGCGCCAATGTGCTGATTGAAGAGCAAGATTTCTACGATTTGACGTGGGCTTACTTGCTGCGCTGTGAGCAAGATAATGTGCTGCACACTGAGATCTTTTTTGACCCGCAAACGCACACCGCGAGGGGTATTGCCTTCTCTACCGTGATCAACGGCATCACGCGCGCTTTGGATGATGGCCAGCAAAAGCTCGGTATTACTAGCCAAGTGATCATGTGCTTTCTTCGTCATTTAGATGAAGAGAGCGCGATGGATACGCTTGAAGAGGCGATGCCGTTTAAAGAGAAGATCGTTGGCGTAGGACTCGATTCCTCTGAACTAGGCCATCCGCCAGAAAAGTTTGAACGCGTGTTTGCCAAGGCTCGTGAGGCGGGCTTTTTGACCGTGGCACACGCGGGCGAAGAGGGGCCAGTCGCTAACATCGCCAACAGTTTAGATAAGCTGCATGTGGCGCGAATCGATCATGGAGTGCGTTGCAGCGACGATCCAAGCTTAGTCGCCTCGCTTGCACAATCGCGCGTGCCGTTGACGGTCTGCCCACTATCAAATATCAAGTTAAAGGTCTTTGATGAGATGGCGCAGCACAACATTGTGGACCTATTGCGCCAAGGGCTTTGCGTGACGATAAACTCTGACGATCCCAGTTACTTTGGCGGTTACATGAGCGATAACTTTCTTGCGGTTGCCGGCAGCCACGCACTAAGCCGCGATGAACTGGCCATGTTTACTCGCAATGCGATTGAAGCCAGTTTCATTTCACAGCAAGAAAAAGCGCGCCTGAATAGCCAGCTTAGTGACTATATGGAAGCTGGGCAGCCAGAGCGTAGCTAATCGCGTTAATGAGACGAAAACAGCTGTTGGTGCAGGCGCTGAGCGTGGCCATCGGTCATTGAGGAGATGTAGTCGGCTATCACGCGATAGCCGTCTTTGCTCTGTGTCCACTGTTGGCGCACTTCGATCGGCAGCAATCGCTCTGGATCGGCGCTCAGCGCTTCAAAGATGTCCATAATGATCTGCTGGCCTTTATATTCGACCACCTGAACGTGGGGCACTTGAATCACATAGTCGCTGACAAAGCGCTTGAGAATATCCAGTGCTAGCGCCATTTGTGGCTCCAAAAAGGCATTGAAAGCCAGCAAGTCACAATCGAATGGCGCATCCACCGGCTTGATAGAGACGCTGGTCAGCAGGGCGTTGACCATACCGCCAATGGCATCTTTGCGCTGAAAGTGCGTGCCGGCAAACAGCATTTCAGTGATGGAGTCGATGTGCTGCTCAAACCAGCTCTCACCGCACTCCGACAACTGGCTCGCCGCGCCCTCTATCCATTGATGACGGGTGACCAGACCAAGCACTATGGCATCTTCCAGATCGTGTACGCCGTAGGCAATATCATCGGCCAGTTCCATAATGGAGCAATCGAGCGACTTAAATCGCGTTTTGTGGTGCCCTTGGCCGCTTGGCGCTTCACGCAGCTCGCTAAAGCGCGTTTTGTCCGCTTGAGAGAGCGGTTGCAGCATCCAATCAAAGGTGACTTGGTCACAATCATAATACCCTTTCGCAGGCGACCACTCTTTGGCTTTTAATCGCCGTTGATGAGAGACTGGCGGTGGCTTGTCGGCGGAGCAAGTTTGGCTAAGCGGCGCTGGGTATTTCATCAACCCAAGCAGAGTGCGCCGCGCGAGGTTCATACCAAAATGTTCGGTGTAGGGTTCAAGCTGGGTAACAATACGAAAAGTTTGCGCGTTGCCTTCAAAGCCGCCGTGGTCGCGCATCATGTAGTTCAGGGCAACCTCGCCGCCGTGCCCATAAGGCGGGTGGCCAATATCGTGCGCCAAACATAACGAATCAATTAAGCTATCGCTAGGCAGTAGGTCACGAAACTCAGGCTGCTTCTTTTTGATTTGCGCGACAATACCTGTACCGAGCTGAGCGGCTTCAAGCGAATGGGTGAGACGGGTGCGGTGGAAATCATCAAAGCTGGTGCCATGCACTTGGGTTTTGGCCTGCAAACGACGAAATGCCGCAGAGTGGAGGATTCTTGCTCGATCGCGCTGGTATGGGCTGCGATGATCGTCACGGCGAATTTTATGTTCATCGTCGTGGCGCATCAGCCACGCCGGGTCCAAGTTGAAATCCATCAGCACATCACCTTTCGAACGTTACGTGTTTAAACCTCGAGTATGCCTAGCTTACGATGGATTGCCAATCTGCTTTATCAAATCCTCAATAGACAGAGGTTTAGCATAGAAATACCCCTGACCCAAATTACAGTCGTACTCGATCAACTGCTGGCTTTGCTCTTGCGTTTCTATCCCTTCGGCGACCACTTTCATCTTATGCGCTTTGCCGATGGCGATGATCGCTTTGACCAGCGCATCACTCTGTTTGTTGACCAGCATTTTATCGACGAAGCTGCGGTCAATCTTGATCTCGTTAATCGGTAGATTGCAGAGGTAGCTCAGAGACGAGAACCCAGTACCAAAGTCATCCAACGAGACTGCAAAACCGCTCTCTCTGACTTGATTAAGGATTGGGGTAACCATTTCTAAGTCATCAATCAGGACGTTCTCGGTAATTTCAACCGTGATGCGGCTGCGGTCGATCTGCTGTTCATCAATAATACGAGTGAGCTGTTCGAGGAAGTTTTTCGCCATCAATTGGCTCGGCGAAATGTTAATGGAAAGACCCAGCGTGTCCTGCCCATTGGGGAAGTGCGCAATGATGTGCTGACACGCATGGCGAATGACAAACTCGCCAATTTGATGGATAAGACCGATCTCTTCTGCTTTACGTATCAGCTCAATCGGTGACACATGCCCAAGCTCAGGGTTATGCCAACGCAGAAGCGCCTCTACCGATTCAAACTGGCCAGATTGCAGGTTGATCTGTGGTTGGAACACCATATAGAGCTCATTATTCCTGATGGCATTTCTCAGCTCTTTTTCTAGAGTCAGCTCGTACTGGACACGCTTGTTAATTGACTCATCAAAGAACAATACGCGCCCTTTGCGGCGGGCTTTTGAGGTATAGAGCGCTGTGTCGGCGCGAGTGATAAGCTCTTCCGGATTTAAGCCATCTTGCGGATAGATAGCGACACCGATACTACAACTGGTGGAGATCACTTTGCCATCCACCACCATTTCTTGTTTAAAAATATCGCGGATTTGATGGGCGATCTCTTCGGCATCGAGCACTGAGCCCAGTTGTGGGAAGCAGAACACAAATTCATCGCCGCCAAAGCGCGCTACCAGTGAGTGATCATTGAGCATCTCGGTAAACTGATGGCCGACATAGGTCAGCAGCTTGTCGCCCACAGAATGACCAAAGGCGTCGTTGACCTTTTTAAAGTCATCAATGTCGACAAACATGATCGCCGTGAGCGGTGTTTCTTGATTGGCATTGCGAATCGCCTCTTGAATAAACTCAATCAAGAAGGTGCGGTTGGGCAACTCGGTTAAACTGTCGTGCAGGGCTTGATGTTGCAGCTCACTTTTGGCCTCTTGCAACTGGGTAAAGTCACGCGAAATCTGCTTTTGCATGATGCGATAACGTAGCCCAACACGTTTACCGACCACCCAAGAGAGCAAACCTAAAATGCCACAGACCAGAATGCTCGCCAGCAAGACCTGATTGAGCTCTCGCTGATTGCTCTGTGTGATCTGTTGCTCGCGATCCATGAGAAAATCTTCGACGGGCTTGAGGTAAACGCCTGTCCCGACGATCCAATCCCAGTCGGGCAAGTAGGTGACATAGCTGAGCTTGTAGGAATCTTCGCTACCGAGCGGCGTTTGGCTTGAGTGGTAACGGACAAAGCCACTGCCTTGGTGGGCGGTATCGACAATGGCTTGAATGTACTGAAAGCCGGTTTTATCGGTAGCGTCTAAGCGTTCAACACCGAGCAGCGCTTTGTTGGGGTGAGAGAGCATCGCCCCTTTGCTGTCCATGATGAAAATGTAGTCGTTGTTGCCGTAGCGATAATCTGAGATGCGTTCAATCAAACGTTGTTTGATATCTTGCTCGACATCCACCACGTACTCACCGGTACCAATAAACCAATCGTAGGGCTCAAACAGCGCCACATAGCCAATTTTGTCGAACTTTTGATCCAAAGCGTTGGGCTTGTTCCAGTGCCAGCGGTGGTAGACACTCTGTTGATTGCTGACCATTCGGGAGAGGTCTCGAGTGAGGTACGAACCATTGACATCTTGAAGATCCCACATGTCCGTTCCTTCTAACTGGGGAAGAATCGGATGCATGACATTGGTACCATCGAGCTGATAGACAAAGAAATACCCGCGCCCTTGATTGAATCGAATGGGTCTGAGCGCTTCGATGATCGCCTTTTTGATGGTCTCTTCGGGTTGGCCTTCATACTGGCGATATAAGTTTTGTGCAATGGCGAGGGCTTCTTCAACGCGCTGTTTAATGTCTCGGCGAAGCAGATCTTCGGTGCGTTTTTTCTCAAACTCAATCTGATCGACAATATTGGTCACGCGATTTTGGATGCTTTTGCGCTGTGTGGTGTAGAAGTTGTCGCGCAGGGAGTTGACGTCTTTTTCGAGCGCAAAGCGATTTTCGTTGACGATTAAGGCCACAATGACAATCGCAAATGTGACCATTAAGGTAAGCGGCACATACTGAATGAACATCAGCAGTTTTTTATCATTAGAGATACCGTCCTGCACTACACACCTCGTCTTAGGGCTTTTTGATTAAGTGTAGACAGAAAGTACTAGCTTGCCAGTTAGCTTATCTCATCGAGAGAGAGCTCAAAACTCGGCGCGAAGGTGTTGAGGAAGTACTCCATTTCGGGGGTATGGCGCTCTTTTAGCGTCACATCAAGGCGCTTTTTGGCCAAGGCGTATTCATGGTTGCCCGCACTGAGTTCTTCCAAACATTTGAGATAGGCACAGATGGTGTCGGCTTGCTTAACGATGGCAGCATCGTCACTGTGCGCTTGATGAGAAACTAAGTAAGGCGCAAAGTCTTCTTGGAACTCTTCCGGCAGCATGGAGAGCAACTTCTTCTCGGCCGCTGCTTCGATTTTTTTGTACTCTTTGGCGATCTCAGGATTGTAGTATTTCACTGGAGTCGGTAAATCGCCCGTCAGTACTTCACTGGTGTCGTGATACATGCCGAGCAGCGCGACACGTTCTGCGTTGACTTGGCCGCCAAACTTCTTGTTTTTGATAAGCGCCAGCGCGTGGGCGACAAAGGCGACTTGCAAACTGTGCTCGGAGATGTTTTCAGTCGACACAGAGCGCATGAGGGGCCAGCGCTGAATGAGTTTCATACGGGCCAAATGGGCAAAAAAGTGGCTTTCTTGGGGCTGATTGGATGACATTTCTCTACCTCCTAGAAATGAAAAAAGGACACGAGGTCGTGTCCTTAGCATAAGAAAATTCGGCGGCGATTACTATTGCCGAATCGCTGATTACACCATGTCGCCGAGACGCGTTATTGGCTGTAACCGGAAAGGAATTTCTCAAAGCGGCCAATGGCCAGTTCCAAGTCTTCAACATGGGGCAATGTCACGATGCGGAAGTGATCCGGTTTAGGCCAGTTGAAGCCAGTGCCTTGTACCAGTAGCACCTTCTCTTGGATCAGAAAATCCAACACCATTTTTTGGTCATCTTTGATCTTGTACATCTTGGTATCAATTTTAGGGAACAGGTACATCGCCCCCTTGGGTTTGACGCAAGAGACGCCAGGGATTTGGTTGATCAGCTCCCAAGCGCGGTCGCGCTGCTCCAGCAATCGACCACCGGGTAAGATCAACTCATTGATACTTTGGTAGCCACCGAGCGCGGTTTGAATTGCATGCTGCATAGGCACGTTGGCACACAAACGCATCGACGCCAGCATGTCCAGGCCGTTGATGTAGCCCTGCGCCAGGTGTTTTGGCCCGGTCATAAACATCCAGCCGCCACGGAAACCACACACACGGTAGGCTTTAGAGAGACCATTGAAGGTCATCACCAGCACATCTTCAGTCAAGGTCGCAACTGAGGTGTGCGTCGCGCCATCGTAGAGCACTTTGTCGTAAATCTCATCGGCGAAAATGATTAACTTGTGTTGGCGCGCAATTTCAATCACTTCTAATAGGAAATCACGGCTGTAGACCGCACCGGTTGGGTTGTTTGGGTTGATCAAAACAATCCCGCGGGTTTTGGGCGTGATTTTCTTCTTGATGTCATCCAGATCGGGGTACCAATCGGCTTGCTCATCACACAGATAGTGCACCGCTTTACCACCTGACAGTGCGACTGACGCTGTCCATAGTGGGTAGTCCGGTGCTGGCACTAGCATCTCTTCGCCGTTGTTGAGGAGCGCTTGCATCGCCATCACGATCAACTCCGACACGCCGTTACCGATGTAGACGTCTTCCACATCAAGCGAGCGAATACCTTTACGTTGGTAATGTTGCACGACCGCTTTACGCGCCGAGTAAATGCCTTTGGAATCGCAATAACCTTGTGATGTTGGGAGGTTACGAATCACATCGACCAAGATTTCGTCAGGGGCGTCGAAGCCAAATGGGGCGGGGTTGCCGATATTGAGCTTTAGTATTTTGTGTCCTTCTTCCTCCATGCGCTTAGCATGTTTCAGTACAGGACCCCTAATGTCATAGCAGACATTGTCGAGTTTTGACGACATCCCGATATTTTGCATTGGCAGCAACCTAAAAATAATTGAATTTCTTTATTAAAGTAACTCAATTCAACGTTATTTAGAATAAAAATCTGAATGATTGCGGCTATTTAGTGAGCTTGTAGCACGCGTATTATCACAGGAATTCGCAAAACATTGCTTGCATCCTTGATTTGAGTAGGGTCAATAAATAGAGTAGCGGTATAAAATTGAATAATGATCTCTTTGCATACGAGGCTGATTTGTCCCATTTCCATCAAGCAGTCACTGAACTGATAGAACGCGTCAAGCTAGCAGAAGACGGCACCGCCCGTCTGGTTCAAGCTCTTGAAGACAAACCAGAATGTTCAATGATCGATTGGCTGGATGCTCAGCCACTTTTCCCTAAATTTTACTGGCAATCCCGCGATACTCGTGAAGAGGTGGTGGCGCTCGGTCAGTGGCATACTTTCGTTGACCCGGCTCCCGCTTACGCAATTTTATCGGCAGATCAGCGCGTGTGGGGAGGGAGAGCGTTTGATGGTGATGATGAAAAAAATCGCCGTTGCATGCCGTCGTTTTTCTTTTTACCTCAAGTGGAGTTGATTCGTCTTGATGATCAATGGTCTTTGGCGGTCAACCTTAACCCAGATAAATCGCGCACCTTGGTGGCGCTAACCAAATTGCGTTGCGAGGTGGCCAAGCTCAAGCCTTTAAGTGCTAACGTGCAGAGCATGACCCATAGCCCAGAGCAGCCTCAGTGGCATGATTTGGTCGACAAAGTGTTGCACGGTATCGATAACGATCAGTTTAAAAAAGTGGTGCTCGCAAGGCGCACCGATGTGGCGCTCGACCGCGCGATCAGCGCCGCGCAACTGCTTAAATCCAGCCATGAGCAAAATCACCATAGCTTCCATTTTATGTTGGCGCTAGACAGCAAACACAGCTTCGTAGGGTCAACGCCAGAGCGGCTCTATGCCCGCCAAGAGAATGAGCTGCACACCGAAGCCTTAGCTGGCACGATTGGTCGTGGGCAAAGTGCGACGCAAGATATGGCGCTCGCCAATTGGCTGGCTAATGACAGCAAGAATCTCAACGAAAACCAGTACGTGGTGGATGACATAGTGCAAAGCCTTGCGCCGTTTTCTTCCCATGTTGAGGTGGAGCAAGAGGCGCGTTTGGTTCGGCTTAGAAAAGTGCAGCACCTTAAGCGCACCATTCACGCCACGCTACACTCTGGTATTAACGGTGTGCAGTTGCTTGGCGCTTTGCAGCCAACGGCGGCGGTCGCCGGTTTGCCGCGTCAGGCGTCGATCGATTTCATACGCCAACACGAGCCGTTTGCGCGCGGTTGGTACGCAGGTTCTATGGGCTTTATTAGCCATCAACGTGCCGAGTTTTGCGTGGCGATCCGTAGCGCTTTGGTCTTGGGGGAGACAGTGCAGCTCTTTGCCGGGGCAGGGATTGTGCCCGGATCTGTGGCTGAGCATGAGTGGCAGGAGCTGGACAAAAAAATGTCGACGCTACTGTCACTGTTTGGCCATCAATCACCGCCTTTTTGTCAACGCTCACCATTAGGAGTGGCTTCGTAAATGCCCCCACAAACCCATACACAAGCGGTGACAAATCGTCTTTGGTCGCGTCTTTTACTGGAAGAATTATCTCGATTTGGCGTGCGTCACGTCTGTGTCGCGCCTGGCTCGCGTTCAACGCCGTTGACCCTAGAAGCCCATGCCAATGCGCATTTTACCCTGCACACCCATTTTGATGAGCGAGGTTTAGGCTTTCTCGCTTTAGGGCTGGCCAAAGCCAGTCAACAACCGGTCGCTATTGTCGTCACCTCTGGGACGGCGGTGGCCAATCTTTTGCCTGCGGTTGCCGAGGCCAAGTTAACCGGCGAGCCTTTAGTGGTGCTCAGTGCCGATCGCCCGCCGTCGCTGGTGGATTGCGGCGCGAACCAAGCGATCAATCAAATAGGATTGTTCTCAACCCATGTCACTAACAGCTTAAATCTGCCTATCCCTGCGGGTCGAGAGGCGTATCCTTGGCTGCTGACATCGGTTGATAACCTGATGGCCAGCCAGCAGCGCGAGGGCGGTGCGGTGCACATTAACTGCCCGTTTCCTGAGCCTCTCTATCTCAGCGCTGAGGATGAGCCAGTCTTGGCGCAAAGTCTCGATACCTTATACCCTGAACTGGCTAAGTGGACGCTATCATCCACACCTTATTCGCAAAAAAGTGCTGCTCAGCACAATGAGCCTTGCCATGTTCCTAATCTGGCGGGCAAGAAAGGCGTGGTGGTGGTGGGGAGTGTGGAATTACAGGAAGCCAAACAAGCCAAACACTTAGCCGACACATTAGGTTGGCCGGTGTTTTGCGATCCGCAGTCAGGCGTCAGTTCGCCTTGGGCACACTACGATTTATGGCTGCAAAATTCGCGTTTTCGCTCTCAGCTTGCATCTTGCGAGTGCGTCCTACAGTTTGGCTCGCGTCTGGTCTCTAAACGTTTGGTGCAGTGGATAGCCGAGTGCGTTACCGGCTCGGGTGCTGAGTATCACTATGTATCGCCTCACCCTGCGCGCGATAACCCGAACCATCTGCCACAGCATCATCACGAGATGGATATTGGCCGTTGGATTGAGAATGTTCAAGCGATGATGCCCGCAGCGGAAAGCCATCAAACTGGATGGGCGGAGCGCTTAATAGGAGCGAGCGAGCAAACACGTCGCCTAGTGCAGCAGTTCAATGTGGATGGGGCGCTCAGTGAAGTGTCCGTGGCCATGTCGTTAGAATCGTTGCCTGATGAGGCATCGCTCTTTATTGGTAACAGTTTGATTGTTCGCTTGGCGGATATGTTTACTGCGTTGACGCCGAGAGAGGTGTTGAGTAACCGCGGCGCATCGGGCATTGATGGCTTGATCTCCACCGCGGCAGGTATTGTGCGTGAGCGTCAAACGCCGACGGTCGTGCTGCTTGGCGATACTTCCGCACTTTATGACTTGAATTCACTTGCCCTGTTCCATCATGAGGCAACGCCGGTGGTTATTGTGATTACCAACAACGATGGCGGCGCGATTTTTGATTTGTTGCCGGTCCCAGATAGGGAGAAGCAAGCTCTGTATCAAATGCCGCACGGTTTTCATTTTGAACACGCTGCGGCTCAGTTTGGCCTTGCGTATCGTCAGCCAAAGGCGTTGGCGGACTATCAGCACTGTTTAGCCACGCACCTCAAGCAGGGAAGTGGCGCACTCATTCTTGAAGTTTTCACGCCCGCGGGTGAGGCGTCGAGTCATATTCGTCAATGTGTCAGTCAGATCTATGCTCTCTAGTCAGTTCTTCCCTGCCGATGATGTTCAGAAAAAAGACAGTATTCAGCAAGCTGATGACGCGCCGCTATTGGTGTTTCTTCACGGCTTTCTTGGTTCGAGTGACGATTGGCGTGAGACGCTCAGCTATCTGAGCGAGTTTGATCGACTTTGCCTCGATCTTCCGGGGCACGGTGAGAGTGTCGGTATCCACACCGAGTCATTTTCGACTTGCTGTGCACAGATCACCAAGAGCGTGTTGGCGAGATTGCAGAGTGAGCAAATCTCTTTGGATCGACCTATAGTGGTAGTGGGTTACTCGCTTGGCGCTCGCCTTGCCATGATGGGCACGGTGAAGCGCGATTTTGCGCCGCTGAATATCCAAGCCCTACTGCTAGAGGGTGGTAATTTTGGCTTGCAAGATGAAGCACAGCGCCACGAGCGATGGCGCAGTGATGCGCAATGGGCCCGCCGCTTCAACGAGGAGCCGATTGAGCAGGTATTGAGCGATTGGTATCGCCAGCGCGTATTTAGTTCACTAAAGGATGCGCAAAGACAAACTCTTATCGCCAAGCGCAGTGATAATCTAGGCCCCGCGGTGGCCAAGATGCTATTAGCAACGTCTTTGGCGAAGCAGCCGGACTGCTTAGACGCACTGCGCCAACTCACCCTGCCAATCACCCATGTCTGCGGTGAGCAGGATGAGAAATTTAAACAACTTGCACAGCGCAGCGGGCTCCACCTCTGCTGCGTTGAGAATGCGGGGCACAATGTTCATGTTGAACAGCCCCAACGCTTTGCAGAGCAGGTGCGCGCGCAGTGTATTGCGCTTGCCGCTCGCTCCTAGACATTATGCCCCGCTCGGTTGGGCTACAAGACAAAACAGGAATCATCATGGCTAAAACAGTCGGTATCTCAGAAGAAGAACTCTACGCTCCCGTTCATTGGCGTGATTGCAGCGCCGAATATGAAGACATCCACTACCACAAATCGGACGATGGCATTGCTAAAATCACCATCGCGCGACCTCAGGTGCGCAATGCGTTTCGCCCTTTGACGGTCAAAGAGATGATCCATGCACTCGCGGATGCGCGCTACGATGAGAGTGTTGGGGTGATCATTCTGACTGGGCTAGGCGAAAAAGCGTTCTGTTCAGGCGGCGATCAAAAAATTCGTGGCGACTACGGCGGCTACCAAGATGATTCTGGCACTCACCATCTCAACGTGTTGGACTTTCAGCGCCAGATCCGCACCTGTCCAAAACCTGTGATCGCCTCGGTGGCCGGTTGGGCGGTGGGCGGCGGCCACGTATTGCACATGATGTGTGACCTCACGATTGCCGCAGACAACGCCCAATTTGGTCAAACAGGACCTAAAGTGGGTTCTTTCGATGGCGGTTGGGGCGCCTCTTACATGGCTAGAATTGTTGGGCAAAAGAAAGCGCGTGAAATCTGGTTCTTGTGCCGTTTTTACGACGCCCAAGAAGCGCTCGACATGGGGCTGGTGAATACCGTTGTGCCTCTGGAAGAGTTAGAAAAAGAGACGGTGCGCTGGTGTCGTGAAACCTTGCAACACAGCCCAATGGCGCTGCGCTGTCTGAAAGCGGCGTTAAATGCGGATTGTGATGGTCAGGCGGGTCTTCAAGAGTTGGCAGGCAACGCAACCATGATGTTCTACATGACCGAAGAAGGCCAAGAGGGTCGCAACGCTTTCAATGAGAAGCGTCGCCCTGACTTCAATAAATTCCCACGCAATCCGTAAAGGAGTTGGTGATGAGAACAGCCAAACTGTACCGCTACGAACTGCCGATGGACAGTGGCGTGATCCTGCGCGAGCAACGTTTGACTGTGCGGGAAGGCTTTGTGATTGAGCTTTGCTGTGATGGTCATACTGGTCGTGGTGAAGTCGCACCGTTACCCGGTTTTAGTGTGGAGAGTCTCGATGAGGCCTACGCGCAATTGGTTGAGCAGCTTTCTTACTGGCAACTAGGCCAAGAATTGGCGCTGGATACGCTGCATCCTTCGGTGGCCTTTGGTCTATCGATGGCGCAATTGGAGCTCGACAACGCCTTGCCGGCAGAGGGCTGTTTTCAGGCCGCGCCGCTTTGCTCGGGCGACCCGGATGAGCTGTTGCCCAAACTGGCGGGGATGAGCGGGGAGAAAGTCGCCAAAATCAAAGTTGGCTTGTACGAGCCTATCCGAGATGGCCTCTTGGTGAGTCTATTCCTTGAGTCGATTCCCGATTTGACGCTGCGCCTTGATGCGAACCGAGCATGGAGCGCGGACAAAGCGGCGCAATTTGCTAAGAAAATCGCGCCGTCGCTACGTCAACGTATCGCTTTTATTGAAGAGCCATGTCAAGCGCCGGGGGACAGCTTCTCCTTTGCCATCAACACTGGCATTGCGATTGCCTGGGATGAAACACTGCAACACGCCATGCGCAGCGAGGATTTCTCACTGCATGATCTCAATGGCGCCAAAGCGATCATCATCAAACCGACTTTAATTGGTTCGATTGAACGCTGTAAATCGCTGATTGAGCAAGCGATGTCGCTTGGGATCAAACCGGTGATCAGCTCAAGTATTGAGTCAAGCCTTGGCTTGACGCAACTGGCGCGCCTTGCCCATTGGTTGCTGCCGGAGACGATTCCAGGTTTAGATACCGTCGGATTGTTTACCGCGCAACTTGAGGTCCCTTGGCCGGGCTGTGAGCTGCCGGTTACGCCTCTGTCGTCGCAAAGTCTCATCTGGCAATGTTAATCGCCGCTGTGAGAGGCGAGCACTATGATGGAAGGCTTCATGTTGTCACCAGTTAGACAATGGGCGCAGCAGTGCCCATTGCAACTGGCCTTGCGCACGCCAGAGCGAGACTATACTTGGGCAGAGCTGTCTGATGTGGTCAGTGAAACAGCATCGACTCTCGCTCAGCAAGGTGTGGGACAGGGTGATGTGCTCACCTGCATCGATAAAAACAATTCGGAACTCCTGTTTGTGTTGTTGGCGTGTATGGAGCTAGGGGCCATTTGCGCCATCAGCATGCCCGGTAGTGAGCAGGAGAGGGCGCAAAAGCTTTCTACGTTGTATCCCGCATCCAACGCTGTGAAGCAGTGGTCTTCTCGCCAAGATATTCGCAGTACCCTCCGCTTAGACTTCTCTGCCAACCAGCGACAACGCCAAGAGAATTTTTCTCACAGTTACCACCCAGATAACCTCGCGACGCTAATTTTTACCTCAGGCTCGACTGGGCCTGCTAAGGCCGTCGCCCATACACACGCGCAGCATTTGGCCTCAGCGACGGGTCTATTGACGCACTTTTCTTTTCAGCCTGAAGATTGCTGGCTACTGAGCTTGCCGCTTTATCATGTCTCTGGGATGGCGATCGTCTATCGCTGGTTGGTCAGTGGCGCGCAGCTCAAAATCGGCACGGGTGAGTTGGCGCGCGACATTCAACAGGTAACTCACGCCTCGCTGGTGGCGACGCAGCTTAAACGTTTACTCGATAGCCAACAGCCTTTACAGCTGAGTCGTGTGTTGCTTGGTGGCAGCCATATTCCGCTAGAGCTTAGTCAACAAGCTGCGGATCGTGGTATCGACACCTGGCTGGGGTATGGGTTGACGGAAGCGGCCTCGACCGTGACAGCAAAACGCGTGGATGGCAAAGAGAGCGCCGGTGTGGTGTTACCCCATCGCCGCGTGATGGTGCACGACGGGCGGATTTTGATTGGCGGTGAGACGCTCGCCTCAGGTTACTACTTTCAAGGTCAATTGACCCCGCTCCCGAGGGTTAGCGTGCCGGGGCAGGGGGATGGGTTTGATAGTAAAGATTTAGGCCAGTGGCAGGACAATGAGCTGTGTATACTTGGCCGCGCCGACAACTTATTTATCTCTGGCGGCGAGAATGTACACTGCGAAGAGATAGAAGCGGCGCTCTGTACCCACAGTGCGATTCGTCAAGCGATTGTGGTGCCCGTTGACGACGCCGAATATGGCCAGCGGCCAATCGCAGTTCTCGATGCCAACGCAATGCCCGATAAAACCGAGCTAGATTCCCACCTAACACCACTATTAGCCAAGTTCAAATGGCCCATCGGTTACTATTTGATGCCCCCTGAATTGACCCAAACAGGCATCAAAGTCTCACGTTATAAGGTTAAGAAGTTGCTAGTTCTAGTTCCTAGAGTAGGGCTTTCTCCTTCTAGGAACTAGAAACTAGCCACTCGCCTCTCCTCACCCATTAGGTCTTTTGGCAATATCACAGACCAAATCTGAATTTCGTTTTGTTATTCCTCTCTTTCATAATAACCGCTAGTTTAAATGATGATGGGAATAAGCAATGAATGCGATCTTGATCGTCGCGGTGGTGATTCAGATTATTGTCGCGACGCAAAGCGAGGGTGTGATGCGCTCGTTGTGCGAGCTCACGGCTTTCCTGTTGGTCATTGTGTTGGTTTTTCGTCAGCGTCAGCGATTGAGCCCACGTCGCAGAAAGCAAGACAACAAAGTGATGATCGAACCAGAAGATCTCTAACGTCGGTTCGCGCGTTAACTGAGCATTAGCCAAGTCAGTGAACCGCTTGAAATCAACACCCATAAGGTGATGCCAAACAACAAGGGCTTGGGTCCGGCAGCTTTCAATTTTTCTAGCGAAATACCACATCCAATCAAAAACAGACAGACCACTAATGCGCGTTTTGCCAGCGCGAAAAGGCCTTCATAGAGCACCTGAAATTGCGGTAGCGCATCACTCACTCCGATCGCGGCGCAGTAGAACACGATGAAATAGGGAATGGTGACCTTTTTTGCATCGCTGTGAAAAATCCACGCACTCACCAGAGCCACAGGCACTATCCATAACGCACGCGCTAACTTTAGCGTGGTTGCGGTGGTAAGTGCTTCCTCACCGTATGCCGAAGCGGCGCCGACCACCGAAGAGGTGTCATGGATGGCGATGGCGGCCCAAGTTCCGAAGGTGTGTTGGTCGAGATTGAGGGCGTGTCCAATCAACGGGAACACAAATAAAGCGACTGAGTTAAGCACAAATACAGTTGCCAGTGCCAAGCCAATTTGTTCGTCTTTCGCATTGATCGCCGGTGATACGGCGGCGATGGCGCTGCCGCCACAAATCGCGGTGCCTGATGAGATTAAATAGCCGGTGACCGTGTCCAGCTTAAGCTTCTTCGCTAGCCAGCTACCGATGAGCAAGGTGCCAACGATGGTCGTGATAATCAGGCCGATACCATCCGCGGTGACGCTGATGGCTTGCTGAAATTGAATACCAAAACCCAAGCCAACAATAGAATAGGCGAGCAGCTTTTTGGTGATTTTTGCAAGCGGGATCGACGCCGGTACCCAGCCCATCGACGCGATCAAAAAGCCAATCACCAGTGCGGTGGGTGACGAAATCCAGGGCGTTAAACACAGGGCCAGTGCTGCCCAAAAAAGCCAAGTTGAAGAGGGTCGGATCATCGTTGCTCTAAGTGCCTACAGAAACGTGTTCATTGAATAACGTCAGTCTAAAGCAGTTTTGTTGTTAAGTAGATTAGTATGATTTGAACAAGCGTTAAGTTTTTCTTAACGCTTGTCTTCACAGTGAACGCCTGTATCAAGTCGTGTACGGGGTGATTATCGCCAATCGCCTCGCAGTTCGAGCACGCGTTGCTTCATCCCTTCGGCGGAGGCTTCTTGCGGCGTAACCGGCTCTCCGGCTTCGATTTCAATTCTCGACCAGAATCGACTCGGCAAGCCTTTGCAGGCACTGCCTTTCACGCGACTAAAGTAGCTGCCCCACATGCCTTTCAGAGCGACGGGAATCACAGGGACAGGGCTGCGTTTAAGAATGATGTCCATACCGCGCATAAACGGGCCGATTTCGCCGTCAGGCGTCAGTGTGCCCTCAGGGAAAATACAGACGATGTGTCCCTCTGCCAGCGATTGTTCCACTTCGCTGAACGCGCGGCGGATAGAACCTCGGTTTTGCGCGCAAATCGGAATCACGCCCGCCCGCTTTAAAAAGCGTTTTAGCGGAGGAAGATGGGCGTACTCTTCATGCATCACAAAACGAATCAAACGCGGACACACCGCGCTCAGTAGCAGCGCATCCATATAACTGACGTGGTTACAGACAATCAGTGCGCCGCCCTGTTCGGGCAGGTGGTGTAAATTTTTGTGTTTGACGCGATAGGCGCTGTGCGTCAGCACCCAAACCAAAAAGCGCACCGCAAAAATCGGCACTTGCAGGAAGAGATAGAGCGCGACCAAGGCATTCAACACCGACAGCAGAATAAACAGCTGCACTATGGTGAGGTTGAGTAAGCTCAGGCACACAATGCCCATCACAGCACTGCCTACCATAAAGAGTGAGTTGTAAATATTGAGCGCCGCAACGACCTGCGCGCGCTCACTCTCTTTCGAGCGCTGCTGCATTAACGCATACAAAGGCACGATAAATAGACCGCCAGAGGCACCTAGCAGTAGCAGATAAACAAACACTGGCCACAGTGCTGAGTGGCTAATAAACGCGTGGAACGTTGAAAATTCAGGCAATTGCTCAGGGACAGAGAGCGCCATTAGTAGACCAAACAGGGTAATTCCGGCACTGCCAAGTGGCACGATGCCAATATCGATGCGATTTTTCGATAGCTTGTCACAAGCCATGGAGCCAACCGCAATGCCGATTGAAAACAGCGCGAGCAGGAAGGAGACCGCGGCTTCATTGCCACTTAAGTGCAGTTTGGTGAAATTTGGGAACTGAGTCAGGTAGGCGGCGCCTAAAAACCAGAACCAACTGATCGCCATTAGGGTTTGAAAGACGGTTCTGTCGCGCTTGGCGATCGCCAGCGTGCGGCGTGTCTGTTGGGTAGGCTGCCAACGAAAGGTCAGGTTTGGATCATTGGCTGGGGCAACCGGAATTGATCGGCTCGCGAGATAACCCGCAATCGCAAACACCACGACTGCAACCGCCGCAACGTATTTGGCGTTCTCTGCGGAGGCAATGACACCAGCGCCCAGTGTGCCGAGCAAAATCGCAAGAAAGGTGCCGGTTTCGACCAAGGCATTGCCGTTCACCAGTTCATGTTGTTTAAGCTGAGAAGGTAATAGGGCGTATTTTATCGGTCCGAAAAACGCCGATTGGGTACCCATCAAAAACAGTAACAAGAGCAAAATAACATAGCTTTCGGTAATAAAACCGACAGCGCCAAGGCACATAATGGCAATTTCGGCCAATTTGACTTTACGAATGAAGCCCGCTTTTTCGTATTTGTCCGCCAATACTCCCGCCGATGCCGAGAATAAAAAGAAAGGCAAGATGAACAGGCCCGCAGCGAGGTTGATGAATAAGTTGCTAGAGATGGGGAGCGCGTTTGCGCCCGCGAACGCGACAAACAGCAGCAAAACATTCTTGAAAATGTTGTCGTTAAACGCGCCAAAAAACTGAGTAATAAAATAGGGTAGAAAGCGCTGCTGTCGAAGAAGCGAGGTCTGGGGCTCTGACATGAAGGGGCCTTTTATTGATTACCAGCTTTTAAGATAGCTCGAAAGTAAATTTTCGATAAGCACTTTGCCCTCAATCGGCTCATCAGCAAAAAACTTATCATCGACACTGAGTAAGGTAATGCCGTGAACGCCCGCCCACAACACGCGACTGGCTTTCACCACCTCTTGATCTGAGCGATGAGGGGCAACGGCTTTCAGCAGATGTTCCAGCATGCTGGTCATACCGTCAATGCGCTGTGCTTGCCATTCGGGCAGCTCTTCCCCGTTCATATTGTGCTCAAAAATGAGCTGCCAACGGTAAGGGTGGCGTGCCGCAAAGTCGTGGTAGCAATAGGCAAGCTCATATAAGGCTTTGGTGCTGTGATTACAACGTTCAACGACCTTTTTTGACTCAAGCGCGAGTTCGTCCAGTGTTTGAGCGACCGCGTGTAAGAGCAGCAGGTTGTAGTTGCCAAACACATTCACCAAGGTGCTCGGAACATAGCCGATTTTGTTCGCCAGCTTACGCAGGCTCAGCTCATGATGAGAGTGAGTCGTGAGGAACTCTTTTACCGTGTCTAAGGTGAGTGCGATCAGCTCTTCGCGAGTGTGGTCGTTGCGTCTGGCCATAAAAAGGGGATGAAAATGAACAATGTTCAATATTCTAATAAGCACCTGTTCGATCCGCAACAAAACAATCACTAAATTGGGGCGTTTCCTTGCGGATAGCTGCAATATTCTGATACATCATAAACCCAGCTTCTGGTTTCTTTATCAAGGATGTCTGGGTATTATGCGATGATAACGAAAACTTCATCCTCAAATGGAAACTCTAAGGAAAAATATGAAACGTTTGTTTTCCCTAGTTGCTCTACTCATGGTCTCTGTCGCCATGACGCCTGTTGCCGAAGCGAAAAAGTTCGGTGGTGGTAAATCTTTCGGTAAAAGCTTTAAAACAGCCCCTGCGCCGAAGCAGCAGCAACAAAACACCAATACGCTGGGTAAAGACCAATCGACCAAAGCACCGAGCTCAAGCAAAAAAGGCTTAATGGGCGGCTTGCTTGGCGGTCTGCTGGCTGGTGGCCTGCTCGCGGCATTTTTCGGTGGCGCGTTCGAGGGCATCCAATTTATGGATATTCTCATTCTCGGTTTGATCGCCTTTGTGATCTTCAAATTTATGCGCGGTATGCTGGGCGCAAAACAGGGCAGCATGAATCAACATCGTCAGCAACCTGCTTTTGGCGGCAGCGCACCCAAGTTCGAACAGCCGAATGTTCACAACTTTGAACAAGCGTCTGCGTCTTCTACGGGCGGTTTTGGTGCACAGACTGATGTGCCACACAACACGCCACCGGGTTTTGACCAAGCGGCCTTTATCAACGGCGCGCGTGAGCACTACCGCATTTTGCAAGGGGCGTGGAACCACAATCAGTTGGAGACCATTGAAGAGTACGTGTCACCAAGCTTGTTTGAAGACCTAAAAGCAGAGCGTGCGAAGCTAGAGGGCGATCAACACACTGACGTTATGTACGTGGATGCGGAAATCGTGCGAGCGGACTACGACGCGTCAAAAGCGCAACTGAGCCTACAGTTTAGCGGTCGCTACCGTGATGCGGTGGAAGGCGTTGAAGAGAATATCGAAGACATCTGGCACCTAGAGCGTGACTTAACCGTCGACAATGCGCCATGGTTGATTGTGGGTATCCAAGGATAATATCCTAGGGCAAGAAATAGTATCCTAAGGTAAGAAATAGTAACCTGATGTAAGAAAACGCCCATTTCGATGGGCGTTTTTTTCACCTCTCCATGATTGACCTTAACAACCAAAACAAGGAAAGAGTAACGTGGCTGAATTTAAGTACCAACACCTCTCACAGGAAGAGCAAGACAAACTCGATGCCGCTGTGTTTCGTCGCTTGCTGTCACACCTCGATGACAATAAAGACGTGCAAAATATCGACCTGATGATCTTGGCGGGTTTTTGCCGCAACTGCTTTAGCAAATGGTACAAAGCCGAGGCGGACAACCAAGGGTTAGAATTAGACATTGATGACGCACGCGAGCGTGTTTACGGTATGACTTACGATGAGTGGAAGCAAAACCATCAACCTAAGGCTACCCCAGAGCAGTTGGCTGCCTTTGAAGCTCGTCAGAATCGCACCAAATAGCGAGTAGTAGCTACAGAGCGAATCAAAGCAGTAGCAAACGTCAGAGACAAAAAAGCCAGCGCAGGTTCCACCTCGCTGGCTTTTGTTTAGATTGCGCCTATGTTTAGATTGCGTTTAGGGGCGGTTTAGAGCTTAAGAAGCACCTTAACATCGCCCGTAACAGCAGACTCATCCACATAGCCAATCGCGCTGGCATTCGAAGAGACTTCCGCAATCACGCCGGCGTAATCCGCCACTTGAACAGGCGCTTCCGCTTTACCCGTGAAGACCAAGCGTGACCAGGCCGATTGCAGCTGAGACTCACTGCGACCCGTGGCGATTTCATGAAAAGCAATACGCCCAGCGTCACCATCAGCCAGCTCAACGATACGCGCAGTTGAGCCATTGTCGAGCTTGGTTTTTTTGCCCATAAAGAGCTTTTTCACATCACCTGCTGAAAGTGAGTCCACACCAGCCGGATTACCAATCACGACCATACCTGCTAGCGCATTGAATGAAAGGGCAGAAGCCGCTAATAAAGTGATCAGTTTTTTCATCGCTTCCTCCTTAGAATACAAAGTCTAGACGTGCAGAGTAGACGAAGGTGTCTTGCTCCAAAAATTCAGAATATGAACTGTTTATATTTGTTTGATAGCCGCCTGATGTATCTTTGTAGTCAACGTATGTAACATCAAATTTTAGAGCCATATTTTGATAAAAATCCCAACGGCTACCCAGAGAGTATGAAATGCGCTCGTAGTTAGAGATCTTATTTAGGGCAAGAGCGGTTTGGTATGCTGATTGATCCGAAACGGCGAGCGCGAGGCTAGGTTCGGGACGTTCATCATCATCCGTGGTTTCTACCCAGCTTGAGGCTATGTAAGGAGTAAATTCGCCAATACGATACCCGACTAAGCCAGAGAGTGAACGAGTGTCATAGAATTTTCCGTCCAATTGAACGTCGGTACCTTCGACATTAACGAGTAAGTCGCCATTATCGTACTGTGCTCCGAGGGAAATAAACTGCCCATCTTTGTCTTTGGCTATCACAGAGAGGTTACAGCCATCGCTGCTGTCAGTACATTGTGGATCTGCTGTTGCTCTAAAATATGAGCCACGTAAAGTAATATCTTCGTAGTTCCAACTCGCCGATAAACCCATTAATTTGTTGAGTTTCACCTCACCAATGCGAGAATCATCTTCGTCTACTGTACCAATCCCAACTACTGGTTGAATAAGCAAGGTTGATTCATCAAAATCGACTGGTATTAGGAGCTCAGCGCCAGTATACCCTTTTAAGACAATGTTCTGATACGTCTCTTGAGAGGGTCTCAACATTGGATAGGCGTATCCTAAGTCGATGTAATCCGAGTAGAAAAACAATGGTAGGCGTAACTTACCAGCACGAGCGGTGAAAGAGTCAAATTCGTAGGCAAGGTAAGCCATTTCAAATTTTGGATCGTAGTCATATTGACTGTTTGCAACAATTTGAGTGACAAACTTAGCTCGATCATTCACTTGGAAGTCAAACTGAATTCCGGCGAGTGTTTCTTGTTCCCACTCAACGTTGTCATCAGTGTATCCTGCATAGCCGACATCATTGTCTGCTTTACCGATACCAACGGAACCAAATCCTCCGATAGATAGGTCTTCTAAACTGGCAGCGTTAGCGCCAAATGCGGCGAGTGCCACACAGCTTGCTAGAATCGTTCTTTTCATCCTGAACTCCACTACTTTATGTTGGGGGTTATCATAGTTATTTAATTTTGGGCGAATTTGTCCACACCATCACGCTTACGAGACGGTGTGAGAGACAAAGAGATCGCTACTTGACCTTAAAGTGACTCGTCAGTTCGGTTAAGTTAGCGGTAATAATGTTGATGTTTTGCGCGACGCTATCGAGCTCACCGACACTGTCTGCCGTACCTTGAGCCATGTTGCGGATGTTGGCCACTATGGTTTCAATCTCTGCGGATGTGCGTTCTTGCTCTTCTGTGGAAGAGGCAATCAGTTCGTTTTTGTGGCTAATATCCGAGACGTCAGCGGTGATGCGTTGCAAAGATTGCTCAGCAACGAGCGATTTCTCTACGCACGCTTCCGCTTTGTTGGCGCTTTCGGTAATGATGTTGGCAGCGGTTTTGGTCTGTTCCTGTAACTGCTGCAAGACAGATTGAATTTCTTGAGTAGAGGTTTGAGTGCGAGAAGCGAGGGTGCGCACTTCGTCGGCCACCACGGCAAATCCGCGGCCCTGTTCGCCCGCGCGGGCGGCTTCAATGGCGGCGTTAAGCGCCAGTAAGTTGGTTTGCTCAGCAATGGCGCTGATCGCATCCAGAATCGAGCCCGCATTTTGGGTGTTGGCATCGAGTTGTTGAACGACGGTCGAGGCGTTTCTCACGTCTTCCGTCAGCTCTTGAACGGCAGTGATGGTGCTCTTAACCTGCACTTCACCGTTGCTGGCTTGCTCACTGGCGCTGTTGGCTGAGACGGAAGCATCGCTGGCGTTGGAAGCAATCAGCCTTGCAGCTTCAAACAATTGCGCCAGTGAGCGAGAGACTTCTTCGATCGCTTGGTATTGTTTATCTGACAGGCTAGAGGTCGAATGGCTTGATTCCACTAGAGTGGTGGATATATTGTCCAGCTTGCTGACGTTTTCGATAGTGCGGGTGACGTTTTGCTGTAACTTGTTAACGAATACGTTGAAGGAGTCCACCACAGGTTTCAATTCATCGCGTTTGTCATGTTGAATTCGAACAGTGAGATCGCCATCGCCCTCTGCAATGTCGCGCATGTTTTCGGCCAAGGCACCCAGATCGCGGCGAATACCGCGAGTGACAAATGCGCCCATGACGATGATCAGAGCCAGCGCCACAACACCAAGAACGCTCATGTTGCGACTTGCGGTCACGTTGTCACTTTGTAGCTCCGTCACCGACTGCTCAAACTCATCAATGCGAGCTTGAGAGAAATCGGACATTTGGGTGGTCAGTTGGCTAAGAAGTTGGTTGTTTGCTTCGGCTTTTCTGGCCGCCTCGGACAGATCGAGTTCGCCATCAATCATGCCGAGCGCGACATCATAAGTGCCATTGAAATAGCTCTCTAACGTCGATTTAAGTTGCGCAGTCTGTGATTTCAGTGCTGGCTGCAAAGTGGCTTGCATCTCAAAGTTGCCGACGATTTCCGCGAGCGTGTCACGGTTGATCTCGAGCATCTCTTCATCACCGAGTGTTACGGCGAGATTGAATCGCTCTGCAAGCTGGGAGAGCAGCACAGAGTTCAGGGAGGCCGAGTTCATCACGGGGTAATAAAGCTTATTGATATCACGAACTTGTTCGGTGTTATTGGTGAGGGTTGAGCCACCGATAGAGAGAATGCTCACAAAGCCGAATAGCGACACCAAGCAGAGTGCAAGGACCTTCCCACGAATGGAGAGCGACAGCATAGAAATTTCCTTATTTCAGTATCAACAAAGATGTGTGACAGTGATTGTTTATAGATTTTGTATTGTGGTTAATGATAATAATCACATCTTATCAATACTAAAACAATAACCTAGCCACGTTATTTTGCTATTACTGTGAAGGATAGTCGCTCTTTTGGGACTCTGCTGAGTTTAAAACAAAAGTCGTAGGTTAAAAATTGATTTTTGTATGACTTAATTCGTTTCTGTTTTCATTATTTATAATAAAAACAACGGGTTGATAAATGCGCGTTTTTATCGCCCGTTGTTTGAATTTATCGGATGTTTAGCCCCGTTCCTGTGGTTTCAAATTGTTTAAGTTGCGTGAGGTAAGGCGCTAAATCACCAATGTGATCCTCAACCCATTCTGGTGAAAAGTAAGTATCGAGGTAGCGCTCGCCACTGTCACAGAGTAGCGTGACAATCGCGCCTTGCTCGCCTTTGGCTTTCATTTCGCTGGCGATTTGCAGCGCGCCGAACAGATTGGTGCCTGTAGATGGCCCCACTTTACGCCCCAGAATCCCCTCAAGCCAATGGATGGTCGCGACCGAAGCAGCGTCAGGAATGGTGCGCATTTCATCGATAACGCCGGGAATAAAGCTCGGTTCAACTCTTGGGCGGCCGATCCCTTCTATTTTACTGCCGCAGTCGAGCGTCAATGAAGCATCGCCAGTACGATAAAATTGATGGAACACTGAGTGTTCTGGGTCAACCACGCACAACTTGGTGTTGTGCTGTTGATAGCGAATAAAGCGGCCAATGGTGGCGGAAGTGCCGCCTGTTCCAGGGCTCATAACAATCCAACTGGGGATAGGGTGCGTCTCGAGTGCCATCTGGCTAAAGATCGAGTTAGCAATATTGTTGTTGCCGCGCCAGTCTGTCGCGCGCTCAGCATAAGTGAACTGGTCCATATAATGGCCGTTGAGCTCTTTGGCGAGGCGGTGAGATTCTGCGTAAATCTGGTCGGTGCGTTCGACCAGATGCGCTTTGCCACCATAAAATTCGATTTGTTCTATTTTTTTCCGCGCGGTGCATTTGGGCATCACGGCGATAAAGGGCAGCCCAAGTAGCCGCGCAAAGTACGCCTCTGAGACCGCGGTACTGCCGGAAGAGGATTCAATGATCGGAGTGTCAGGCCCGACCCAACCATTGCATATTGCGTACAGAAACAGTGAACGTGCCAATCGGTGCTTGAGCGAGCCGGTAGGGTGCGTGCTTTCATCTTTTAAGTAGATATCAATGCCGTCAACACACGGCAAATCGAGTTTGATGAGATGAGTATCGGCGCTGCGTTGATAGTCCGCTTCAATTTTGCGCACAGCGCTGTTTATCCAATCATGATCTTTACACACGGTATCGCTTCCATTGTTCATGCAATGAAAATAAACTAACTTCAAATAAGGAGAAATGCTTATCTATTTTTCCTTGTATTTACTGTCATCGTAGAAAAAAATTCTCCCATAACCCATAACCCATAACCCATAACCCATAACCCATAACCCATAACCCATAACCCATAACCCATAACCCATAACCCATAACCCATAACCCAAGGCCTCACCATGCAACTAGACCGTATCGATAAAACTCTCCTCAACTTGCTGCAACAAGATGCGACGCTGTCGTTGAACGATCTGGCGGATGCGGTCAATCTAACGACGACACCGTGCTGGAAGCGGCTGAAAAAGTTGGAAGAGAGTGGCGTTATAGAGCGTCGCGTTGCGTTGCTCAACCCTGACAAACTGGAGTTGTCGTTTACGGCGTTTGTGTTAGTGAAAACATCGGATCACTCGCATGGCTGGTATAGCCACTTTGTCGAGACTGTGTCGGAGTTCCCTGAGGTGATGGAGTTCTATCGGATGGCGGGAGAGTATGACTACATGATGAAAGTGCTGGTGAAAGACATGCCGTGTTTTGACCGTTTCTACAAAAAGTTGGTCAACTCGGTAGCGGGTATCTCTAATGTCACGTCGACCTTTGCTATGGAACCCCTGAAATACACCACGGCGTTGCCGATTCAGGGTTAGCGTTATGATTAGCAATAACTGGCAGCGCCTGAAAAATAGCGCCGTGCTTGGATGATTCCAAGCACGGCATTGGCGTTATTGAGTAAATCGCATCACACCTTCTTGCACCGCAGTGGCGACCAGGTGTCCCTCACGATTGTATATCTCGCCGCGGACTAAGCCTCGGGTATTGCTGGCGGTCGGGCTCTCGATGGCATACAGCAACCAGTCATCCATTTTAAAAGGGCGATGGAACCAAATAGAGTGGTCGATGGTGGCCACTTGGAACTTAGGCGTCATCAAAGAAACACCGTGCGGATGAAGCGCGGTCACGAGGAACCCCCAGTCAGAGGCGTATCCAAGCAAATATTGGTGAATCAGTTGATTGTCGGGCATCTCACCGTTGGCACGAATCCAAAGATACTGCTTGGCGTCGACTTTTTGCGGATTTAACGGATTGACGACCGTGACCGGGCGCATCTCAATCGGCTTCTCTCCACAAAACGCTTTTTTCAGCTTCTCTGGCAAGATGTGTTCGATTTGCGCGGCGAGCTCAGACTCGGATTTAAAGTTTTCAGGCCCCGGAATATTCGGCATGGTGTTTTGATGCTCAAAGCCCGGCGCATCACCATGATAGGAGGCGGTGAGGTAGAAAATCGGTCGACCGTTTTGAATCGCTTTTACCCGACGTGTGCTGAAGCTTCGGCCATCGCGCAGGTTTTCCACATCGTAAATGATCGGTTTTTCCGGATCGCCAGGGTAGAGAAAGTAGCTGTGAAACGAGTGCACAGTGCGCGCATCATCCACTGTGTAGCGAGCGGCAGAAAGCGCCTGACCAATCACTTGTCCTCCATAGACTTGCGGTAGGCCAAGATTTTCACTTTGGCCGCGAAACAATCCTTCTTCTAATTTTTCAAGTTTCAGTAGTTCTAGGAGTTCTTTGAGAGGTTTACTCATTGGCAGATCCTTCCCCTTGTCGAGCGGGTTTCATAGGTACAGGTTGACGATAGCGACTATTTTATCGGTTGAGTGATAAATTTAAACAGCTGTATGAAATTGTAGTCAGACTTTTCTGATTTGCGTTAGGTCGCGGTCAACTCTTTCATCAATAAACACCACTGTGCACAGCCATCGTTTATACTCAAGACGATTCTCCCGCTTACGTTGGGTTTTTGGCGAACAAATTAAAGAGGCACTATGAAAAAGAATATCACGCATTGGTTTTTAGCATGCACTGCGATACTTGCGCTCGCAGGTTGCCAAGCGGGGCAACTGTCGGAGACTGCGCCGAAAATGGACACAGTCTCCGGTACTCTTGCCTACCGAGAGCGGATCGCACTGCCGAGCGAAGCCTTGGTGACGGTCACGTTGCAAGATGTGTCACTGGCGGATGCGCCAGCAAAAGTGATCGCCAAACAGCAGTTTTCGGCGGATGGGGCACAAGTTCCGTTTGCGTTTGAGCTCAGTTACGATCCGAGCCAAATTGACGCGCGACATACTTATAGCGTCAGCGCAAGAATTGAGGTGGGTGGGAAATTACGTTTTATCTCTGATACCGCGTATCGCGTGATTACCGATGAAGCGAAAACGCAGCAAGTGAATCTAATGCTTAAAGGTGTGCGTTAAACATCGTCTTAAGGCTGCCAGCGATAGCGAGCCAGTCTTACTCGGCCTTGCGGTGATACCTCAATGCCCTCTTCAATGAGGGCGTTTTTTTGTCGTTCAAACGCTTCGCCTTTCAATGAGAGCTTACCTTGACTATTGATAACCCGAAACCAAGGCAGAGATGATCCCTCCGGCAGTTGGCCCAGCGCTCGGCCGACATGTCTTGCGTAACCTGGGTAACCCGCCATTTTTGCGATCTCTCCGTAGGTAGAGACCTTTCCACATGGAATTTGGTGAATCACAGCAAAGATTTGCGCGAGAAACTGGTCCATAATGCTTTTGTCCTAGTTCGATTTTTTCCATGGAATGGATAAGGAGAGAGGATGGTATTGTCTACATTTCAGTTCTTTGTCGCAACACTGCTCGCGGTGATTTGCGCCCGCGCCATCAGCATGAGTGAAGGAGACATCCCACTGCTCGCGATGCTCATTCCTGCGCTTTGGATATTGCCTCAAGGCGGTATTGTCGGGCTGATATTGATCGGTGCAATGACGGTTTACGGCTTGACGTTGCCTTATCAGCCGATTGCGTTGTCTGTCAGCCAATGGATACTCTTCCCGCTCTTAATGGTGGTGTTCTCAAAACGCAGCAATATGTGGGTGGTGTTAACCACCGCATTGATTGTCGCAGCGCTGCAAGTTGGCATTATGGTCACACAGGCCGGTGGAAAATTAGAGGGCAGTGCCTTTATCACTGTGCTGCAAACCCTCTCAATATTGGTGGTGTGGTGGTCAGCCAATCACTGGAAACCATCGAATAAACATAGCTGGTGGGCGCTCAGTTTGATCTTGCCCCTGTGGATGGCTGAACTCTCCTACGGCGTGCTGGTGGCACTTTCGCTGACGGGCATGATTGCCTCAATGGAAACACTGACGAAGCTAAAAACACTGCGTTGGGGGAAGTTGCTCTGTTGGACGCTGCCGACCGTCGGATTTGCTGCTTTAGTGGTGTCGCCCAATATAGACGTGCCCAACCCGGTATTTGTGGTGTGGTTTGCCTTGTTAGGCACGGCATGGATGACCGATTACATCCTTCGCAGTGCGGAAGAAGCAGAGATTTAGTTGCATAGCTCTCACTATAAAATGTTTGGCTAGCAATTACTTGGCGTATGCAACCGAGTGTGCGAGAATCTTGCGTAATTGCAATCTCATGCAAAGGGGTGAGCAGTCTTCACCAGGACTGGTTACTTGGGTTAGTTTTTCGCTAGAGACATGAACAATGTGGTTTAGGTTTTGGCTACGGATGGTCAAACTCGGCCAAGGATTGTGGCTACTGTTGGCGTTGATGGGAGGAGCCCATGCAGCGCAAGAGCAGTATCGGGTCGCGATGGAAGCCGATGACGTCGTCACGAGGACGCTGTTTGATGCAGTGTCGCAGCATTTTTCCATCAAAGTAGAGTATGTACGCTATCCTAGTTTTAGCAACATCTTACAGTCTGTCGAGTCTGGTGAGAGCGATTTCGCGGCCAATGTCACCTATACCCCTGAGCGTGCTCAATACTTCGATTTTTCTGCGCCCACTAACATTGAATACACCTATTTATTTAGCCCCCAAGCCCGCCGTTTAGGGGACGTTCAAGTCGTGGGCGTGCCCAACGGCACGATTTATGGTGAGTTGATTGAGCGCCACTTTCCTGCGATTACCCTCATCGAATACTCGGGCCATCACGAAGCGGTTCGACTACTGAATGCCGGCGAAGTTGACGGCGTTGTTGACGCCATTAACCAGCTTAAGCCGATGTTGCTTTCTGGTTTTGATGCTGAACTGCTGAACGATCAAATCCCGATTAAACCGGTCTCTATCGTGACGACCAAAGGCCAACACTCGGATCTCTTGGCAGCGATAGAACATTACGTCCATAGCGCTAGCGTACAAAAACTGTTGCGTGAGTCGATTCGACAATACCAATTTAATATTCGCAGAGATGCACTACGAAATGTGGCGAAAGAGAGCGGCCTTGACCTTGATCGCCCACTGAGAGTGAAGTTGGAGAATTTTGGTCAGTACGCGACCTATCATGCCGACGGCAGTGTGTCTGGGATCGCAGCTGACGTTTTTTTTCAAGCGTGCGACATCTTACTGCTTAAGTGTCAGCTTGAGAGCCAAGCCAACGAAACTTGGGAAAGCATGTACCAAGATCTGGTCAATCAGGCCATCGACGTACTTGCTCCGGTTGCGGTGCTGGAATCGCGTCGGGGCGAGTTGCTCTTTGGTGATTCTTACTACTTCCCTGAAGCGATTTTGGTCAAACGGGAAGGGTACAAGGAGGGCGTCTACAGCAATATTTCTGAATTGATTGCAGAGCGTATTGGCGTGATCAAAGAGGCGGCATCTGAATCACTGCTGAATGTCTTGCTGCCCAACAAGCGTTTTAAGGTCTATAACAGTAGCCAGGCGTTGGTGACGGCGCTGCTGAATGGCGAAATCGACTACATCCCCATAACGCGCGGCAGCTTCCATGCGCTGCTGCGTGAGAGCAAAGAGGTGTTGCCACTCGAAGAGGACACCGCGATAGCGCCTTTCTACCGTTCAGAGGTAGCGATGGGCTTTGCAAACAATGAACTCGGAGCGCAATTGGTGCCGCTGTTCAATCAGGCGCTGACGATGATCGACGTCGAGAAAATCATCCACAACTATGATAACCAGCCAGACTGGAAAGCCACGCTGCATAACGAGAAAAGCTTAGCCCAGCAGAACCAAGCATTGTTTCTGTTTGTGCTGGCGTTCTTGGTCATCGTGGCTTATTTCCTCTATAGCCAATCGAATACGGATAACTTAACGCGTTTGAGAAACCGGCGTGCCATGCAGCGTAAATATCGACTCGGGCTCAAATCGCGTGACACCTTGGTCTATTTTGATGTCAACGGCTTCAAAGCCATTAATGATACCTATGGGCATGAAATTGGTGATGAGGTGTTAAAAGCGATCGCCAACCAGATCGTTCGCTACTGGCAAGGCAGCGCTTATCGTATCGGTGGAGATGAGTTTATCTTGATTGGCCCGATGGATGAAGGGCAGCTGGATATTCTCGCTCAACATGTTGCTGCCTTAACCTATACCTCATGGGATAACAGTGTGTCACTCAACATTACGTTGGCTATGGGTGTTTGCCAAGCGAGTACTCGCTCTCTGACGCTTCAGCAAGCCCTGAATCAGGCGGATCAAGCGATGTACAGCCACAAACGCAAGCAGCGAGAGCGCAGTAGCCAAGGCGCAAAGAGCAAAGCAGCTTGGTTAACTGCTCCGTCAATGGCTGATCAGCCACAATTGCCTAATGATTAGGCAGTTAAGCCGTTTTTCGTTGATTTGTCTGGTTAACCGCTTGAAATCAGTCAGGCGATGATTAATAATCCCCACACTTCTTAGCACACAGTCGCAAGAAAAACGAATCAATGGAGGCTCTGGTCCTCCCGCAACAATAGCTTGTGAACTCGGTCAGGTCCGGAAGGAAGCAGCCGCAGCAAGTGACTTGTGTGCCGGGATGTGGCTGGGGCTTCCACCCTTTTGAAGCCTGCAATATATGTCGCATAAATTGCAGGCTTTTTCATATCTGCACAGCATTGGGTTCTGTGTCGCTAGGCGAAGCATTCATCTCACGTATACAGGATATGACAGTCTTCATCAGTTAGCTTATATTTGCCCCTTTTCTTTTTTCGACAAATTCAACAACCACTTGACCAAAGTAACGATTGACTCACTTTCCCTCACCTCACTATGTGGTCAAATTTACTACCGCACTGCAGAGCAACAGATAGCTATGATTACGATACGAGACTACCAGCACTCAGACGCCCTAGAAATGTGGCAGCTGAAGTTCCAAACGATTAGAACCGTGAATATCAAAGACTACACTTTTGAGCAAGTATCCGCTTGGGCTCCGGATGGCTTTGATATGGCGGTTTGGCAAAAGCGCGCAGACGACATGAAACCTTTCGTCGCGGAATTCGAAGGCAAAATAGTCGGCTTTGCAGATTTACAGAAGGGTGGGTACATCGACCATTTTTTCTGTCATGCCGAGTATCAAGGCATCGGGGTAGGGCGACGATTAATGGAGCACCTATTTACGAAAGGACGTAGACTAGGCATCAAGCGTTATTATTCTCACGTGAGCATCACCGCCCGTCCGTTTTATGAGCACCTTGGCTTTCGTGTTGTAGCAAAGCAGCAAGTCGATGTACGTGGGCAGCAACTCACCAACTTCATAATGGAAACAAGCGGTCAAGATTGATTGGGCAATGGCCCGAAGTGCGAATTTTTTACCCGCTTACAATTGGCTTTCTATCGGCAGCCATCCGCTGATCCAAGCGCCCATTTTTAACCATAGGCTAGCATCGGGTTCGCTATCGAATTGCACGGACTGCGCGTGATCGATCCAAATCAGTTCGCCCTCTTGCACAGTGACTTGGTAGGCCTTCTCATTCAGTTTACTGTACAGCTGCGCTAAGGCGCGCTCAGCGTACTCAGGTTGTTCGAACAGTACCGCCAACTCGGTATTGAGCTCCGCAGAGCGCGGGTCAAGGTTCATCGAACCGACGGCAATTTTGCTCCGATCGAGTACGATGACTTTGGCATGTAAGCTGGCGTTACTGCTGCCCTTGATGCTCCAACTGTTGTCGATGTCTGCTGTCGCTTTGACCTCCCAAAGGGTAACGCCGCCTTCAATGAGCGCTTGGCGATATTTCGCGTACCAACCGTGAACGGCGAAAACGTCATTGGACGCGAGACTGTTGGTAATAATCGTCACTTCAATCCCTTTCTCAACCGCTGAAATCAAGGCTTGTGTACCAGATTCCATCGGGACAAAGTAGGGGGAAATCAAGACCAACTCACTCTCTGTTTGGCTAAGAAATTGTGTCAATCCGCTTTTTAGTGGCTCGCCTTGTCCTAGCACTTTGTTTGGCGAGTCGTAGATAAGCTGCGCCTTACCCCAGAAAAGCGAGAGTTCTGCGTTAATAAGCTTTTGATAAAGAGGTAACTGGGTAAAGTCGTATTGGCCCTGCGTGAACTGCTCTTCGATTTTAGAGCTTGCGACCCAATCTGAGATGGCTTCAGAGGTGAGCGGTGTGCGATTGGGGTAAATCCACTCCATTGGGATAGCGAAGTCGCTGTTCCAATATTCATCGAACTGCTCACTCACCGCTGCGACGGCTTCACCGTGCATCAACAGATCAAAGTCGCCAAACTCGACATCCGATTGAAATGAAAAGTACTCATTGCCAATGTTTCGCCCGCCAATCACTGACGCGACATTATCTGCCGTGAGTGATTTATTGTGCATGCGGTGGTTAAGACGGTCAAAATCACTGAGGAAGGCCGCGCCGCGCGCTGTGCGATATTGGTGAGGATTGAATAGACGAATCTCGATGTTTGGGTGCGAGTTGATGTAAGCCATGACCTTGTCATCGCGCTTTTGCATGTCGTCTAACAATAGGCGAACTCGGACGCCTCGCTCTGCGGCGATGAACAGTCGCCAACTGAGCAGTTGGCTGGTTTCGTCGTCACGGAAAATATAATACTGAAGATCTAAGCTTGCCTGTGCGGATTCAATCAGCGCCAAGCGAGTCAGGAGAGCGTCGTGGCCATGCTCTAAAGGATAGAATCCTGTCTCTCCCGGCGTCTTTTTCGAAAGGGCAGAAAAATAGTGATCTAAGGGTGAGTTATGCTGATATGGCAGGGCGGTGCTGGTGGTCTTCTCATTATGGGTGTCAGGTGACAGGGAAGTACACGCCGTCATGGCGATCATAACTAAGCTAATCAACATCGTTTTAAATAAAGAAGACAAAGCCAGCGCCTGTTCAAAACCGATAGATACCCTTGAGTGTAAATGAGTCACGCTGGAGAACTTGCTATTTTGCGTTTTTGAGATGGATAAGTATGAGAGACGTCACATTGGCGGTTTATAAAGCATTCCACGCATTCGCCACGACGATGAATAGCTAAAAAACACACAAAATAAAGCTCTAAATTTATCAATTTAGAGTGGGCTATTGACTGACGTGTTGAGCATTGGCAGTGAGTTATTTATTTCGTGAATGATCACTTTTGGCGCAGGTTGACTAAATAGGTGCATCATGGTGATTCGCTTCACAGAACCTCTCATCGGATAAGCGATTTGTAGTTAAGTAGTCGCCACCTTTCATAACTAATGTTAAATTTTCTGCACGCTTTCTAGCAGATGATGCTAGATGCTGGTGTTTATTTAGACTAAAAGGCGCATTAGTCTGTCTGCAGATGTAAAGAAATGCCAACTCTCTGGCAAACGTTTACGTATGCAGAATTATATGCCAATTCATTGATATGATCGTGGAATATTACGGTTGAATGCTACAAATTTATGGCAAATTGCTTCAATGGTTGGTAATGTGTGCCGCAATCTTTGTGGGGTTATTAGGTGATTATTGGTCGAATTTTGGGCTAAAAAAACCTAAATCACTGGCCGTTCAAGTGAAAACCACAAAGACGTCATGGATGCAAAAGAAAAACTTGGAGTTTTACTCATGTACAAGAACAAAATCACACAAGCCCTTCTACTAGGTGCCGGCCTTGCAGTGGCCTCTACCGCAACTTTTGCCGCTGATGTTCCAGCGGGTGTCGAACTAGCAGCAAAACAGGAATTCGTCCGTGGTAACGGTACGGAAGTGGCGTCGCTAGACCCTCATAAAGTTGAAGGTGTGCCTGAGTCTCACGTTCTACGTGATTTGATGGAAGGCCTTGTTATCCAAGATGGCCCGGGTAATACCATCCCAGGTGCTGCTGAATCTTGGTCTACTGAAGACAATCAAACGTTCACATTCAAAATCCGTAAAGATGCGAAATGGTCGAACGGCGATCCTGTCACCGCTTATGATTTTGAATACAGTTTCAAACGCGCTGCTGACCCAATGACTGCGTCTCCTTACGCTTGGTATATCGAATACACCAAGATGAAAAATGCGAAAGACATCATCGCAGGGAAGAAAGACGTGGCTGAGCTGGGTGTGAAAGCCGTGGATGAGCACACGCTCGTGGTGGAGACTGAAGTACCACTGCCATACTTCGTGAAGATGATGGCGCACACCACGATGTACCCAGTACACAAAGCGACGGTTGAGAAGTTCGGCAACGACTGGACGAAACCAGGTAACTTCGTTGGCAATGGTGCGTACGTGTTGTCTGATTGGGTAGTGAACGAGAAGATCGTTCTAGAGCGCAACGCTAACTACTGGGATAACGCCGATACCGTCATTGATAAAGTGACTTACCTGCCTATTGAAAACCAAAATGCGGAAATGAACCGTTTCCTATCGGGTGAAATCCACATGACTTACGAAGTGCCAAATGAGCAGTTCCGTCGTCTTGTGAAAGATTACCCAGATAACGTGGTTGTTTCACCAAACCTATGTACTTACTACTACGGTTTCAACAACCAACGTCCTCCGTTTGACGATGTTCGCGTACGTAAGGCGCTGTCTTACTCGATTGACCGTGACATCATCACTCAAGCGATTCTAGGTCAAGGCCAAAAACCTGCTTACGCATTGACGCACAGCGGCATCACAGGTTTCGCACCTGAGGCGCCAGAGTACGCGACAATGACGCAAAAAGAGCGCGTAGAGAAAGCGAAAGAGCTTCTTGCTGAAGCGGGCTTCGGTCAAGGCAAACCTCTTGATTTCACGTTGCTGTACAACACCAGTGAAAACCACAAGAAGATCGCCGTCGCGGTTCAATCTATGTGGAAAAAATCGCTGGGTGGTTTCGTCAACGTTAAGCTCGAGAACCAAGAGTGGAAAACTTACCTAGACAGCTCTAAGCAAGGCAACTTTGACGTTCGCCGTGCAGGTTGGTGTGCAGACTACAACGAAGCCTCTACCTTCCTAGCGATTGCGATGACTGAAAACGGTTCAAACGACCAGAAATACTCTAGCGAGATTTTTGATAAGGCCATGAACGACGCAGTAAAAGTAGCGAAAACTGAAGAAGAGCGTAACAAGTACTACGCGATCGCAGAAGCTCAGTTGGCACAAGATATGCCAATCGCACCTATCTATCAGTACGTTCAGCCACGTCTAGTAAGCAAACAGCTTGGTGGCTACCCTGATCAAAACCCGCAAGACAATATCTACTCAAAAGACATGTACATTATCAAAAAGTAATCCTTGAGTAAGATATCCAGTGCGCTGATAGCCCGCGTTATTAGCGCACTGTTTTTTTAGATGTGAGATGTTTTATGTTAAAGCTAATTTTCTCTCGAATTTTGGAAGCTATTCCAACCTTACTTGTCCTAATAACCGTATCGTTCTTCTTGATGCGGTTTGCACCGGGTAACCCTTTTTCTTCAGAGAAGACACTGCCTCCTGAAGTGATGCAAAATATCAACGAGAAATATGGCTTGGATAAGCCTCTATTTGAGCAATACACCACCTACTTAGGTAATATTCTTCAAGGCGACTTTGGCCCCTCGTTCAAGTACAAAGATTATACGGTGAATGAGTTGGTGTCTGAGGCGCTACCTGTATCGGCAAAAGTCGGTTTCTATGCCTTTATCTTCACTGTGATTGTCGGAGTGGCGGTCGGCACGCTCGCCGCGTTAAAGCAAAACACCTGGCTCGACTATACGGTGATGTCCACCTCCATGATAGGGGTGGTACTGCCGTCGTTTGTTTTTGCCCCCGTGCTTATCTACATTTTCTCGATTGGTCTGGGGTGGTTCCCAGCGGGCGGCTGGAACGGCGGTGCGATTGAGTACATGGTTTTGCCTGTCCTTGGTATGTCCTTTTTGTACATCGCCACGTTTGCGCGTATTACCCGTGGCTCGATGATTGAAACCTTGAACAGTAACTTTATCCGCACTGCGCGTGCGAAAGGTTTGAGCTACCGTTACATCGTTCTTAAACACGCACTGAAACCTGCGTTGTTGCCTGTCGTCTCTTACATGGGCCCTGCGTTTGTCGGCATCATTACCGGTTCGGTGGTGATCGAGACCATCTTTGGTCTGCCTGGCATTGGTAAGTTGTTCGTCAACGCCGCATTTAACCGCGATTACTCGCTGGTGATGGGAATTACGATTTTGATCGGTTTCCTCTTCATTCTTTTCAACGCAGTGGTAGATATTCTCCTTGCAATGATTGACCCGAAAATTCGCTACTAACAGGGAAGATTGGTTATGTTAACGAAAAAAGAGAACCTCGAAGCGGTCGAGAAGTTTGCAGAGAATTTGGAAGTCGAAGGCCGCAGTTTGTGGCAAGACGCCCGTATTCGTTTTATGCGCAACAAGGCGGCAATGATCAGCCTGTGCATTTTGTTTGTGATGACCTTAGCGGTGATCTTCCTGCCAATGATTGCGCCGTACACATTCGATGATACCGATTGGTACGCGATGCACGTTGGCCCAAGTGCTGAGCACTGGTTTGGTACCGACAGTCTAGGTCGTGACCTCTACGTACGTACGCTGATTGGTGGCCGAATCTCACTGATGGTGGGTGTACTTGGCGCCTTGGTGGCGGTTCTGATTGGTACCCTCTATGGCGCAACCTCTGGGTTTATCGGCGGTAAAGTCGATAGAATCATGATGCGTATTTTGGAGATCCTTTACGCGGTGCCATTTATGTTCCTTGTGATCGTATTGGTGACCTTCTTTGGCCGAAATATCATTTTGATTTTCGTCGCGATTGGTGCCATTGCTTGGCTGGATATGGCGCGTATTGTACGTGGTCAAACTTTGAGCCTACGCAGTAAAGAGTTCATTGAAGCGGCACACGTCTGTGGCGTTAGCAACTGGAAAATCATTACCCGTCATATTGTGCCAAACGTACTGGGTATTGTGGCGGTTTACTCCACACTGTTGATCCCAAGCATGATTCTGACTGAATCTTTCCTTTCATTCCTTGGTCTAGGTGTACAAGAGCCGATGACAAGTTGGGGCGCACTTCTACAAGAAGGCTCGCAAACGATGGAAATCGCTATTTGGCAGCTGACTTTCCCAGCCGCGTTCATGGTGGTGACCTTGTTCTGCTTCAACTACGTTGGTGACGGTCTGCGCGATGCGCTTGATCCTAAAGACAGATAATTAAAGAGAAAGATTAAGGAAGCAATGATGAGCTTATTAGATGTCAAAGATCTGCGCGTCGAATTTACCACGCAAGATGGTATCGTCACCGCAGTTAACGATCTGAACTTCTCACTCAACCAAGGTGAAACACTGGGTATTGTGGGTGAATCAGGTTCAGGTAAATCGCAAACGGTTTTCGCTATCATGGGGCTGCTGGCCAAAAACGGCATCATCTCAGGTAGTGCTAAATTTGAAGGCAAAGAGATCCTCAACTTGCCAGAAAAAGCGCTCAATAAAGTGCGCGCTGAGCAAATTGCGATGATCTTCCAAGATCCTATGACGTCACTGAACCCTTATATGAAGGTCAGTGATCAGTTGATGGAAGTGCTGATGCTGCACAAAGGCATGGGCAAGGCCGAAGCGTTTGAAGAGTCGGTCCGCATGTTGGAAGCGGTGAAAATCCCTGAAGCGCGTAAGCGTATCACCATGTATCCGCACGAATTTTCAGGCGGTATGCGTCAGCGTGTGATGATCGCAATGGCGCTATTGTGTCGTCCTAAACTGCTGATCGCTGATGAGCCGACGACCGCTCTGGATGTAACAGTTCAAGCGCAGATCATGGATTTGCTTAACGAGCTAAAACAAGAATTCAACACCGCCATTATCATGATCACGCACGACTTAGGTGTGGTTGCAGGTTCATGTGACAAAGTGCTGGTGATGTACGCAGGCCGTACCATGGAGTACGGTAGCGTGGATGAGATCTTTTACAACCCAAGTCACCCTTATGCAGAGGGTCTGCTCAAAGCGATTCCTCGCCTGGATACCGAAGGTGAGGTGCTGCCCACCATTCCTGGAAACCCGCCAAACTTGCTACGTCTGCCGACCGGCTGTCCGTACCAAGAGCGTTGCCATCGCGTGATGGATCGCTGTAAGCAAGAAGCGCCAATCCTGACGCCATTTGGTCAAGGTCGTCAACGCGCGTGTTTTTCTGATTGGGAGGCTTGGACGAAATGAGTGCAGATAAAAAAGTCATTCTAGACATTTCAGAGTTGAAGGTGCACTTCAATATTGCCGCAAAATCGGCGTGGCCATGGGCCAAACCTTCAACGCTAAAAGCGGTGGATGGTGTTAACGTGCGTTTGTACGAAGGCGAAACGCTCGGCGTAGTGGGCGAATCTGGCTGTGGTAAATCCACCTTCGCCCGTGCCATCATCGGCTTGGTCGAAGCGACCGACGGTGAAGTGGTGTGGCTTGGGCAAGACTTGACCAAGATGAAAGAGGTCCAGCGCCGTGAAACGCGTAAAGAGATCCAGATGATTTTCCAAGATCCGTTGGCGTCGCTTAACCCGCGAATGACCATTGGTGACATCATCGCCGAGCCGCTGGAGACTTTCTATCCAGATCTCTCCAAAGAGGAAGTGAAGCAGCGCGTTAAAGAGATGATGAAGAAGGTCGGTCTGCTACCTAACGTGATTAACCGCTATCCTCATGAGTTCTCGGGTGGTCAGTGTCAGCGTATCGGTATTGCTCGTGCGCTTATCTTGAATCCGAAGATGATCATCTGTGATGAGCCGGTATCGGCGCTAGATGTATCGATTCAGGCTCAGGTTGTGAACTTGCTTAAAGAGCTGCAAAAAGAGCTGGGTCTGTCACTGGTGTTTATCGCCCACGATTTGTCGGTGGTCAAACACATTTCTGATCGCGTGTTGGTGATGTACTTGGGTAACGCAGTGGAGTTGGGTGAAGCTCACGCGCTGTTTGATAACCCGAAACACCCTTACACACGCGCACTGATGTCGGCGGTGCCGATTCCCGATCCCAAGTTGGAACGTGAGAAGCAGATTGAAATGTTAGAAGGCGATCTGCCATCACCGATCAGTCCGCCGTCTGGTTGTGTGTTCCGCACCCGCTGTCCACAAGCGACCGACGCGTGCGCCAAGACCAAGCCAACCATTCAAGGTAGCGATGTGCACGCAGTGTCGTGTTTGCATGTGTCCGTCTCTTAATTGACGCATTATGCACGTTCAACTTTCAATGCCAGTCTGATGACTGGCATTGTTGTCTCTAGCCCTTTGTTATTAGGTTCTGACGTTTTCCTGACACCTGATAGGCACTTTTGACGATAATTTCCTGCAGAACTTAAACCGCTAAGGAACTCATCAATGAACAAGAGAAGCGTTAGCATGGTAGGGGGCACGTTGGCAGTATTGCTTGGCTCGTCCGTAGCCATGGCAAACCCAGATAAAACCCCAATTTCGGTCGGTATGGCGTACGATCAAGAGCTCAGTGCGGTATTGGAGCTCGATAATCAATACCGTTTCACCCTTGGCAATGATGGTGCTGCATTTGACTACCTGATCACTTCTGGTCGTTTTGATGGCAACGCCCCAGTCTCTTGGTATGTCGGTGTTGGTGGTTGGAGCGAGTGGGATCACAAAGAGTTTGGCGTGCGCGTGCCACTGGGCTTGAAATGGGATCTGGGCAAAGGTTGGGATCTTTACGGCCAACTCCACCCAGAGCTTGACCTATACAGTGGTCCTGAACTGCAAATTGGCGGCGCACTCGGCATTAAGTACAACTTTTAAGCGCTCCAATTAGACTCTCTACGCCACCGCTTTGTCGGTGGCGTTTTTATGCCTGCTCGATATTGAGAATCCTAGAATCGCCACGTGATCCCGATGTTGGCGGAAAATTGATTCATCCAATCGGTCTTAAAGCGAATGATGCACTGTTCGCTGCCATCGCTGGGTAGATTGCATATCCCGCTGGTGTCATTGTCCACCACAGTCCCGAGCCAGCGTACTTGCGTGTTAACAGAAAGTTGCGAGTTGAGCTGGTAATCAAAGCCACCAAAGATCGAGGCGGAAAACCCATAGTGGTCATCCACCCATTGGGCATCCATGTAGGACGCGCCCAAACCGACGCCAACGTAGCTCGACAGCCCCGGATTCAGTGGATAGTAAATACTGCTCTGAAAGTGAAGATAGTGAGTGGTCGCTCGCTCTGAAATCTTTTCTACATCGGTCGACTGCGTGGCGTAAAAAAGGCCGATGCGTCCCTTATCTAACGTATGTTCTAGGCTAAAAGCGTAGCTCTCTGACGGTTTGAGGTCGTAGGTTTGTCCGTTTTGATCTTCTAACTCGCCGCCCAGTGTCACACCTAGCCAAGGGGTGAGGAAAGTCTCGGCGTAGCTGATGGAGGGTAGGGCGCAGAGTAAAAGTAAGGGAGTGAACAAGCGCAGACAAGTCATGAGCGGTTCCTTATCGAGAATCTAATCGCAGTGGGATAAGGCAATTGTGACGCTAACGCCATAATTAAACACAAAAAAGATGTGGTATTTGAAGATACTTCACAGAGGTGTTATTACTTTGTTAAACAACAAGGAGATGTCTATGGAACACGATCTCAAATTTGCCCTCATCATCGTCGCGACCGTCTTTACCGTGTTAATTGGCTATGGACTTATCGCGATCAATTCGGCTTAACCGCCATCATGAACAACAGCGGATGCATTACTAATGCTGCTGTCGAGTTAGACGAATCCCGACTCGCCAAATATACCGGTGGCAAAAACGCTTTGGTTGCCCAAGGGGGCGGCCAAAGAGGTATCTTCACTGCCGGTGTACTTGATGCTTTTCTTCTTTCCAATTTTGACCCGTTTGATACCTTCTATGGCACCTCAGCTGGTGCGTTGAACTTGTGTGCGTACCTCTGCCGCCAACGCGGAATCGGTCGCTCTTTCATCTTAGATTTGACCACGGATCCGCAGTTCTTCAATCTTTTCGGTTACATCCGCCGCAAACAGTACCTTGGGCTAGATTGGTCTCTGGATAAAATCAGTGATTACCCCTACCGGTTGGACGTCGATTTAGGGCGCAAAGTGCTGGGTAAGCGTGATGCCTATGCAGCGGTCACGGATACGCATCATCTTCTCGATCACTATTTGCCCATGTTAAAAGACGATTGGAAAAAGGTGCTGATTGCCACCTGCGCGATTCCAAGGCTCTATCCCAATACAGTGGCATTTGATCATGGAGAATACGTGGATGGCGGCGTGTCGGCGTCGATCCCGGTACAAGAAGCGTGGCGCAAGGGCGCTCGATGCATTGTCGTGATCCGCACTGAAGGGGATGATCTTGCCGTGGAGCCCACTCCTCTTACACAAACAGAGAAAGTTGAGTGGTTTCGTGACTCTTTCAATCTGATTCAAGAGCAGTGGCAGCAAAAGCTGTCGCAATGGAAGTTGGATTGGGGCGCGTTTTTGTCGGAAAAGGTGCAGAAAAACAAACAGCTGCAAATCCAAAAACAAGGCTTTGAGGCGCTCAATGGCGGGCGTTGGCTGTTTGGCGCCGACGATGTGTACCGTTTGAGTCATTTGTTGGGCGATAAGTTTGACTCACATTTAGCCGATATGTTGATGGTGCACTATCAAACCTACGCCTTGACGCAAGATTTCCTTCATTCGCCACCGGATGATTGTTTTATTGTGCAAATTAAGCCCGATAAACCTCTGCAATCGAGTTCGCTGATGAGCGAGAAATCCGCGTTAGAACACGATTATCAACTCGGTCTAGAGGCAGGTTATCGATTCGTCGAGACCTTCGCCCGATGCAGCGATCAGCGCTTGTTCAGTAGTTAGAGGTGCAGGCGAGTTAAGCGAGAAGAGGTTTAAAGTCGGCCAGTAAACCGGCTCAGCAAATAAACAATCAATAGGGAGCTTTGCTCCCTATTGGCGTTCTTTGGCTAGGCTTTCAAGATTCGCATGCAGTTGGTCGAGCCCACCACATCCATCACGTCACCGAGCGTGATCAACACTAAGTCGCCTTCATCGAGTAACCCTTTTTCTTTGAGCGTATTGACCGCGGCTTGAGCGGTGTTAAAGCCTGTGTCGCCTTTGTAGTCAAAGAAAATCGGGAACACGCCACGGTAAAGGGCGCTGCGATTTAGCGTATCTTCGTTGCGAGAGAGAGCAAAGATGGGCAGCCCTGAGCTTGGACGAGACATCATCAGTGCGGTGCGGCCAGATTCAGTCAGGGTAATGATGCCTTTAACGCCTTTGGTATGATTGGCGGCGAACATGGTGCTCATCGCGACCGCTTCTTCGGCGGATTCAAATTCTGAATCGACTTGGAATTGACTGCGATTGATGGAGGCCACACGCTCGGCACCCAAACAGACTTCGGCCATCGAAATCACGGTCTCAAGAGGGTATTTACCCGCTGCGGTTTCACCCGAGAGCATCACTGCATCGGTGCCATCCAGTACCGCGTTGGCCACATCCATGACTTCCGCTCGAGTGGGCATCGGGTTTTCCATCATGGATTCCATCATCTGCGTCGCGGTGATCACGGTGCGGTTCAGGCTACGCGCGCGACGAATCAGTTGTTTTTGTACGCCGACCAGCTCAGGGTCACCGATTTCCACCCCTAAATCCCCCCGAGCGACCATGACGGCATCGGAAGCGAGAATGATGTCATCAATGTTCTCAAGGCTCTCCACCGTTTCAGCGCGCTCAACTTTTGCGACCAATTTGGCGTTGAGCCCGGCATCTTTTGCGAGGCGTCTGGCGTACTTCATGTCTTCGCCGTTGCGTGGGAACGACACCGCGAGGTAATCGACATTGATCTCTGCCGCAAGAAGAATGTCCCGTTTGTCTTTTTCGGTTAAGGCGGCGGCCGACAAGCCACCCCCTTTTTTGTTAATGCCTTTGTTGTTCGAGAGCGCGCCGCCGATGGTCACTTCGGTGCGCACCTGCTGGCCGGATACGCCAATCACTTTGAGTTGCACTCGGCCATCATCAAGAAGCAGGATATCGCCGGTGGTGACGTCATCTGGCAGCGCTTTGTAATCCAAACCGACGGCGTTTTTGTCACCTTCACCTGCAGGCAGGTCGCCATCGAGAATAAAAATGTCGCCCACATTGAGGTGCACTTTGCCCTCTTTGAAGGTGGAGACGCGAATTTTAGGGCCTTGTAAGTCACCCAAAATGGCAACATGTGTGCCCAATTTGGCGGCGATATTGCGGACTTTGGTGGCGCGATCTCTATGATCTTGAGCCGTCCCGTGCGAGAAGTTCATTCTCACCACATTGACCCCCGCTTGCAAAATGGCGTCTAAGATACCGGGTTGGTCGGTTGAAGGTCCGAGGGTTGAGACGATTTTTGTTCTTCTCTGGATGATGGTCATTGAACTCTCCTTGCAAGACGTCATTCGCCAGACTCGCTTTCTCCAAGCGCTCGATGATGTCTGTGGTCGATAAATTAAGTGTTTGAGTTAAGTCCCTGATAACTTAAATGCTCGATGAGATAAGTTCCCTATGAGATAAGTATATACGCTGTTTCAAACTTGAGGATGGAGACATATTTATTAATGCAAAAAAATAACACTAAGGGGGCAGGAATCGTTTTGTGATTTGACTCGGGACACAAACAAAACGCTTTATACGTGATGCTGGTCACGGCGATACATCAAAGCTCTTCACAATTAGTTCGCAAAGTAAAAAAATTACCAGGTTACTGATATTTGGAGCACTCTATGTACATGGCTCAACCTGGCCATATTGATCATATCAAGCAGGTCAACGCTGGCCGTGTCTACAAACTGATCGATCAGTTCGGCCCTATTTCTCGCATCGACTTATCCAAGTTGAGCGAGTTAGCACCAGCGAGTATCACCAAGATTACTCGTGAGCTGATAGAGGCGCACCTTATCCACGAAACCACAGTGCAAGAAGCCACCAGTCGTGGTCGACCTGCGGTGGGGCTTCAAGTCAATAACGAAGGCTGGCAATTTCTCTCGATGCGTCTTGGTCGCGGTTATCTGACCATTGCACTGCATGAGCTGGGTGGTGATGTCCTCATCGATACCAAAATCGATATTCACGAGACAGACCAAGACGACGTGCTCGCGCGACTTTTACATGAAATTGACGAGTTCTTCCAAACCTACGCCGATCAGCTTGATCGCGTCACCAGTATTGCCATCACGTTGCCGGGCTTAGTGAACTCTGAGCAAGGCGTCGTGCTGCAAATGCCGCACTATCACGTCGAAAATCTAGCCCTAGGCCCAGAGATCTTTAAAGCCACGGGTTTGCCTGTGTTTATTGCTAACGATACCCGAGCTTGGGCGCTGGCAGAAAAACTGTTTGGTCACTCACAAGAGAACGACAACTCGGTACTCATCTCGATTCACCACGGCCTCGGGGCTGGGATCGTTTTGGATGGCCGTGTTTTGCAAGGTCGTCACGGAAACATTGGTGAGCTTGGCCACATTCAAATCGACAAAAACGGTAAGCAGTGTCACTGCGGCAACCGTGGTTGTTTAGAGACCGTTGCCAGTTCACAAGCGATTCGTGATGAGGTGACCGAGCGTATCGCCAATGGTGAAGAGTCATCGCTCTCGTCGATTGAAGAAGTGTCGGTTGAAGACATTTGTGAAGCGGCGGCGAACGGCGATCCACTGGCGGTCGATGTCATCCAAAAGTTGGGGCGCTACCTCGGCTCTGCGATTGCGATGGTGATCAATTTGTTCAACCCTGAGAAGGTGTTGATTGGCGGAGCCATTAACCAAGCCAAAACCATTTTGTACCCGGAAATCCAAACCTGCATTGAAGAGCAGAGTTTGCCTGTCTATCATCAAGATCTGGAACTGGTGGAATCGCGCTTCTACAAACAAGCGACCATGCCGGGCGCGGCGTTAATCAAACAGGCGCTATACGATGGCCTGCTGTTGATGAAAGTCATTGAGGGTTAACGCACGTCATCTCATAGCCAAGCTTTATCTTTTCCACTTTCCCATATAATCTTGAAAAGGGATGGGGTGAATACCCTAGTTAATTTGTCTTAATACATTGGTTGAGAAGTAGTATGTCTGGAGTATTAAATACCGTAGATCAGCGCACAAACTTGGTGGGTGAGAACCGACTTGAGTTGTTGCTGTTTAGCCTCAACAGTCGTCAAATCTTCGCGATCAATGTGTTTAAAGTGCGTGAAGTGATCAAAGTGCCGCCATTGACCAAAATGCCCGGCTCTCATTACAACATCACGGGTGTCGCATCACTGCGTGGTGTCTCAGTGCCCGTGATTGACCTGCGCGCTGCCATTGGTTTCCCGCCTTCTCGTCTTGAAAATCAAGAAGAAAATCTCATCATCACCGAATACAACCGCACTGTGCAGGGCTTCCTAGTAGGTCAAGTGCGTAATATTGTTAACACCGCATGGAGTGAAATTCAGCCGCCACCGAAAACGGCAGGACGTGCGAACTACCTGACAGCCATTACACATGTGCAAGAAGACAGCCAGCAGAAGATTGTCGAAATCATCGATGTAGAAAAAGTGCTGGCTGAGATCATTGACTACGACGTCTCCATTTCCGAAGGCGTACTGGATGAAGAGTTGTCGACACAAATGGTCGGACGCAACGTCTTGATTGTTGATGACTCCTCGACGGCGCGCGCTCAGGTGAGAGGAACCTTGTCGCAATTGGGCCTTAATATCATTGAGTGCCGCGATGGTCTTGAAGCATTAAGATTGCTTAAGTCTTGGGCGGATGAAGGCAAGAATGTGGTTGAAGACTTGTTGCTGATGATCACCGATGCCGAAATGCCAGAAATGGACGGCTACAAACTCACCTATGAAATCCGTAACGATCCGCGTATGAAAGATCTCTACGTTACCTTGAACACCTCGCTCAGTGGCAGTTTTAATGAAGCCATGGTGAAAAAAGTGGGCTGCGATCGTTTTATCTCCAAGTTCCAACCGGATTTGCTGGTGGAAGTGGCGCAAGATCGTCTGCGCGATGTACTGAGCAAGTAAGTCTGACTTGTTGTGACCTTTTGGTTTGATCTGACGGGCTCACCATTTAATGAAAATCTCGCGAGCGGCTGTTTAAGTCTGCCAGTTGCTCGGTCATATCCTCTAAGCGCCCAGCGATGACATGTGTGACGTCGCCTTCGCGTTCTAAAATCCCTTTGACTTTGAGTATCTTGGCGGTCAGGTAAGCATTTTTTTGCGCTCTGGCGGTCGCTTGCCACACCACAACATTGATATTGCCGGTATCGTCTTCCAGGGTAAAAAAAGTCACCCCGGCGGCGGTTCCCGGGGATTGCCTGCCCGTGACCACACCTACTACGGTGACTAAGGACTGATGCGGCTTTTGCACCAGTTGATTCATCCGCGTAAAGCGACCTAATCGCTGAGCGTTATCCAGCAGTGTGATTGGGTGGCTGTGCAGCGATAGCCCAGTGGCGGCGTAATCTTCAAGTAAGGTTTGCACATCGCTTGGGGCAGGCACCGGCGCGGCTTGCTCATCATTGAGGTGGCGAAACAGTGGCAAGTCATTGAGTGAGTCCATCATCGCCCATCGGGTATGGTAGCGGTTGTTGGCAATGGTGTGCATGGCGTTGGCTGAGGCCAGTGCTTCGAGCTCTTTCTGGTTTAAGCCAATGTGTTTGAGTTGGCTTGGGTGGTGAAAGGGTCCGTTATGGCGTGCTTTGAGTACCTGCTTAGCGCTGGTTTGACTAAAGCCTTTAATAAGACGAAAGCCCAGCCTTAGGGCAAATCCGTGTTCATCGCGTACGACCTGATGGTCATACTCAGAGTGGTTGATACAGATAGGTAATACGCGCAGTTGGTGGCGACGCGCATCTTGGATCAATTGAGAAGGGCTGTAAAAGCCCATCGGCAAGCTATTGAGCAGCGCCGTATAAAACGCGTAAGGGTAATGGCACTTTAGCCATGCCGAGCAGTAAGCGAGCACCGCAAAGGAGGCGGAGTGGCTCTCAGGAAAACCGTATTCGCCAAAGCCTAAGATCTGGTCAAATAATCGCTCGGCAAACGCTTGTTCATAGCCGCGCGCTAACATGCCCTCAATCAGTTTGGTGCGAAACTTCACCAAATCGCCATTTTTCTTCCATGCCGCCATTGCGCGTCGCAACTGATCGGCTTCCCCGCCACTAAAGCCGGCGGCCACCATCGCCAGTTTGATCACTTGCTCTTGGAAAATCGGCACCCCCATTGTGCGTGACAGCACCTCTTCCACCTCTTTTGAAGGGTAGGTGACGGGCTCTAAGCCATCACGGCGCTTGAGAAAGGGATGAACCATATCCCCTTGAATTGGCCCTGGGCGCACAATCGCAATCTGTATCACCAGATCATAGTAGTTGGCGGGTTTGAGGCGCGGTAGCATACTCATCTGCGCGCGTGATTCAATCTGAAACACGCCCACGGTGTCGGCTTTTTGAATCATGTGATACACCTTGGGGTCATCGCCAAGGCGGGTAATGTCGGCAATCGATAAGTTGCGTCCGTGCCAGCGCTCAATCAAGGCAAAACATTTGCGAATGGCGCTGAGCATGCCCAGTGCCAGCACATCGACTTTGAGCAGTTTGAGGCTTTCTAAGTCATCTTTATCCCACTGGATCACGGTGCGATCGGCCATGGCGGCATTTTCGATCGGCACCAGTTCATAGAGTGGACCTGCGGAGATGACAAAGCCACCCACATGCTGTGATAAGTGACGCGGAAAGCCCAAAATCTCATTGACCAAGTCGATAAACTGCCGGCCTTTGAGTGAGCCCGGTTGCAGGCCCAACTGTACGATCTGAGCTTGCCAACCTTGAGTGCGGTCACGGCGGTTGACGTTGTGAATGAAGTGGTCAAGTTGGCTCTCTTCAATGCCAAGCGCTTTACCGACTTCACGTACCGCACTTTTAAAACGATAGGAGATCACCGTTGCGGCGAGCGCTGCGCGTTCACGGCCGTATTTTTGATAAAGGTATTGAATGACCTCTTCGCGTCGCTCGTGCTCAAAATCGACATCAATATCGGGCGGCTCATCGCGCTCTTTACTGATGAAACGCTCAAACAGTACTGAGATTTGTCTTGGGTCAACGGCGGTAATTTCTAAGCAGTAGCAGACGACGGAGTTGGCCGCTGAACCTCGCCCTTGGTAGAGGATTTTCTGGCGTTTGGCAAACATCACCATGTCATGAATGGTGAGAAAGTAAAACGGATAATCGAGCGCCTCAATCAGCGCTAGCTCTTTTTGAATGGTGTGTTCAATCTCCTGAGGAACGCCGTCTGGAAAGCGTGCTATTTTGCCTTTTTCTACTAATGCGGTTAGGTAACTCATCGGGGTGTGGCCGTCAGGAATCAGCTCGCTAGGGTATTCGTATTTGAGCTCACTGAGGCAGAAATGGCAGCGCTTAGCAATCCGAACACTCTCCGCTAGCCATTCAGCTTTAAACAGTTTGTTGAGCTTATCTTGGCTGCGCAGGCTGCGCTCTGTGTTGGCGAGCAAATGCGCAGAGACCTGTTCAACACTTTGACCAAGACGAATCGCGGTGAGGACATGTTGCAAAGGCAGGCGTGTTGCGCTGTGCATCAATACGCCGCCGCATGCCGTGATGGGTAGATGAAGCGATTCGGCGAGCTGCTCACAATGGGCTAAGTAGGCGTGATCGTCTTCTTTAAGATGGCGCTGAACACCAATCCACAAGCGATCGGCATGGTGTTGATGGAGCCAGCGTCCCCAGCGGTTATCTTCGCTGTGGTGGGTGGGGAGCCAAAGCACAAAACAGTGGCGAACGGACATCAGATCCCACTCTGACAACTGGTATTGCCCTTTCTCTGAGCGCCGACGCGCATTGGTAATAATCCGGCACAGCTCGGCGTACGCTTCACGGCTTGGGCAGAGCAACACCACGTGGCAATGGGGGGTCAACCAAAATACGCTGCCGACAATCAAATGAATCCCGAGTTGTTGCTGCTTAACGGCACTGTAGGCGCGCACCACACCCGCGACGGAGCACTCATCGGTAATGGCCAGTGAGTGATAGCGAAGAAAATCCGCCTGCAAGATCAGCTCCTCTGCGTGAGAAGCGCCGGTCAGAAACGAAAAATTGGTTTGGCAGTAAAGCTCAGCGTACGACATGCTTTTCTCTTGGGTTCAGTGCTAACAAAATAGGCCATGCAAAAACCACTGCCGCTGCGGGGTGCGATAGACCCACAACCAGCGCCCAACCTCACTGCGAGCGATGAAGTAATCCCGAGTGATGCTGTCACCATCCCACCATCCGGTTGCAATGCGTTCGGGGCCTTGAATCAAGGTAACGTTCTCTTCCAGTGGCTGAGCGTTGTCGAGTAACACCAAAGGGCGAAACTTCGGTGTAGCCAGAGAGGTTGGAACGGGACGCTCTGGCTCGCACAGCGCCAGTGATTTTTCCGGTCTAGGGTCGGCGGTGAGCGCGATTTTACGTACCTGCTGCGCGCCTAGTTTGGCTTGCAATAGGCTGATGAGCTCCAACTCGCTCTGTTGGCCCTGCTTTTTGCCAAACAGGTTGGGGCTGGTGGATTCTAATTCGCCGCCGCGTACTAACTCGAGTGTCAGTCCTTGTACTGGCGCGTCGAGTTTCATCGACTCTAACGTCAGCTGGCACAGCGTCATCCAGCGCGTGGCCAGATAATCACCACTGGCGGAGGTAAAGTGAATCTGCGCCTCTTGTCCTTCCCGTTGATGCAGCGTGAGTGTGAGCTCATAGGCCACTTGATTGCGCAGCATAAGGAAGGTTTCCAGTTGATTGAGCAGGCGCTGCAAAGGGCGAGTGAGCCACGCAATGGTCTCAATCTCAAACAGCAGCTCCAGATAACGCTGGAAGGACTCGGGCGGATGGTAGAAATCCACCGGATGTTTAAATTGGCCCATCAAGCGCCCAACATAGTTGACCAAATCAATATCAAAGCGGCGGGCAATATCTTGCATTGGCAACGCCAGCAGTTGTTCGAGTGTGGTTATCCCGACGCGCGCGAGTTTATCCACTTGCGAGGGGGCGAGTTCGGTCGCGTGCAGAGCAAACGGTAAAAGGGCTTGATGGAGTCTCTCTTGACGCTCTTCAATCATGGCTGTACCCGATTTGGCCAATAGCATGGCGCAAAGCGGAGAAAACCCAGTGGCGTAGTGATAGTGAAGGCGCATCGGCGCGTTGCTATCGCTCTCTGCTGTCTCTTTGCCATCCAACGACCAGCGCGTGAGGTGCTGACTGAGCTGCTGCCAATACTTATCCAACCCCTCGTATAAGGTCAGCATATCGGTGACTTTAAGTAACAAGCCATTGGGGGGATAGAGCGCAATGTCAGAGGTGACGAAATAGAGCCACTGCGCCAGTTCCAGTAACAGCTTATGCTCGACATCGGCATCATAAGGGTGCACTTGCAGAGTCGGGCAAAGCGCACTGGCGCTGCCCAGTCCCATGCCGGGTTGGATCCCTTGAGCATGAGCCGCTGCATTTAACTGCATAACCCGAAAGCGCTGAGGATCGACAATCACCAGCGGCTCACCTTGCGGTGTGTGAAACAGCGCGTCCAGTTGCAAGGACGGAAAATGGAGATACAACCAGAGCGTCATCGTTAGCCTTGCTGCCTCAGTGGAAAGGGGAGAACGTCAGCGCTTGATGGCGAGCGAGCGTGCGTCAGTGCTGGCCAAGTGCGGCTCATATCCAGGACAAAACTGGCGTGTGGCCATCCGCCGCGGCGTTTGGTGATGGTGACCTCTAAGCCCAAAGGGTGCGGGCGCAGGGCAAGGCTTAAGCTCACCGGCAGTGATGCCTGGCTGTGCTGTTCGGATTTGAACAAAAAAGACAAACTATCACCGCGTTCACTGGCGACTTGCAAACGCCGAGCTTGGTGCACTTCTAACTGGCTTGACCATAACAGCACATTGCTGCAAGCGCCGCTTTTTAAACATTGTTCAGCGGCCCACAGCGCCTCTTTGTGCTCGCGTGGGTAGAGGAGCAAAATCTTATTCATATCGAACCCTTCGCGGATGAGCTGCTCGGCGCATAGATACCCCGGCGGCTGAATAAAGACCGACAACCGCTCTTGAGTGGTGTTTCTTAGATGGGGAAGCAACAGGCGCAGCTCACCAATCGCAGCGGGCGAGCTCAGCTCCACCACACCTTGCTTCGGGAAGCCGCCGCTGAGCTTTTGATCAAGCAGATCATAGCCAGTGGTGTAGTGGTCTTGCTCTGCTAAGGTTTGATTACCCTGCCAAAGCCATTGTTTTTGCTTAAGATGTTCGATCAGTTCATACATAACCATTTACCTGTATACATATACAGTATAATTATTTATCAACGATCGACAAGATCCTCGTGGTGTGAGTGAATAAAAAAACGCCTCACACAGAGTGCAAGGCGTTGAGAAGTCGGCGTTTATTGGCGATTATTTTTTCGGTTGAGCGTCAATACACTGACCGTTGACGGCGCGACCTTCCGGTGCCATCAAGTAGAGGTACAGGGGCATCAGATCGAGCGGTGTTTTGAGTAAATCGGCATCTTCCGCTGGGTAGGCTTTTGCGCGCATGCCTGTGCGGGTCGCGCCCGGGTTGATGGCATTAACACGAATGGTCGAGTCACTGAGCTCATCCGCCAACACTTGCATCATGCCTTCGGTTGCAAATTTGGACATCGCATACGTGCCCCAGAACGCGCGGCCACTGTGACCCACGGTGGATGAGGTAAAGACAATGCGCGCATCGTCGGATTGACGCAGCAAAGGCAGCAGGGCCTGCGTCATCAAAAAGGGCGCTTTGACGTTGACTTGCATCACGTCGTCATAGGTATCCTCACCGACTTGATCAAACGGACTGATCACGCCAAGCAAACTGGCGTTGTGCAGCACACCATCAAGACGTCCAAACTGGCTCTCAATCGTATCGGCCATATCCAGATAGTTTTGCTTGCTCGCGCCTTTCATATCCAAGGGAATAATCGCTGGCTGAGGGTAGCCGGCGGCTTCAATTTCGTCGTAGGTGGCTTCGAGTTTTTTGACGGTGCGGCCAAGGAGAATCACCGTTGCGCCATGCTCTGCATAAGAGAGCGCCGCTTGTTTACCAATACCGGCTCCCGCGCCAGTAACCAGAATAACCTTACCTTTCAGGGCATCTGAAGAGACAGCATAATCCACGATGTGCATCCTTATTGTAATCTTCTGCTTTAAGTCTTCGTGACAAGGTGGTTACAATACACCAATTCGCCTAGGAGAGGATATTCACATTGGAATTTTTGTTGGAGTACGGACTGTTTTTAGCCAAGATTGTGACTGTTGTGGTCGCGATTATTGCGATTTTAGTGATAGCCAAAGCCGCGGGTGGCAAGAGTGGCAGTGCGAAAGGTGAACTGGAGGTGACCAACCTCAGTGAACAGCATAAACACACCGTCGATACCCTTGAACATCATCTGCATGATGATGCGTTTTTGAAAGCGCGCGACAAGGCGGAGAAGAAGAGCCAGAAAGAAGAGACCAAAGCGCGCGAGAAAGCCATTAAACAGGCAAGTAAAGCGGGTGAGTTAGACAGCCAGCGCGAGCCGCACCTTTTTGTGTTGGATTTTAAGGGCAGCATTGATGCGAAAGAGGTGGCTTCGCTACGTGAAGAGGTGACCGCCATTCTTGCCGTGGCCCGTGAGGGAGACGAAGTTCTGCTGCGTCTTGAATCGGGTGGTGGCATGGTGCACGGCTATGGCTTGGCCTCTTCGCAATTGGATCGCATTAAGCACGCGGGCATTCCACTGACCATCGCGGTCGATAAAGTAGCGGCCAGCGGCGGTTATATGATGGCGTGCATTGCGGACAAAATTGTCTCGGCACCGTTTGCGATTGTCGGCTCTATTGGCGTGATTGCCCAGTTGCCAAATTTCAACAAGTTGCTGAAAAAGCATGACATCGACTATGAGCAGCTGACTGCTGGTGAGTACAAACGCACCCTCACCATGTTTGGTGAAAACACCGACAAAGCGCGTGAAAAATTCAAACAAGAGCTTGAAGAGACGCACGATCTCTTTAAAGACTTCATCCGTGAACATCGCCCAGAGTTAGCGTTGGAGAAAGTCGCCACCGGTGAACACTGGTTCGGCACACAAGCGCACAAACTGGGCTTGGTGGATGAAATCAACACTTCCGATGACCTTATCGCCACCGCCTGCAAGGAAAAAACCGTTTTGGCGATCCATTACACACAAAAGAAAAAGCTGTCATCCAAGCTGGCCGGCATTGCCGGAGAAGCCGCCGATAACGTGCTCATGAAGCTGATGGATCGCGGACAAAGACCGATTGTGTGATAAAGATAGATGCTTTGGTAACACGACGTCTAAAGCCTAACTCCCAAAAGCCCACTTCGGTGGGCTTTTTGCTGTTTGGTATTGGTACGGAGCCAATGTGTACCTCGTTACTGTATGAGGAATAACCGATATTCCTCATAAAATATGCACTTCGCTACACTCGCACGAGCATGCTTATTTGTCTCCGAGGAATTATGAAATTTCGTACCAAACTGATCGTAGCAGGATCAGCGATATGTTTAGTGTCGTTGAGTCTATTATCGACCCTTAACTACCGTGCATTGAGTAAAGAAGTGGAGAGTTCTATCTCAACAATGATTGACCTCTCGATGAAACAGGTAGCTGATAATTTGTCGGAAACCATGAAGGCCAAATATGACTTTGCTGATTACCTATCGGAGTTGACGGCGAACGCACCTCAAGAGAGTGTTCATACTATTTTCAATCAATCGGCACTGAATCATGTCTTTGTTACCGCCGGAGTCGGATATGAAGATGATGGCCGAATTGTGCACAATGATGCCAGTTGGACGCCACCGAGTGACTGGGATTCTCGCACTCGCCCTTGGTATGTGGACGCAAAGCGCGTGGGTCAACGAGTGGTGACAGAGCCGTATGTGGATGAAGGCACAGGCGCGGTATTGATCTCTGTGTCACAACCGATTTACCAGAGTGGTCAGCTTGAGGCAGTAAGCTTTTTTGATGTTGACCTTTCTGTGTTGTCAGCCACTGTCAATGAGGCTGACGTGCCACACAGCATGCTATTCATTGTTCATGAAAATGGCACCATCATTGGTCACCCAAACGCGCAATTTAATGGTCAGCCTCTGACTCGTTTCATTGCAAATGGTGCGATTAGCAATGATGTTAAGATCTTGCCTGTTAATGGGCGAGATTACTATGTCACCTACCAGCCAGTGCCTGATACACGCTGGTTTGTCGGCATCCTCGTCGATTTTGAGCAGACACATCTTCCTTTGCAGAACATGAGAACAAGCTCGATGATCATTGCCACTCTCTTGATGTTCCTCAGTTTAGCGGTTTTCTTGGCGATCATCGCTTGGCTAACCCGCCCATTGCGTCAACTGAGTGCAGCGATGGACAACGTTGCAAGTGGCGATGGCGACTTGACTAAGCGTCTTGATACCAATACCGATGAAGAATTTAGCCAGCTGGCGAAAAGCTTCAACAACTTTGTTGCGACGATTCAAGCGCTGATTAAAGACAGCCAACGCACAGCTCACGATGTCACTCATGTGGCGGAGTCGACCAATATCGCGGCGAACGATTCACGAATGCTGTTGGACACTCAAGTACAAGAAGTGGAGCAGTTGGCGACTGCGATGAATGAGATGTCGACGACCTGTGCGTTGGTGGCAGAGAACGCACAGAGCGCGGCGCACGCTGCGCAATCGGCGGATCACGCCGCAGAAGAGGGCACCAGCATTGTCTCGCTGACGTCTGATTCTATCCAAACGCTGGCGCAGCAGATGGAGCGCGCGTCGAAAAGTGTCCGTGAACTGGAAGCCTCAACCGACAGCATTGAATCTATCGTCAGCGTAATAAATGGCATTGCTGACCAAACCAACCTGCTTGCATTGAACGCGGCGATTGAAGCGGCGCGTGCGGGCGATTCAGGACGCGGTTTTGCAGTAGTAGCGGATGAAGTTCGCACCTTAGCGCAGCGCACGACGGAATCGACCACCGAGATTCGCGCTATGATTGAACGCTTACAAGCGGGCGCGAACACGACGGCTTCGGCGATGACTCAGAGCTACGATCTGGCGATGGAGACGGTAGAGCACGCGCACAGTGCCAATGAGTCACTGCATCGCATTAAAGATGCGGTGTCGCAAATCACCGAAATGAATATCCAAATTGCCTCCGCGGCGGAAGAGCAAAGCTTGGTGGCTGAAGAGATCAACAGCAATACGGTGAACATCAAAGATCTGTCGAGCCAAGTAGCAGAACGTACGTTGGAAACGTCTAACTTAGTCGAGCAACAGACGCGCCTTGTCGAAGAGCAATCATCAGCACTCAACAAGTTTATTGTTTAGTCGAAATGGCCCCAGCTTAATGCTGGGGCTTTTTTTGAGCGGTGAGCGTGCGTTAACTGGCTTTTAGAGTACGTATGAAGGGTACGCCATCGTTATCATGATGAACCGTGGCATCCACATTGTAGATGGACTTCACCAGCTCTGTGGTCAAAATGGCATTGGGCGCGCCGCTGGCGACCAATTGCCCCTGTTTGATGACCAGAAGATGGTCGGCGTATTGCGCCGCCAAATTAAGATCGTGCAGCACCATAATGCTGACAAACTGCTGCTCGCGTGTCTGTTTCACTAAGTGATCAAGCAAGACATGCTGGTGGTGAAGATCCAATGCGCTAACGGGCTCATCAAGTAACATGATCTGCGGGTTGCGCATGATAGCTTGGGCGAACAAAATCATCTGCCGTTGACCGCCACTGAGTGAGCTAACGTTACGATTCGCCAAATGGGCCATGCCAATACTGTTGAGAATGTGCAGCCCTTGCTTGAGTAAATCATCATCAATGCGCAAGCTCAAACTATCGAGCCTGCCCATCAGTACCACTTCTATCACACTCAAACTCACTTCAAGGTGAATGTCTTGCGGCATGTAGCCAAAGCGAGCACGCCAGCGAGCGAGAGCTTTCGGGTTGAGCGTGGTCTCTTGATGACGAATGGCACCTTGAGAGAGGTCAATATCGCCAAACAGCGCTTTCAAGAGTGTGCTCTTTCCGGCGCCGTTGGGACCCAGTACCGCAGTGACTTGGCCGGGATTGAGCTCAAAGCTGATGTTATCCGCTAGCGTGAGATTATCGATATGAATGTGAATATGATCCGCAACCAGCACCATTAACCTCGCTTCGCCAAGATAAGCCAGAAGAAGAAAGGCACGCCAATAATGGCGGTGACTATGCCAATGGGAAATAGCGCGCCTGGCACGATGATTTTAGATAGCACAGAGGCGCCTGAGAGCAAAAATGCCCCAACCAAAAACGACATCGGCAAAAAGAATCGCTGATCTTCACCCACCATGGATTTCGCCATATTGGGGGCGACAATGCCGACAAATCCGATGATCCCAACAAAACTGGTCACGGTTGCGGTGATCACCGCGACGATAAACAGAGTTTTTAATCGCAGCCGTTTGATGTTAACGCCAACGCTTTTTGCCCGCTCTTCCCCAAGGCGCAGCGCGGTGAGTTGCCACGCATCTTTCATCAGCAACACGCCGCCCAATAAGACCACCGCCGCAGTAATGGCTAGGTTATTCCACGTTGCTTTCGACAGGCTACCAAAGAGCCAAAATAGAATTTGCTGACTGAGTTCAGGGGAGGAGACAAACTGCACCAACGAGAGCAGCGATTGAAACAAAAACAGCAGCGCAATTCCGGCAAGAATCAGCTGGCCAGAGCTAATATGACGCACCGACGCGAGAGAGAACAAAAAGCACGCCGACAACATACAACACAAAAACGCGCCAAGTGGCACTGCATAGTTGCTGCTGATCCCCCAAGATCCCATGTACAGAGTGATGGCCGCGCCAAAACCTGCGGCTGCCGCCATACCTAAGGTGTAGGGGCTTGCCATGGTGTTGTTCAGGAGCGTCTGCATTTCTGCACCACCAACGCCAAGTGCGCCGCCAACGACGATCGCCATCAAAGCGATGGGCAAGCGCAGGTTGGTGACAATGATTTGCGTGGATGCATCGACTTGATACGGCAAGCCAATCCATTCCAATAATGAGTAGAGGACTTTGGATGCATTGAGCATCGAAGGCCCGGTCATGATGTCAAAAACAAACGTCATCACAATCAGACAAGCAAAGGCGATAATGACGCCTACGCGTTGCTTCTCGGTGCGGCGCTGCTGCTTGATTAACTGTTCTAAGGCGACAGATTCCACGTCATCTTACCTGTACAAAAGGGTGTATTCGCATAAATAAAGGTGGTGATATTACCATTAATGATAGTTAGTTGCATTATCATTAATAAAGGGATTAATATGTCGCAAAACAACAAGGAATTGACCCAATGATTAAACAGTTAATGATGTTTGCCGCACTCTGTTTTAGCGGTTTCACTGTTGCCCAAACCACCACAGTAACTGACGTTCTAGGACGTGAGGTGACCTTTGATGCACCGGCGCAACGAGCCGTCGTAGGATTTTACCCTGAAGATTATATGGCAATAGGCACGGAAGCGGCGTATGACCATGTGGTTGGCATGTCTAAATACATTTGGCAAGCACGTTCGGCGAGCTGGGCGGAGTATGTCAAGCACCGCCCCTCTCTTGATGAGATCCCCGAAATCGGACGTGTAGACACCAACACCTTCTCGGTAGAAAAAGTGATCGGCTTGAACCCGGACGTCGTGCTACTGGCGGATTGGCAATTTAAGGCACTTGAATCGGATGTTGAGCGTATGCAAAGTGCTGGAATCGCGGTGGTCGTTGTGGATTACAACGCCCAAACGGTGGAGCGCCATGTGCAAAGCACTAAGCTGATTGGGGTCATCACTGGTCAGCAAGCGCGCGCACAAACCATTGCTGATGAGTACCAGAAAAACGTAGAGATGATCAGCGAGCGTCTAGCGAAAGCCAACCTGCCTAAGCCGCGTGTCTACACCGAATATGGTGCGGCGGGCGTGAGTGAAACTGGCTACACCTTTGGCAAAAACATGTGGGGTGCGATTGCGACCATGGCGGGCGGTGACAATATCTCCGCTCCATACGTCGAGTGGTGGGGCAAACTCAACCCAGAGCAAATCCTCGCTGCGAATCCAGAAGTGATTGTGATGACAGGCTATGAATCAGGCAGCGCCGATGACTCTATGGTCATGGGGCAAGGTGTGGATGAAGCGCTAGCGAAGCAGCGTTTAGCCGGATTTCAGCAGCGCGTCGGTTGGTCAACCCTATCTGCGGTGCAAAACCAGCGTATGTTTGCGGCGTATCACGGTGCATGTCGTACGATTCTTGATGGCGCGATGATTCAGTTCTACGCGAAAATTCTTTACCCATCCCTGTTTAGTGATTTAGACCCTGCTGGTCAATACCAGGCGTTTTATGAAAAATACCTGCCGATTAGCCCAACCGGCACCTTTATGACTGAGTTATAAGAGCTCAGCTGTTAGGCTGGTTACGCTCTTTTGGGCAAGTTGAATAAGCGTGCTGCCCTCAACGAAAGCCGAAGTGAACCGTATGTCGGGTCACTTCGGCTTTTCTGTCATTACTAAGCCTAGAGAGCGTCAATTTTCTTCTTTTCTGACAGAGTCGATTTGTCTGGTATCTCCCGAACTCGTGTCATACTCTTCCTACAAAATTTAAAATTATCTATATTTAACAATTAGTTACAATCAAGGTGCCAAACGTGCTCGTTTGACTTTGCTTCCTATATCCCTAGTCTTGCCGATCAGTAGATTAGGAAAGACTTATGATGCCACGTTTTCAAACACGATTTCACATGCCGCGCCTGCGCGTGATGGTGCTGTGCGCGCTCTGCCTGCTTGGTTTAGGTACAGGTGAGGTGAATGCGACCAAAACTGCGCCAGTAGCGCCGACCAGCGAGCCACAAAGGGCGACGTTGGTGTTTGGTATCGTGTCAAAAGAGGGAGCGATGGGTACCCACCGCGATGGCATCAATGCATTTGACGCCATCAATCAAGACTATCTGGTCAACATTGCCAACGCGCTGAAGTTGAAGGTAGAACTGAAAGGCTACCCGACGGTGTCTGCACTGCTGGATGCGATTGAGCGTGATGAAGTGGTCGGGGCGGTGGGCTTTAGCCACACCGAGGAGCGAGCCAAGCGATTTATCTTCTCTAAACCTTTTTTCACTAGCAGTGTGGCGGTGTGGTACGCCGATCGTCACCTCGCCAAACATGCGCCTGAATCTCTTGCTTGGTCATGCATTCGCGGCACTTCCCATTGCGAACAGCTCAAATCGGCGGGCATTGATAACATTCACTATGCCCGCGATCTTGATGATGCCAAGCAAGCGATGGAGTTGGGGTTGAGTGATGCGCTTATCTCCAGTTTCGTGGTCTTAAACACCTTTCTTGATGGCCATGACATCGTCAAAGGTACATTGGCGACGCCAGAGTGGGTCAAGAGCGAGAAAGTGCGCTTGATCACCACCGCCAAATATCAAAGCCTTGTCGATCGCGTCAATCAGGTGCTGAATTTAGAAGAGCAGGGAGATAACGTTCGCTCGATAGTCTCCGACAACCCTTATCACTCGGTTGAACTCAAACTGAACGATTTTCACCGTACCCATAGCGCCGAACAGCCGATCACTTATAGCGCCGCGACCACCGCCTATCCGTTTCTGTTTCGTGGTGAAGACGGCAAGCTTGATGGCTTTTTGCATGATTTCTTCCAACTGCTTCGCTCGCGGACAGGGCTCGAGTTTACCCATGTAGAGCCTGATCATCTCGATGAAGGGAGCCTGTCAGGCTATAACGCCGATTTGGTCCCCGTGGCGTATACCGATGAAAAACCGATGGCGAAGTGGCAACTGACTGAGCCCTTTTTGTCCCTCAACTATGTTGCCGTGACCCGTGAAGGTGACGTGCCTCAACATCAGGGGCATGACATTGTCGGCGTTTTGACCAGCAGTGAGCACCAAGGATTTGTCCATCTTACCGGGTGGCGAGATCGCCAGATCAAACAATACGACACCCTGAAAACGCTGATTGCAGATTTGAAATCTCAAGCGATTGATTTTGCTTATATCCCTAAAGATATCGCGCACAGTTTGGTGGTACGAAGCGATGTCGGCGGGCTCGAAATCAACGAGCGTGAGCCTCTAAAAGTGCACCTCGCGTTTGCGGTGAAAAACTCCCCGCAGTTGAAGCGATTGCTCGACAGTGTATTTAGCACCATTGACGTTAACGAGATGGCGAAGCTGATGCGAGGCTATCGCCAAATCAACTTCATCTACGGCTATGACGACAAGCAAGTGGTGCAGGTCGCTGGCGCTGTGCTGACATTGGTATTGCTGGCGGCGCTGCTGACCTACTTTATTATCTCTAACCTCAGGCTCAAAGTGGGCTTGGCTGAGGCAAGTGCAAATCAAGAAGAGAACGAAAAAGAGTGGTTGAAGACCATTATTTCAGAGCTCGACAGTTGGGTATTTATTCATGACAGCCGCAACCAGATGGTGCTGAGTAACTGCGAGCACGTTCAACGTGGCGATTGCAACGGGTGCACCGTGGCCAGTCGTAGCGCGCAGTCGCCTTTGGTCGATAATGCGCAAGAAGTGGAGCGGGTATTGGCGGGTGAGCTGATCGCGGATTATCACCAAACTCAAGATTGTCGTCTGTCGGTGGCGCACATTTTCCGCCAACGTAAAATGATCACGTCTCCGAGCTCAAACAATCGCTTTGTGTTGACGGTGCTCAACGACATCACCGAGCACAAAGCGAAAGAAGCCGAGCTTCTCAAAGCGAAGCAACATGCGCAGGAAGCGGTCGTCTCTCGTGAGCGCTTTTTGGCAACCATGAGCCATGAGCTGCGCACTCCCATAGCGGCAGCACAAGGGCTATTGGAGCTGATGCAAACCAAGCCGTTGCATTCTGACGTGTCTGAACTGGTGGAACAAGCCAAACAATCGACCCGTCACCTCAATCAGCTGGTGGATGAAGTGCTCGATTTTTCCAAATTGCACGCCAATCAGTTGCGTGTGAATCCGGTTGAGACCGATCTGCTGCAGGTGGTGGGGGAGACGGTTCGTTCCTTTGAAAGTGCAGCGCAGAGCAAAGGGCTGGAGTGTCGCGTAGCGTTTTTACCTTTTGCCCAGCGTTATGGCGTGATTGATGATGTGCGAGTGGTGCAAATCATCAACAACTTGATGTCTAACGCGATTAAGTTCACCCAGACGGGCTTCATTAAAATTGATGCATCCGCCACTGATCGGGCACTTAACGTGACGGTCTCTGACAGCGGCATCGGAATGACGCGCGCCCAAATAGAAAAGATTTTTCAGCCGTTTACCCAAGCCGACGATGGCGTGACGCGCCAATTTGGCGGCACCGGTTTAGGGCTGAGCATTGTTGATAAGCTGGTGGCCTGCATGGGTGGGTCATTAAATATCGAAAGCATCGTCAATGTTGGCAGTGTGTTTCGCTTACAGCTGCCACTCAAACCCAGTGCTCGCTTAGATCCGATATTGAGCGATGTGAGCTACAACGAATCAGGTTTACCTGTAGAAATGACACAGTGGTTTCGCGCCTGGGGGCTGAAAGCCTGTGAGAGTCACGCGGATGTGATGATGCTTGAAAACCATCATCTTCAGATTCGAGGTTTGAGTGATGACGTACATGAGATTCCGAGTCAGCACTATCGCTACCCTCATCTGGTGCTTAAAGCCTTGACGGAGCGCACGCGTCAGACATCGACCTCCACGTCAGCAGCTAAGGATGCGCCTGCAAGTCCCGCGCTGAGCGGACGTGTTTTGGTGGCGGAAGATAACCTCATCAATCAAAACATCATCGCGATGCAACTGGCTGAGTTGGGCGTTGACGCCAAGATAGTCGATAACGGCGAACAAGCGTTGGCTTATCTTGCTCAGCACCAGGATATCGATGTGCTGCTGACTGACTTTCATATGCCCATCATGGACGGTTTTGCCTTGACGCGTCACATTCGTCAAGACTCGACACTGAGTGCGTTACCCGTGATTGGCCTCACCGCAGAAGATTCGCGAGTGGCGACGGAGCTTGCCAGCCAAAGCGGCTTGGACCATGCCCTTTGCAAGCCGTATTCAATGGCGCAATTACGTGCTCTGCTTGGCTTGTATCTGCCCGCAGAGGCGAGCGAAACCCGCGCCATGCCCGCTTGGCTTGCTCAGTTAAGCGAGAGCGAACAAGCTGAATTTGCGGCGCTGTTTGTGCAGTCGATGAATCAAGATTTAAAGGTGCTGCGAGACAGTGATGATATCGATGTGCTTCGCAAGGCGATACACAGCATTAAAGGCGGCTTGGCAGCCGTTGGGCTCACGTCACTGGTGACTCAGTGTCAACACATAGAGCACTCTTCTGCTCACTCATTCTCTCAGGGAGTCGCGTCATTGATTGATAGTCTGACGCAAGAGGTAGCCGCGGTAGACCGCTGGAGAACCCAATCATGACACACACAGTGATGTTATTAGACGACCACCCCTTACAGCTAAAAATGCTGGACAGAGCGCTACGCCAACTCGGGGTGAGTGATATTCACAGTTTTACCTCGGTAGATGCGGCGATGGCATCAGTGAGTGAACGGGATTACCAGTTGATCTTGTGTGATTTGAGCATGCCCGGTCGAGATGGTATCGACATGCTTGAAGCGCTCAATGAGGTCGGTTTTGCTGGACATGTCGCCATTCTCAGTGGGCTAGATCAACCTGTGCTCTCTACCGTGAAAGCCATGTGTCAGGGTTACAGTTTTGACCTTATTGCCCAGATCAGTAAGCCTTTTGTTGAGGCCGAATTAAGCGCTCTATTTTCCTACATCAAACCGACCCCGCGCACATTCGTTCAACGCGCGCTAACGCTAACGGATGCGGAGTTTTTGCTCGCATTGGCTGCGGGGGACATTTGCAATTTTTATCAGCCTCAAGTGGATTTCAATACTGGTGAGGTAGTGGGCGTTGAAGCGCTGGCGAGATGGCAACACCCAGAGCATGGCACGCTCTTCCCCGATACCTTTCTTCCTATGGTGGAGCGATGCCAGTTGTCGAACGAGCTGTTTGATACCGTATTGCTCAACGCGCTCATGGATATGCAGCAGGGTTTGCTGCCCGCCAAAGTCTCCGTGAACGCCGATCAAGCGAATCTGGAGAACCCCAATTTTGCCGATCATGTGCTGACGCTGTGTCGTCAGCACCGAGTGGATCCGCAGCGTCTGACGATAGAAATCACCGAAGAGTACTCGTATCAGAAAAATCGTGCGCTATACAAAAACTTAGCCAAGCTGCGCGTCAATCACATCAATGTCGCGATTGATGATTTTGGTACAGGCTACTCCTCGTTGGAGAACTTGTATGCCTTCCCATTTAACGAAATCAAGATAGACCGCACCTTTGTGCTTGGTCTTGAGAACGACACCAAAAAGCAGCGCATCGTGACGTTTATCAGCCAACTTGCGCAATCTTTCAACATTCATGTTGTGGCAGAAGGTGTGGAGACGAAGCAATCGTGGGATGTATTGCGCGGGTTGAGTGTGCATACCTGCCAAGGCTACTTGGTCAGTAAACCTGTTCCTTTGGCAGAGCTGCCGCTTTGCCAACCTAATTTAGTAGAGAGCTTATTATGAGTAAATGTCGCTGTTTAGTGTTTGATGACCATCCACTGGTGGGAGTGGCGATTCGCGCCACCATCTCAACCTTACCCTTTATTGACAGTGTCTCTGTGGCCAACAACGCCAAGAGCGCGCTCAATACTATTAAGTCAGGGGCAGTGGACTTACTTATCTTGGACATCAATCTCACCGATGTCGATGGATACGATTTCTACCGCCGCATTAAGTCTCATGGCTATCGCGGTAAGGTCTTGTTCTATTCGGCGGAAGAGAGCGCGCTGTTTAGCGAATTGGCGTTTAAAGCAGGCGCTGACGGTTATGTGTGTAAGTCGGAGCAGCAAGAGATCTTGCGTGATGCAGTAGAAGGGATCTTCAACGGCTATACCTTCTTCAAGTTCAAATCAACTCCGAGCCCTGAGCGCGAGAAAGTGGATCTCTCTAATCGTGAAGCCGTCGTGATGAACCATTTACTGCGCGGAAAAACCAACAAGGAGATCGCGCATATTCTGTCGATCAGCGACAAAACCGTGAGCACCTATAAGAAGCGTCTTTTAGACAAATATGGTGTGGGCAATTTAATGGAGCTCAACAAGGTTGCGGCATTATGATTAGCAAAAAAGTGAGTCGTGTCAGCGTGCTGACGAAGTCTTGCGCGTTGGCATTCATCGCTTATATCTTACTGTTTTTTGCCTACTCCTATGTGCAAGTCAGCACGAAAAAAAACGACTTCAAGCTGCTGACGGAAAGCATCGATACTCAAAAGCAGCGCCTGATTTACACCTCTTTGTTTGTGAATACGGTTTTTCATATTGATGAGGCGGTGTTGGAGGAGACGTACAACAATATCGGTCAATATGGCATTAAGACCTACGTTTACCCACTGACCGGAGAGTCGCACCAGCTAAATCGCGATGAGAAAGTGGTGTTGTCCTCACTGATTTATGCCTTTGGCAATATGAATGCGTTTTTACTCGATGATCGCTCTGCGACCTACTACCAATCGTTTCAAGGGCAGGGAAAGTTCATCTTTTTCAGCGATATGGGGCAAATTGACTTGGGTACACGCGCCATCCACGATCAGCGCTGCGAACGCTTTCGAATTTGTTCTCGATTTTCCACCGCAGAGGCGCTTTCAGATCGCTTAGTAGTATCAAAAATCTACCAGGATATGATTTCAGGCGAACCGACAATAACGCTGTCGAGCCCCGTGTTGCATCGTGGTGAAGTGATGGGTGATGTGAGCGTAGATATGTACGCGTTTGGTTCAAAATTTGGTGAAGAAGCGACGTACAGCTCAGGCAATGTGGGCGAGCTTAATTATGTGCAAATCAGTTACCCGGACTACCCGTTGGCAGAGCTGGGCTTTCGCTCGCACTATGTGATTGATAACAAATCGGTGCTCAGTTTCAATTATCCGGTCAGCAAGTTGTTGCTTGATACGTTACCCGCCTTTTTCTTGCTTTGGTGTGTCTCGCTACTTGGGGTGAATCACTACGCCAAACTGCGTGAGGCGAAAGCCAATATCGCCAAAGTGTACGAAGAGTCACACCGTGATGAGATGACAGGGCTGTATAACCGCAAGGTATTCAATACTCGCAAGTTTATAGAAAAAACACACAGTGAAACTCTGGCTATCTTGGCCGTGGATGGCAACAAACTCAAAACCATCAATGACGAATATGGACACCATACCGGCGATGAAGCGATTAAACACATTGCCAACGCGATGAAGCGTGTTTTCCGCGACTCCGACTATCTTGTTCGCTCGGGCGGTGATGAGTTTCTCGCCATCTTGCCGGGGTGTACTCCACCTCGTGTGTTAGAGCTCAAAGAGAAGTTGCAACAGCAGGTATCGGCTCAGCTGTTAAGACCGATGAACATCGCGGTGACCGTGAGCGTGGGTGTGGCGTTTAAACGGCCAGATGATGAGCTAGACCATGCGCTGATCATGGCGGATGAAAATCTCTATCAAGACAAAGGCAAGCGGGGGGGTAAGTAAGAGGTGATGCAGCAAATCCAGCCTAACGATCACACGGCGTGGCTAGATGCCTTTGAGCCAAGCACAAGGCCGATGATGGCGCAGTGCTATATCGATGTGATGCAAGAAGACGCCACCGGTTTAACGCAAGCGCTTGAACGGGAGGATGTCGCGGCTGTTCGCGCTTTGCTGCATAAGATCAAGGGCGGCGCGGCGATGGTGGGTCACCACTTATTGGCGAGTGAGGCGCATCACTTATTGCAAGCCAGTTCTCTATCGGTGCAGGGTGAGCCGGCGCTTATCCTATTTTCACGAAACCTAAGCCAAAGCATTGAGCATGTCGTGAACTGGCAATCGATGCCGACATCGGAGGATGCAGGGCCATGAATGGGATCAATGTTAGCCAGCTTAAAGTATTGGTCGCGGATGACTCGCGTTTAGTGTGCAACTCTATCTTGTTGATCCTAAGAGAGATTGGTTTTGATAGCAGCAACGTTGTTTGTGCCTATCGGCCAAATGAGGTGATCAATCACTGCAAGCAGATTGCGTTCGACATCGTGATTTGTGATGTGAACTTCAATAGCCAGATCAACGGCTACCAACTGCTCGAAGAGTTGCATCACTTACAACTGCTCAAAAGCGATCTCTTTTTCGCCTTTTTAACCGGTGAAAACCAACCGCAAATCGTGCGTACCATCATTGACTGTAACCCGGATGATTATTGGCTTAAGCCCTTCAATAAGCCCTTTCTCTCTGCGCGTCTTTACAGCGGTCTCAAGCGGAAAAAGGCACTGGCGAGTGTCTATGCCGCTATTTATGACAAGCAATACCAACAGGCGCTAGAGGTATGTGATGAGCTGCACCCGTTTCACCCGCAGTATGGGCGTCATCTGGGCCATCTGAAAGCCCAATGCTATGCCCAGTTGGGTCAATATGAGGATGCGGCCCTGCAGTATCGCGCGCTGCTCGATGAATATGATTGCGACAGCGTGAAAACCGCATTGAGCAAAGTGCTGATTGAACAAGAAGAGATTGATATGGCGAGGGATGTACTCAGCACCTTGTCGAATCAAGACAATAATCCCTACTACCATGATGGGATGGCGGCGGTGTGTGTGCGTAACGACAACATAGAGGGGGCGATAGGACATTTAAAATTGGCCACCAATCTGCTTGAGGCAGGGACAGAGCGCGAGTTGATTCTCTCCAATCTGTCGCTAGCGATAGCTCATTATGACGACGCGTTTTATTACATTAAGCGCTACAGCGAAAAGAACGAAAATACCTATCGGCAAAGTGAATACATCACGCTCAACACGGTCCGCAGTTTTCTCTATCGAGCCGTTGATGAGGATAAGCCCGCCGTGTTTGAAGCTCAGCGCTACCTCATCAATGGTAAGTTGGATGAGCTTGAAAAGTGTCGTCATCTTGATGTGCAAGTGACGTTGCTGCATGTGCACATTCATTGGTTGTCGCAAGATATGCGCAGCGCCGTGTCGCTCATTTCTGAGCTCACCGTTGATAAGCCACTGCATTTCTATGATTATTTTCATTGGCTCTACCTACTGGAGCACCTGTCGCTGTTTAACGACATTCCCGTGCTCTTGCAGCAGGCCAAAATGGCGATTCGAGACGAGCAAATTGCCCATATTAAGAAGAGCCAGCACGTCATGTGGAAAAATTTTGAAAGCCGCTTCAAAGATAAGCAGCGCCAAATTCAGCGAGTGAAAAGCATTATGGCGCAATGGAACGAACGCGACGAAAAAGAAGGCGAGAAATACTTAGAGCAATACGCGACGCTCAAAGCCCTGATGCCGAACTCCTACAAAGTGAGCTTGGCAATCATCAAGCTACTGGCTAATAACCGCATTCGAATTCGCGACTACCGAGAGGTATTTAACTTGTTGGCGGATTGCCATCGAGTAGTCCATGCGCAAATGTCGGCACAAGAGCGCAACAACAGCAATTACAAAAAGCTCTATGCGATGGCGAAAGACAATGTAATGGAGTATGCCTAAGCCACCGGAGTGACTTAGGCAGGATATTAAGCTTTGATACGAATGATCGGATGATATAGGTTAGAAGCCGCGCATTTGGATACGACGCAGGAACTCCGTCATCAGGCGGTCATAGAGAAGATCGCCGAGGAAAGCGTCTTCAACATGATGGTCAATACTCGGGTTGTCATTGACTTCAATCACGTAGACTTGACCGTCGATCTCTTTCAAGTCGACACCATATAAACCATGACCAATCAGATTCGCTGCTTTGACCGCCACATCGACGACATTCTTTGGCACTTGCTTAAGATCGAGCGTCTCAAAACTACCAGATGAAACACGGCCACTGTTGTGGTGTTGGTAGATTTGCCAGTGACCACGACTCATCATGTATTTACAGGCAAAAATCGCTTGGTGGTTCAAAACACCAATTCGCCAGTCAAAATCGGTCGGCATAAAGGCTTGAGCCAAAATCAATGCGCTTTTCTCAAACAGCGCCGCCGCTTCGCGCTCAAGCTCCTCTTGGTTTTTAACTTTCACCACACCGCGAGAGAAGGCGCCATCTGGAATCTTAAGCACCATAGGAAAGCTCAACTCACTCAGCAAGTCGTCTTGCCAGTCTGGGTCAAAGCGATTCAAAATCACGCTTGCAGGCGCAGGGACTTTGTTGTTCTTCAACAGCTCAGTCAAAAACACCTTGTTGGTACACTTCATGATGGACTCAGAGTCATCCATCACCACTAGGCCAAGCTTTTCGGCGGTTTTGGCAAAGCGGTAAGTGAAGTTGCTGATGTTGGTGGTCGCGCGAATAAACAAGCCATCAAATTCGCCAAGACGCGAAATGTCGTCTTTGCCAATCGACTCTAGGTTCATCCCCAAGCGATCCGCTGCACGTTTAAAACGCTTCAATGCAGAGGCATCCGATGGCGGCATTTTTTCCTCTTCATCGACCAGCATTGCGAGATCATAGCGGTATTTTTTCACCTGCTTGGGTTTGCGCCAAACTTTGTCTGAGAACTGCTCAAGCGACTCGATAAAGAAGTTTTCTTCTTGATCCTCAAGCTCTTGGAACGGGAAGGCCGCCACAGATTCGATTTGCCACTGCGTTTGATGTTTGGTCATCTTGAGCTCGATGATCGGAATCATAAACTGCTCAAAAAGCTGACGGGCAAGTTTTTCAAGCCCTGCTTGTTGCGTACGACCAAAATAGATCTTGCAAGACAAGGTCGTTAAGTCACTCGGCAGTTTACTCAGCTTGAGGAAATTAGATGACATCAACAGGGGTTGAGAAATATCATTGATAGCAGTGACCGTCGGGATCACTCGGTGACGACGGGCCTCGGCCATCAGCGAACAGTAGTAACCACTGCTCATGTAGCTGTAATCGCGACATAGGTTGACCACTTGAACATTACGTTGGGTGGTTTGCCAATCTCTGTCGAGGTATTGCGCCACGCTCACCACTTGTTCTGACGGGAAATATTGCTGCCAATCACTGGTTTGGTCGGCGACAATTAATAAGTTTGCCATCTATCTTGTTCCTTAATAATAACGCTATGATGGGTAAACACTAGCATAAGCTTTTTTGAAGGTATCACATGAATTTTCGCCAATCGAAAATCACAGATCTCAGTGCGTTAAATCAGTTGGAAAAGTCACTTTTCTCCAGTGATAGGATCTCACCACGGCAGATGAAAAGGTTCATCCAATCTGAACATTCTTCTTTGTTCGTAGCACAGTGCGATGAGCAGGTGGTTGGCTATGCATTAGTTTTGTTTCACCAAGGAACACAACTGTCGAGACTCTATTCCATCGCGGTGATGCCACAGTACCGGGGACGAAATATTGCACAATCGTTGATCGAAATGTGTGAGCGCGCTGCCGTCGAAAAAGGCTTCACAACAATACGACTAGAAGTGCGCGAAGACAATATAGGCGCGATAAATTTATACAAGAAATTGGGCTATAAAACCCTCAAGCTGCTGATCCATTACTACGACGATTTGTGTGATGGGCTAAAAATGCAAAAACGCTTAAGTCATTACGGACCTAAGACCTTGTTAAATATGCCACTTTATGTGCAAACCACGCCATTTACTTGTGGCGCGGCGTCGCTGCTAATGGCTTTTGCGCATTTCGATAAATCACAACCTCTGACACGCAGTGCCGAGTTGCAATTGTGGCGCGAGGCGACGACGATTTTCATGGCGTCAGGCCACGGTGGGTGCAGTGGTCATGGGTTGGCACTGGCAGCGGCACGACGCGGGTATCATGTCGAGCTGTGGAGCCAATCCCAGTCAACGCCATTTATCGACAGTGTGCGTGATGACAACAAGAAGCAAGTGATTGAAATTGTTCATCAGGATTTTTGCCAACAGTTGGCGGAGCAGGACGTGGATATCATCGACTCTCCACCGTCACAGAGTCAGTTGGAGCGCTGGGTGGAAGAAGGGGCTAGTATTTTGCTGTTAATCAGCACCTATCGTTTTAATGGCAGCAAAGAGCCGCACTGGGTGGTACTGAGTGGGATGAGCGAGCAGTTCTTTTTCATTCATGATCCGCACGCTGAATCTGAGCTGGATGCCGTTGGCTCGGCGCACGTGACGGTCAGCAAAGCGGCGCTGTCGCAGATCATCGGTTTTGGCAAGCAGCGTCATACCGCTTGTGTGGTGATTCGCCCTGCGCACTCTGAATCCAGCGCAGTGGCGTCACAGAGCTAGTTGACCGAATAACGCTTAGATTGGGTCGCGTCAGGTTGCTCGGTTTTACTTTCGTCTTGGCTATTAAGGCTTTGCCATTTCAGCGCGCCATTGCTCTCAAAGTCGTTGGCTTTGGAGCAGCGCAGCAGGTGATCCTTGACTTCAATCACGGCGCCCAATGAGTAGGCTTGGTCTTGGTAGTAGCAGACGCGCTCCGCAAGGCGCGTAGCGTTGACGCCGACAACCGGTTTACCCGGCGTTGTGATGACGGTTGCCAACGCAGGATAAGTCATGCCGAGAGCCAACAACAGACTTAGAATTTGAGTGCACAATCGCATCGCTGCGCTCCTTTTACTCTTTGGTTGGTGATGAACTTAGGGGATGCGGTGGCTTTAAACACCATCAAATTTGCGTTGATAACGCGCCAGCATACTTTCGTTGCCCAGCAATCCCCCTTGATGCACATAGAGAATAGTCTTTTGCGGGTGATTTGGGTACCAGTTGAGCAGGCAGCGCCACATCATGGGATCGTAAAGCAGATCAAACTCAACATCGGTGTCGGTCAGCAGCAGCTGCCACATCCGATAATCCGCTTGATACAACTTGCCAAAGTGATGCTTTTGTTCGAGTTCAAGAACGGTGGGAAACACCTCTTCACCCAATGCTCGCCATTGCGCTTCGAGGTAGGCTCTCCCACCCACACACGGACAAGTCAGAACCTCAATGCCGTGCGATCTGAGTGCTTTTTGCAGATAGAGCGACGTGGTACCGGTCCCGGAAGGTAGGGCGACAACAAACTCGTGCTCGGGATGATAACGAGTCCAAGAGAGAATTTCTCGCGCCAGTCCTGCCACACCGGGTTCTGCCAGAGTAGAGCGGCCGCCTTCGGGGATCACTAAGCAGGTTTCATCAGGTTGGCGGATTTGCTCGATGTAGCTCGTGGGTTCTAGCCCTGAATCGCCGACGGCGATGATTTGCCCACCGAGCTCCAACACGCCGCGATAATTGCCCATCGGCTGCTGCTCTAGCCATGCGGGGATACGATCGACATAAAACTCAAACGCCCAGCCCTTTATTGCAGCAAGCGCGGCAAGCGAGTAGGCGGAGTTCGCCTGTGCGCTGCCATAGCCAATCAAGGTTTTCACCTTTGGCCACTCGCCGCTCAGTACTGACATCAGTTTGCGTGCCTTGTTACCAGAGAAGTGGCTGTGCAGTTGATCGTCTCGCTTGAGAAAAAAGGGGATCGAAGCCACTTGATGTTGCGTGACGGGCGTATCGCTGAGTTTCATGGTCTAATGTGCTGGGTGTCAAAAAGAGGCGTAGTGTATAAAACTAGCACTAAAAAGTCTTGTTGGTCGGTTTGAGCGCAAAAGATAAAAAAGCCCAGAGTAAAAGGTCTCTGGGCGGATACATAAAACATAGGAGTTAATAAGAAAAAGCAGCATATGAGTAGGTTCAGAAAGGAAACAAGTTTGACGGCCTGTAAACTTCGAATGCTCTGCTCACTACACCTATTCAGACCGGAGACGGCCCAAACAGTTCAATAAATTTCCTCTCTTTTTTCTTCTTTGCACACTTTTTTGTTCGCAAGGAAAAATCTCTCTTACGTTTCAATGAATTACTTTCACACTTTTTTATCTGGTCAGACCAAAGCGCAAAAATGTGATGTTAATTGGTTGTTAGTTAAATGTTTCGGATGTATATTTCAAACAGTTGTTTAATACGAGTGCTTTAAAATGTCTGCGAGAAATAAGACGAAAGAGAAAATCCTAGATGTAGCGGAAGCGTTGTTTGCTGAGCATGGTTTCAATGACACGTCTCTTCGTACCATTACCAGCAAAGCTGGAGTGAATCTCGCGTCAGTCAACTATCACTTTGGCGATAAGAAAACCTTGGTACGTGCAGTGCTAAACCGTTATCTCGAAGCTTTTATGCCCTCAGTGCAAGATGCGCTAATAAACTTAAATCTCAATGATACGTATGAAATGTCAGACGTGTTTGAGTCACTGCGTACGCCACTAAGAAACTTAAACGATGTAAGACCGAACGGCACCAGCCGCTTTATGTTGCTGATTGGGCGTGGTTATACCGATGTGCAAGGTCACTTGCGTTGGTTCATTACCACACGTTACCAAGAGACGTTATCACTGTTTACCCAATCGGTGATGAAAGCCAACCCTGAGTTGACTCAAGAAGCGCTGTTCTGGCGTTTGCATTTTACCCTCGGCACCTGCGTGTTCACTATGGCTTCGAGTCAAGCGCTGCTAGAGATCGCTGAAAATGATTACGGCAAAGCGATGGATGCCAAGTCCGTCGTTGACCAACTGATTCCTTATTTGGCTGCGGGCGTCGCGGCGAAATAAATCGAGTAATAGCGAAGGTTTTTAAGACCAATAAAGCATTTTTAACATCAACAAAGCATTTATAACACTAACAATAAGTTCAACACCCTAACGCGAACAAAAGGATCGGATTATGTGCTCTCTAAGAAGAAAATGGGTCAGCGACCCAGCTTTCAAAATGTTCAAAAAAGTACTACCGCCGCTATCAAGCACAGAGAAAGAAGCCATGGAAGCGGGCAGCGTATGGTGGGACGGAGAGTTGTTCTCAGGCCGTCCTGATTTTCGTAAGTTGCACCAATATCCTGCACCAACGCTAACAGCGGAAGAGCAAGCCTTTATGGACAATGAGCTCGAAACCTTGTTGGCGATGCTCAATGACCACAAGATCGTCAAAGAAGATCGCGATCTGCCAAAAGAAGTGTGGGATTACCTACGCAAAGAGCGCTTTTTCTCGCTGATCATTTCGAAAGAATATGGCGGTCGTGAATTCTCTGCATTGGCAAACTCAACCATCGTTTCGCGCATCGCCACTCGCAGTATCAGTACAGCGGTATCGGTCATGGTGCCAAACTCGTTAGGTCCGGGTGAGCTGTTGTCCCACTATGGTACGCAAGAGCAGAAAGATTACTGGCTGCCACGTCTTGCCGATGGTACCGACATTCCGTGTTTTGCGCTAACTGGCCCGGAAGCGGGTTCAGATGCCGGTGGCATTCCCGATGATGGCGTCGTCTGTTACGGCGAGCACGAAGGGAAAGAGGTGCTCGGTATTCGCCTCAACTGGAACAAGCGTTACATCACTCTCGCGCCCGTTGCGACGGTACTTGGCCTTGCGTTTAAAATGTATGACCCAGACGGCCTGCTAGGCGATGAAAAAGAGCTCGGCATTACCTGTGCGTTGATCCCGGCGGATCACAAAGGGGTGGAAATCGGTGAGCGTCACGACCCGCTAGGTTTGGCGTTTATGAACGGTCCAACGCGCGGTAAAGATGTCTTTATTCCTATGGAGTGGCTCATTGGTGGCCAAGACTACGCCGGTAAAGGTTGGCGCATGCTGGTGGAATGTTTATCAGCAGGTCGCGGTATCTCGTTACCAGCACTTGGCACTGCGATTGGCCATCTGACGTCACGCACTACAGGCGCGTATTCCTACGTGCGTAAGCAGTTTGGTATGTCGATCGGTAAGTTTGAAGGGGTTGCAGAAGCGCTAGGGCGCATCGGTGGTTTGACGTACTTGCTTGAAGCGAGCCGTACACTCACCACGACCTCGTTGGATCTGAAAGAGAAACCGGGCATTGTGACGGCGATTGCCAAATACCACATGACGGAAATGGCCCGCACCATTTTGAATGATTCGATGGACATTCACTCAGGCCGCGCTATTCAAGATGGCCCGATGAACTACCTTGCAACGCACTATCTCGGTGTGCCGGTCGCTATAACCGTGGAAGGCGCGAACATTTTGACCCGTAACCTGATGATCTTTGGTCAAGGGGCGACGCGTTGTCATCCATACGTGCTGAAAGAGATGGAAGCGGCCGCCAACCCAGATGAAAAAGAGGGGGCGAAGCAATTTGATGATTTGCTGTTCAAACACATCAAACACGCGATGGGCAACACCTTCGGCGCGTTTGGCGCGGCGCTCACCGGCTCTCGCTTTATCAAAGCCGATATGAGCGGGCCAACGCAGCAATACTATAAAGAGATGACACGTCTCAGCCGTGCGTTGGCGGTCAGTGCGGACATCGCAATGGCGACACTGGGCGGCGATCTAAAACGTAAAGAGATGATCTCGGCGCGTTTAGGGGATGTACTGGCGTATCTTTACATGGCGTCTGCGGCACTGAAAAAGTACGAAGATGAAGGTCGCCAGCAGCAAGATCTCGATTACGTACACTACGCCGTGCAGCACTGTTTGTATCACGCGGCGCAGTCATTGCAGCAAGCCTTTACCAACTACCCACAAAAAGCGGTTGGGCGTTTGCTGAAAGTGATCATCTTCCCACTGGGCAATCGCTACACCAAGCCAAGTGATCAGCTTACTGTGAAACTGGCAGAAAGTCTGATGACACCAGGAGCGCACCGTGATCGCCTCACTCACCTTTGCTACATTGACAAAGACGCGGATGACAGTGTCGGCTTGATGGAAAACGCGTTCCTTGCCATGTATGGGGTGAAGAGCTTAGAGCGCAAACTGATGCGTGCAGCTAAAGACGGTGTAGTCGCTCGTAAAGGGCTGCTGACCGAGCGATTAGCGCAAGCCTTAGACGCTGGCGTGCTGACTCAAGCTGAAGTGGATAAGATCTTGGCCGCGGATAAATTGCGTTACCGCGCCATTCAAGTGGACCACTTTAGCCACGATTTCAGCGAGACTCGTACCCATCAAGAGGGTGCGAAGCCAAAGCTCGATAGCGTGGCGTAATAAAGTACGTCACCGCTCTTACTACTCAGAGGCACCGTCATGGTGCCTCTGCTGTTTCTGCTCAGTAAAATGCTTTGGATACCACAGAGAGAAGCCACAGGAAGTGATCCAACCACTTGCCTTTTCACGACATTTTTACAGAAATTAGATGCGATCTGGCGTTGAACCTTTTATCCTAGCCGGGTTTTGTTAAGGAAGTTGAATATGATCATCAAACCTAGAATTCGTGGATTTATCTGTACAACAACGCACCCAGTGGGTTGTGAAGCTAACGTAAAAGAACAAATTGCTTACACTAAGGCGCAAGGCCCAATCAAGAACGCACCTAAGCGTGTACTGGTTGTGGGCGCATCGAGTGGCTACGGTCTATCTTCTCGTATCGCAGCGGCATTTGGTGGCGGCGCTTCAACCATCGGTGTGTTCTTCGAGAAAGAAGGCACAGAGAAAAAGCCGGGCACAGCCGGTTTCTACAATTCTGTCGCTTTTGAAAAACTCGCGCGTGAAGAAGGTCTTTACGCAAAAAGCTTGAACGGTGACGCGTTTTCAAACGAAGCAAAAGAAAAAACCATTGAGCTGATCAAACAAGATCTGGGTCAGATCGATATGGTGGTGTACTCACTGGCTTCTCCAGTACGTAAAATGCCAGAGACGGGTGAAGTGATTCGTTCTTCTCTCAAGCCTATCGGCGAAACCTACACATCGACAGCGGTGGATACCAACAAAGATGTGATCATCGAAGCGAGCGTTGAGCCTGCGACTGAAGAAGAGATCAAAGATACTGTCACCGTAATGGGTGGCGAAGATTGGGAATTGTGGATCAATGCCCTCTCTGAAGCCGGCGTGCTGGCTGATGGCTGCAAAACCGTCGCTTACAGCTACATTGGCACTGAGCTGACGTGGCCGATCTACTGGGACGGTGCGCTAGGTAAAGCGAAGATGGACTTAGACCGCGCAGCCGCAGCACTGAACGAGAAACTTTCTTCAACCGGTGGCAGCGCGAATGTCGCAGTATTGAAATCGGTTGTGACTCAAGCGAGTTCTGCGATTCCTGTTATGCCGCTTTATATCGCTATGGTATTTAAGAAGATGCGTGAGGAAGGCGTTCACGAAGGTTGTATGGAACAAATCTACCGCATGTTCAGCCAGCGTCTTTACAAAGAAGATGGCAGCGCAGCAGAAGTGGATGAGAAGAACCGCCTGCGTTTAGACGACTGGGAATTGCGCGACGACATCCAACAACACTGCCGTGACCTATGGCCACAAATCACCTCTGAAAACCTAAAAGAGCTGACGGATTACGTCGAGTATAAAGAAGAGTTCTTGAAACTGTTTGGTTTTGGTGTCGAAGGCGTGGATTACGACGCGGATGTTAACCCAGACTACAAAGCCGATTTTATCGCTATCTAACCGCTGCTTATCGTAACGTCACTACTCAATATGTGGCGTTAGAAACAAAAAATCCGGAGTTGATGCTCCGGATTTTTTCACTGCTATTTTCAATCGGCGGCTTTGGAACGTCGGCTTACCCAGCTCTTTATCCTAGTCAGTCCGCTTACTTAAACGTCGACCAAATAGGCGCGTGGTCAGACGGTTTTTCAATCCCGCGCAGCTCGTAATCAATATCCGACTCGACGCATTTTTGCGCCAAACTTGGCGTAGCTAGAATCACATCAATACGTAGACCACGGTTATCATCGAAACCGCGAGAACGATAATCAAACCATGAAAAACGATCGTCGACACTTGGATGAACCTGACGGAACGTATCGACCAATCCCCAATCCATCAAGGTGTTAAGCCACTCGCGCTCCTCTGGTTGGAACGAACACTTGCCCGTTTTTAACCAACGTTTGCGGTTGGGTTCACCAATACCAATATCGCTGTCCAGTGGGCTGATATTGATGTCACCCATCACGATTAATTGCTCGTCGCTGCTGTGATACTCGTTCAAGTAGGTCATTAAATCTTGATAAAACTGACGCTTATACGGGTACTTGGTTTCGTGGTGGATGTTGTCACCTTGAGGGAAGTAACCATTGAGGACGGTCACTTTCTCTCCCGCGTCGTCTTCAAACGTCGCCATGATCATGCGTTTTTGATGATCATCATTGTCGGTCGGAAAGCCTTTTTGCACGTGAATCGGCGCTTTCTTACACAGCATGGCCACACCGTAGTGCGCTTTTTGACCGTGAAAGTACACGTGATAGCCCATCGCTTCCAAATCCTCGAGTGGGAAAGCTTCATCATGCACCTTGATCTCTTGAAGACCAATCACGTCAGGTTGGTGCTTATCAATAATGGCTTGCAGTTGATGAAGGCGGGCGCGAAGGCCGTTGATATTAAAAGAGATGACTTTCATTGATAATCCTTGCTTGAATAGGTCTCGTTTTTGCAGTCTAAATCCACTGGTTTTGAATAGTAACACTTCCACTTTTGGCTGACTAATGCCAAGCGTTCAGCATCTTCCTCCGAGCGATAGTAACAAATTCTTAAACTTTTGATTGATAATCAAGTTCAATATGCTGTAATGATTGAACAAAACTATCAACAAGTTTGCTTATAAGGATGTATTATGCGAACGCTTTCGGTTCAATGGAAGATCACGCTTTTCGCTGGCTGCTGTCTCCTCATTACGTCACTCTCTCTAATTGGCTTCTCGGTCTACAACGCTTTATCCAATCAACAATTGATCAAAGCGCAAAGCGCGGAATCGGTGATCGATAAATCCGAGCAGTTGCTGCAAACGCGCGCTCTACTCAGTGGCACTGAGGTGGCGGAGTATCTCAATGAAGCGCTCTACCGCGCAGAAATGTTGGCCTCCAGCGCCATGTTCTTAAAACGCAATACCGAAGAAAATTTTGGTGACAGTGAAGAGCTGCGTACTGCATTGGATGAAATGGTTCGTCGTGCGGTGATGGACTTTGAATCGATTCAAGGGGCGTATTTGGTCTTTAGACCGGACATGCTCGACAATGAAGACAGCAATTACGTTGATGCCGAATATGTCGGGTCAAACGAAGTGGGCCGTTTTGCGCCTTACTGGATCACCGCGCAAAATGGTGAAAATGTGGTAAACAGCGTGCTCAGTGAAGCTCTGCTGTCAGACCCCACTAATCGTGAGCGATTTGAGTGCCCATTGACCACAGCGCAAGCGTGTGTGACCACGCCAAGCGTGATTACACAAGAGGAGGAGACATTTTTGACCTCCTCTATTTCGGTGCCGATTATGCTTGATGGCACCAGCATTGGTTTCTTTGGGATTGATTTGCGTCTCGACGCTTTGAAAGAGGTGGTGGCCGATGCGGATAGCAAACTCTTTTCGGGCGACGGCAGCGTCAATATTGTTAGCTTTGATGGCTCTTTGATTGCCAGTGACGCGCCTGACGCGGCCATTGGCCAAGCTTATCAGAGCGACATGCACAGCAGTGAAGCACTGCGAGAGCTGCTCTTGGGTCAAGAAGTGGTGACACAGTGGAGCGAAAGCGGTGACTGGATGACGGTGTTCGCACCGATTATGGTGGCGAATCAAACCTGGGGCGTATTGTTTGATATGCCAAGAAACAGTGTGTTGGCCGATGCCGATGACCTTGACGCGACCATTACTGCGCAAGTGGAATCGAGCGTGACCACCGAACTGTTGGCGGGTTCGGTCCTGGTGCTGTTTGGTTTATTTACGATTGGTGTTATGGCTAATCGCTTGGTGAAACCCATTCGTGACGTGGTGGCGCGTTTGGATGATATCGCGTCGGGTGAAGGTGATCTTACCCAACGTATTGAGGTGAAATCGGCGGATGAAATTGGTCAGCTCGCCATGGGTTTCAACTCGTTTTTGGAAAAGCTGCAACACATTATTCGTGATGTGATAGATACCACGATGCAGGTAGGGACTACAACCGAACAATCGAAAGTGGCCGCCCAAGGCACAAGGCGCAGCAGTGATGCCCAGTTTAAAGAGGTCGACTTAGTCGCGACGGCGTCTGAAGAGATGACGCAAACCGCAGGCCTTGTTGTGCAAAACGCGGAAATTGCAGTGCAAGAGGCGGATAAAGCGCATCAGGCGGCAACCGTCGGTCAACAAGTGATTGAAAAATCGCAACATGAAATGGAACATCTGGTTGAACGTATGACCGCAGCGGTGCCCGTAGTGGAAGAGCTGGCGAAGAACAACGCCAACATCACGGAAATTTTGACTGTGATTGAGGGCATTTCGGAGCAAACCAACCTGTTGGCGCTCAACGCTGCGATTGAAGCGGCGCGCGCGGGTGATCAAGGTCGTGGCTTTGCCGTGGTGGCCGATGAGGTCCGTAATCTCGCCAGCCGCACTCAAGACTCAGTTGGTGAAATCCGTAAAGTGATTGAAAGTGTGCAGAAGGGGACGCAGGATGTGGTGTCTGCGATTCAAGAGGGCAATGAACTCGCCAATCACTCTGCCAGCCAGGTTGAACAGGCGGTACAAGAGCTCAATCATGTCTTTGGCGCGATCGCGTCCATCAACGACATGAACAATCAGATTGTCAAAGCGGCAGAAGAGCAGCAGTCGGTGTCGGGCGAAGTGAATCAAAGTGTCGCTAATATCCGCGATCTGAGTGCGCAAATTTTGTCTCAAGCGGAAGAGTCAGAAACGGTCAGCAGCCAGATCAGTCAGCTGTCGAAAAATCAGCAGCAACTGGTCAATCAATTTAAGGTGTAGTCTCAAAGGACATACACCTCTTATTGAGAAAAACGCGCTCGGTGAATCCCATCACCGAGCGCGTTTTGTTTTATCCAGCGATTTATTGAGCAAGAAAGCAAGTCTTTGAAGTCAGGGCGTTGACCTTATTGTGCCAATTTTCGCTCTAAATCGCTTTTTACGATGTCGATTGCGGCTAAAGCAGTGTGAGGATCGATCTCGTTGCTCTCCAATAAGTAGATTAAATCTACCGCCAGTTTGATCTCTTCGGGGGCGTTTTCAAGCCCGCTGTTTACTGCCGTTGACTGTTCTTGGCTAGACATTACTGGTTTCTCTCTCGATAGGTGATCTGATTTTCGATTTTCAACTTAGACTCTTGGCACCGTTTTAGACGCTGCTCGGTGGCCAGTAACGCTTGCTGCGCTTGTGCTTGTGCAAACGATGAGGCGTTTTGCAGTGCACGCTCTTTATCTCTCACCATCTCTTTTAAGCGACGTTCCCACTCTTGATGCTGCGCCAGTTGTTGGTAGAGCTCGTTGATAGGCTTTCTATAATAGCTTTTGTGCTTAGGTTCGTTTTTACGGATTGAGGTGGTGGCCAATTCGCGCTCAATGGCACTGATTTGCGACAGTAAACGCTCGCCGAGGTATTCTGCTCGGTGCGTCGTCAATTTGCCCGCTTGTTCTTCGCGCAAAATCAACGTCAATGTGGCTTGTGTTTCTGTCACGCAGGGCACAAGCAGTTTGGCTCGGCAAGAAAACAGCCGTTCATCAAATAGCGGTAGGTGGTGCTCACCCCGTTGGCGATCAAGCCCCGCTGCTTGTTGGGCAAGGTTCTCTAAGGTTTGCTTTAGCGAATCGAATCTATTCATTGCGTTAACCAGGGATAAACCACGCATCAAACGCCAGTTTGACGGCGAGCACACTGACGACGGTAACAAAGACTGGGCGTATAAACGTTGCGCCAAATCGTATCGCGGAATGAGCGCCAACAAACGCGCCAGCCATCAAACAGACACCCATCGTCAGACCTAGTACCCAATCGATGTGACCCAAAATCGCAAATGTCACCAATGACGTAAAATTGCTGGTAAAGTTCATCGCCTTGGCCAAACCTGAAGCCAACAAAATATTGAGGCGATAGAGCGCCATTGAGCTCACGGTCCAAAACGCACCAGTACCGGGGCCGGCAACGCCATCATAAAAGCCTAGAATCAAACCTTGGCCTATCTGCTTTTTATGCAGTACAGGGCAAGGTCGTGGCGATTCATTGATGTTTGCGTTCGGCGTTTTATGCCAAACAGTATAGACAGCCGCCGCCAGAATAATCAGCGGTAAGATTTTTTCAAGCCACTCGGTTGAGATGAAATCAACAAACAAGGTGCCCAAGATCGCCCCTGCTAGGGTGGCAAAGAAGGCTCTCAGCCAACATTCAGGTTTAAACAGGCGCTTTCGGTAGTAGGTAAACGCGGCGGTTGACGACGCGAAAGTCGCCGCCAACTTATTTGTACCGAGCGCAATGTGCGGCGGTAGGCCGAGTGACAGCAGGGCAGGCACCGTTAACATGCCACCACCACCGGCGACGGCATCAATAAATCCAGCGACAAAAGCAACCAGTGCCAACACCAACAACATGGTTGGCTCAAAAAGTTCCATAATGTGTATTCTTCTTTATATGCTTGAAGCGCTTCTAAGTTATGGGTGTTAAACGCACCACTATTTAATGGTGCGTTTAAATGGCGGAAGTGAGTCCAACAGTGCACTCCCGTAACGTTTGGTGACCAGTCTGCGATCAAGGATGACGACTCTACCAGAATCGCGCTCTTTACGCAGCAAGCGACCGACAGACTGAATCAGCTTTTTACTCGCTTCGGGTACCGAGATCTGCATAAACGGATTTCCGCCTTTGCGCTCAATGTATTCTGCATGGGAGCGCTCCACGGGGGAGGTCGGCACCGCAAACGGAATCTTGGTGATCACCAGGTTGGTCAGCAAGTCGCCCGGTAAATCCAGTCCTTCTGAGAAGCTGCCAGTGCCAAACAGAATGCTCGTCTTGCCGCACTGCACAAGGGTTTTATGTTTTTTTAGAATTTCAGAGCGCGACTCTTGACCATGAATTTGCAGCGCCCAACCCTTTTTAACAAATTCGCTACTCAGCGCCTCTGCGACTTGGTTCATTTGCCAATAGGAGGAGAATAAAACCAAATTGGCCTGTTTGTCTTCAATCCAGTTAGGCAATATCTCTATAAGATATTCAGTAAACTGTGGCGCTTGGGGCTCCATCTTCATTGCCGGTATGACCAATTCGGCTTGGTTGGCGTAATCAAACGGCGACGAGAGCGCAAGAAAGCGCACGCCGTCTTCCTCTTTTTCACTCACGCCAGCTTGGCGACAGAAAAAGCTGAATGAGTTGAGCGCGCGAAGAGTCGCGGAAGTGAGTACCGCACCGACGCAGCGGCTCCAGATCTGTTGATCCAATTGCCAACCCACTTCGAGCGGCGAGACATTGACGATAATGTCGCCTTCGCGTTCCGGATGTAGCGATAACCAACGCGCTAAAGGTGCGCCTTTTTCACGCGTGGGCTCGGCCATTAAGCGCCAAACTTGGGCGAGATTGTCAAAACGCTGAATGTAAAAACCGAGCTCAGCGAGCGCGGGTTCTGCGAGTCGGTTCGCAATTTCACCGTCTTTAACGCGTTCTGAAATCAGATCCGCCACCTTAGCAACGGCCTGAGCACCTTTGACCGAATAGGTCTTCAATTCTTTGGCCTGTTCAAATAGCCAAGTGGGCAGTTCGCCATGTTCAAAGCGATAATGACGATCTTCAAACGCCTGAGTATCAAACTGTGCGGGGAGCTTCGCCAAGGTTGGAATAAGCTGCGCAATGCTGTCTTGCAACTCGTTTTTAAACCTTGCGACGCGCTTTTCATCGGCAAGGCCTGCAAATTTGGTCACACTTTGATTGAGCTTTTCTAGCCAACTGGCAGCGCCTTTACAACTGGCTGCGGCAGAGGCGTGATCGCGCGCGACGTGGGGTAAGTGGTGCGCCTCATCAAACACATAAAAGGTGTTCTCAGGCTCTGGAAGTATCACGCCACCCCCGAGATCGGCATCGGCCATCACCAAGCTGTGGTTGCCAATGATCACGTCGACCTTATCAAGCTCGGCACGGGCCTTTTGAAACGGACACTGGCGATGCGCTGGTAAACTGGTGTTGCAGCTGTGCTTATCGCTGACAATCATTTGCCACAAGTGGTCGGGAATTGGCTTGGGCCATGCATCACGGTCACCATTCCATTTGTTTTGTGCCAACTTGGTGTGCATGAGCTCAAGCAGTTCAACCTCTTTTTTCTTCGGTTTACTTTCGAACATCGCCATCTGCCCGCCGTCTGCCCCACACGCGGTGTAGAGCTTTTCAGCACAGCAATAACGGCCTCGGCCTTTGGCGAGGATAAAAGAGAACTCACGATCAGAGAGGCGTCTATATAGGGGCAAATCTTTATTGATAAGCTGCTCTTGCAATGCGACGGTGGCCGTTGAGATGACCACTTTACGATTATTGAACAGCGCAACGGGTATCACGGCCATCAGATAGGAGAGTGATTTGCCAATCCCGGTCCCCGCTTCTGCAACTATCATCCGGTTAGATTTGTGATACTCGCCACATAATGTTTTGGCGATCTCTGCGACCAAGTAGTTTTGTGCTCGGCGAGGAACGAAGTTTTCTAACTGATGTTGGAGAGATTGATAACTGTGGCGGATAGAATTTTGTATCTTACTGGCAATCATATGGGGACCTTCGCTATGGGCGACGGATGATAGCACAGTTTGCTAAACGCTACTCAGTTCACGAAATAGAATCTCAAATGACCAAATCTAGATCTCCTTCACAAAAAAAAACTGAACCTTCAAGAACTTATAATTAATTCTAATTGTAAAATATATATCACTCCAAATAATCACAAATGGTAGACTTATATTCTGCCATAGTCCTAATTTTATCGATTTATTGGCGTTTAAGTCTAAATGTTAACGGTTTTGGTAAGGTCTGTGGCGTGGCGATATTTTTATGAACCTGGTCTAAAAAACGGCAGGTTTATATGTAAACATATGATTTTAAACTAATTTATGTTTTTTTAGTTGTGTGATTTAGAACATTTGACACTTAGAGGAATCTTTTGCAATCTAAACCTCGAAATTTAGTGGCGATGACATCGGACCAATAAAGAGTTTGAGTCATCTTCTAAAACATAAAGGGAACCGGATAGGGAATTCCCATTCTATAGAAAAGGCAGTGGATTATTATGAAAAAGACTCTAGTAGCTCTAGCAGTACTTGCAACAAGTTCAGCACACGCTGGTTTTGAAATTTACAACCAAGACAAAGTGTCAGTAACTATGGGCGGTGACATCGAAGTTGTTTACATGCAGTCAAAATCTGACTCGTTCAAGGACGACAACGTAACTGTTGACACCAAAGACACAGATTTCCACCAAGAAATCCAAGATGCCGACCTAAGCTTTGACGTTCGTTACGCAATCAACGACTCTCTACAGTTTGGTGGCTTCTGGGAGTTCACAGATGTTGGTCAATCTGAAGGTGATGCTTACGTAGCGCTATACTCTGACACAGCGGGTTCATTTAAAGTGGGCCGTCTATGTGCAGTAATGGATGATGCGGGCATCGGTTCCGACTACCAGTTTGGTTTGAGCACTTTCTTTGGTGGTAACGATGACCACTTCTGTGCTGACGAAACTATTCGCTGGGACCTAGACAACGGTGATTTCTACGCTGCTGCAGCTCTAGTTCAAGATAAGAACAACAGCACTGTTCTAGACGAAGATACCGTTTACTTCGACGCTAAGCTTGGCTACCGAGTGGCTGATTTTGACTTCACTGGTTTTTACGGTTCAGGTGAAATCGAAGACGACACTGCTGCTGGTAAGCACGACGAGTCACTTTGGTCTTTACAAGCACGCTACTCAGGTGTTGAGAACCTAGAGCTTGCAGTTGCTTACTACAATGTTGACGATTCTACAGACACTATCGATACAATCGGTCTAGCAGCTACTTACACTATCCAAAAAGTGACTCTAGCGGCAGGCTACAGCACTTCTGAGCAAGACGGTGCTGACGACTTCGACACTTGGTATGTAAATGCAGGCTACGGCATCGCACCAAACACGACTCTATACGCTGAAGTTGGTGGCGACAATGGTGACCAGGCTAACGGTGACTCAACTGAAACTGGTGTTGCTGTAGGTGTTAAAGCTTACTTCTAATCTCACCTAAATGAGATATAATCAAACCACCCTTCGGGGTGGTTTTTTATTATGGACTATAGGAATCGAGTGTATGAATAAATCCATGGGCTTACTTTTCGCGTTGATGAGTTTCGGAGTGTCAGCGGGAATGCTAGAGCCACAATCGAGCGTTGAGTTGCTGTTTGTCGACGGTGAGCAAAACCAAGAAAAGCGTCAAAGTGTCAGTGTCGATCAAGGCCCAACCCAGTTGGTGGTAAAGTACAGTAAGAAATTGAGTGATTCAGGTAAATCGCGAGTCTTTGATTCTGCGCCTTATGTCCTTATGTTTAATGTACCGGAAAGTGATTTGATTATTGAAGCACCAAAATTGCACAGTTATCAGCAAGCCAACTCGCACTTTAAACAAGCCCCGGAGTGGGTAATAAAAACTAAAAGTGGCGAATCGATTGAATACTCTCAGGAGGTATTGGACAGCGGTGAAGGCATTTTCCCGTATTACGACCTACCTAAGCTCGTTGCCCAACACAACCAAGCGAGAGGTGTGGTATTTGGTGCAAGTGCTGCTCTAGTCGCCAGCGCTGAGTTAGCCCCTGAAACCGAGTCGAAGCAAGGAAGTGAGGCTATGCCTAGTGTTGACACCAACAATCTTGAGCAACTCAAAGCCTGGTACCTAAAATCTTCCACCGAAGAGCGCAAAGCCTTCCGCCGCTGGATGATTGATCAGGAGTAAGTTCCTAGTGTCTAGTTCCTAGTTCCTAGATTTTGGGAACTAGGATTCAGTTTGAGTTTTAAAACACGCCTCTTTCCCCAGCGCGCTCTCCACTGCCATTACCAACTTCTCAATATGCTCAGGTTCGCTGATAAACGGTGGCATCATATAGATAAGACGTCCGAATGGGCGTATCCAGACGCCTTGCTCAACAAAATGTGCTTGGATGTTTTCCATATCCACCGCTGTCGTAGTCTCGACCACACCAATCGCGCCAAGCCAGCGCACGTCTTTGACTTTTTGATATTTTTTTAGTCTCGGTAGTAGTGAGGCAAATTGATGCTCAATGCTCGCAACTTGTGTTTGCCATTTGCCGGTTTTCAATAAGTCCATACTGGCACTCGCGACGGCGCAGGCGAGGGGGTTGCCCATAAAAGTAGGGCCGTGCATAAAGCAGCCCGCTTCGCCCGAACAGACGGTGTCAGCCACGTGGCGAGTGGTGAGCGTGGCGGATAACGTCATGTAACCGCCGGTAAGCGCTTTCCCGACACAGAGGATGTCTGGCTGAACCTCGGCGTGTTCGCAGGCAAACAGCTTGCCTGTGCGGCCAAAGCCAGTGGCGATTTCATCCAATATCAGTAATACGCCGTAGTCGTCACACAGTTGGCGTACGCCTTTTAGAAATTCTGGGTGATAAATGCGCATGCCTCCCGCACCTTGTACTATGGGCTCAAGAATGACCGCCGCTATTTCTTGGTGATGATTGGCGAGCTTTTGACGAAAATCGTCCAGATCACTGGGTTGCCACGTTTGCCAGAAGCCCGTTTGAGGCGAGCGGGCAAAAACGTGTTCAGGCAGAAAGCCTTTATACAGTGAATGCATTGAGTTGTCAGGATCGGTCACTGACATTGCCGCAAAGGTATCGCCATGGTAGCCATCTCGAAGGGTGAGAAACTTTGAGCGCGGCTCACCTTTCGCATGCCAATATTGCAGCGCCATTTTTAGGCTGACTTCGACTGCCACCGAACCAGAATCGGCAAGAAACACCTGTTCAAGATTATCCGGTGCGAGCTCAAGCAGCCTTTGACACAAGGTGATCGCCGGTTGATGGGTTATGCCGCCAAACATCACATGAGAGAGTGTGTCAATTTGTTCATGGGCGGCGCGGTTTAACACAGGGTGATTGTAGCCGTGAATTGCCGCCCACCAAGACGACATGCCATCGATCAGCTGTTCACCGCTCTCTAATTCAAGATAGACACCCTCTGCGCTACGAACAGGATAGCAGGTCAGAGGTGTAAGAGTAGAAGTGTAAGGATGCCAGATATGGCGGCGATCAAAGGCGAGATCCATCAAAGTTCCTTAATAAATCAAGGTTCAAATATTAAGCAGATGTAAACCTGCATGGTTTTATTATGTTGACAGTGCGTATGGTGTCAGTAGACTGACGAGAAATCAATCCAAATAATAAAAAGGAAAGCAGGTGGAAGTACGTCATAACTGGACTGTCGAGCAAGTCCGTGCGCTCATGGAAAAGCCATTCATGGACTTAGTCTTTGAAGCGCAAACCGTCCATCGCCATTACCAGCAGGCCAATCATGTGCAGGTGAGTACCCTGCTCTCGATCAAAACCGGCGCTTGCCCGGAAGATTGCAAATATTGTCCGCAAAGTGCGCGTTACCAAACTGACATTGAAAAAGAGCGATTGATGGAAGTCGAGCGGGTACTCGATGCCGCGCAAAAAGCGAAAAGTGCGGGTTCCACACGCTTCTGTATGGGCGCGGCATGGAAGAACCCCAAACAGCGCGATATGCCACATCTCACCGAGATGATTAAAGGCGTCAAAGAGATGGGGCTTGAGACCTGTATGACTCTGGGTATGTTGACGGCCGAGCAGGCGAAAGAGCTCTCACAGGCTGGTCTTGACTACTACAACCACAACTTAGATACCTCGCCTGAGTTTTACGGCAACATCATTACTACCCGTACTTATCAAGATAGACTGGATACTCTGTCGCACGTGCGTGACGCAGGCATGAAGATTTGCTCCGGTGGCATTATTGGTATGGGGGAGAGCGCCAATGACCGAGCAGGCTTACTGGTTGAGCTGGCTAATTTGCCGACGCACCCGGAAAGTGTACCGATTAACATGCTCGTCAAAGTCAAAGGGACCCCACTTGAAGAGGTCGAGGACGTCGAGCCGTTTGATTTCATCCGCTTAATTGCCATTGCGCGCATTATGATGCCGCGCTCAGCAGTGCGCCTCTCTGCTGGACGTGAAAATATGAACGAGCAGATGCAAGCGCTGTGCTTTATGGCAGGAGCCAACTCGGTGTTTTATGGCTGCAAACTGCTGACTACGCCAAACCCATCGGAAGACAAAGATATGCAGCTGTTCAAAAAGCTGGGCATTAACAGTCAACAGGTGTCGCAAAAGCCGGATGAAATAGAAGAGAACGATCTGCTGGATCGCGTTGTTGAACGTGTAGCGGCTCGCCCAGCTAAAGACGACCTGTTTTACGATGCCAGCGTTTGATTCTCGCGTGCGCGCTGCGCTGGCTGAGCGCGCCTCGCAGGGTTTACTGCGTCAAACACGCACCTTGCACGGTGGCAATCAGGTGGAGATTGCTGATAACGAGCGCCGATACTTAAATTTTTCCAGCAACGACTATCTTGGTCTTGCGACGAACGCCACTATTGGGCAAGCCTGGCAGCAAGGCATCACCGTCTATGGCAATGGCTCTGGCGCATCGCCATTGGTGACAGGTCATGGCGGCGCGCATCAATCGCTGCAAGAGCGGCTGTGTGAATGGTTAGGTTATGAGAGAGCGGTGCTGTTCAGCTCCGGTTTTGCCGCGAATCAAGCGCTGCTATTGAGTTTACTGCAGCAAGATGATGTGCTGATTCAAGACAAACTCAACCACGCATCCTTGATGGAAGCAGGGGGACTCTGTCCTGCGACCATGAAGCGCTTTAAACACAACGATATGGCGCATTTGCGTCAGGTATTGAACCGCATCGATCCTGAAGCTGCGACCCTTGTTGTCACCGAAGGGGTGTTTAGCATGGATGGCGATCTTGCGCCGCTGCAAGGGATCAGCGAGCTCACAGAGAAACAGGCATGGCTTGCGGTCGATGACGCCCATGGTATCGGCGTGCTGGGCGAAGGCGGACGCGGCAGCTGCCAACATTCGGGTATCAAGCCAGAGGTGTTGATTGTCACCTTTGGTAAAGCGTTTGGGCTCTCTGGCGCGGCGATTCTGTGTCATGACGAATTGGCCGATTACTTGACGCAATTTGCTCGCCATTATGTCTACTCGACAGCCATGCCCGGGGCGCAAGCGGTCGCCCTGCATAAAGCGAGCGAGATCATTGAGCAGCAGCAGTGGCGAAGAGATAAGTTAGCTGAGTTGACGGCACTGTACGATCAACTGCTTAGTGACGAACCTGGGTATGTGGCAACGCCGACACCCATCAAGCCTTGGCTGATTGGTGAGAGTGACGATGCGGTGGCCACCGCATCACAGCTGAAACAGCAAGGCATATGGTTGACCGCCATTCGCCCGCCAACCGTACCCAAAGGCAGCGCGCGGCTACGCATTACTTTAACCGCCAATCATACCAAAACGCACATTCATCAGTTGGCCCAAGCCATCAAAGGCGCAAGAAAACCCACGGGACGAGGACACTCATGCACGCGGTAAAGACACCTTCCCCACATCCTCTTACACCGGTGAGCCTCAAAGCAGTCAGCGATAAAGCAGTGAGCGATAAATCCGCCATTCGTGATGCGTTTAGCAAAGCATCCGCCACCTACGATGCCCATGCTGCTTTCCAGCGTGATGTGGGTGAGAGACTGCTTGCACGCATGCCCAGCGATTTGAGTGGTCAAGTCGTGCTGGATGTCGGTTGCGGGACGGGGTATTTCTCTTGGCAGCTACAACAGCGCGGGGCTAAGGTGATCTGTCTTGATCTCTCTCCGGATATGTTGGCGGCCGCGAGGGCCCGCTGCGGTGACGTGAACATGCACTATCAATTGGGCGATGCCGAACAGTTGCCGCTGCAAGCGGGCAGTGTGGATTACGTGTTCTCAAGCTTGGCTTTGCAGTGGTGCGAGGACTTGGCTCTGCCACTTAAAGAAATGCGCCGCGTAGTGAAAAAGGGCGGTGAGATTGTATTTTCGACTTTGCTGGATGGATCGCTCGATGAGTTGAAATGCGCATGGCGCAATATTGATTCATATCAACATGTTAACGATTTTATTACCGTCAATCAGTTAAAACTTGCGTTAGCGCAATCTGAATCAAGCAACCATCATCTAGACTTGCCCGCTGTCACAGTGTGGTATGAGACTGCTTTTTCTCTAATGCGTGATTTAAAGGGCATTGGCGCAAACCATGTGAGCGGCCGCTCACCGGGACTCATGAGTCGCCAAACGCTTAGAAAGTTAGAGCAAGCGTACCAGGTATTTCAAAACCAAGAGGGGTTGTTACCCGCAACTTATCAGGTTTGTTTAGGGGTTATACATCGATGATTGATGCTTTTTTTATTGCTGGTACGGATACCGATGTAGGCAAAACGGTTGCTTCTAAAGCAATCCTCAACGCTTTAGCCGGGAAAGGAATGAAGACAATTGGCTATAAGCCGGTTGCGGCTGGAAGCGAACAGACAGAATTTGGACTGCGTAACTCAGACGCGCTCTATTTACAAAGCGCTGCAACGTTGGATGTCGCTTATGAAGACGTCAACCCGTATGCGTTAGAGCTACCTGCGTCACCACATATTGCGGCGCAGCGCGAAAATGTGACGATTGATTACGCGGTACTGAGCGATAAGTTAGCGCAACACAAGCAAAATGCGCAGATGGTCCTTGTCGAAGGCGCGGGCGGCTGGCGCGTGCCAGTGTCCGAAAGTGACTGTTTATCGACTTGGGTCGTGCAAGAAAAGCTGCCGGTGCTACTGGTGGTGGGTATTAAGCTGGGCTGTTTGAGTCACGCGATGTTGACGCTAGATGCCATCAAAGCCGATGGTCTTGACGTCATTGGCTGGGTTGCAAACCGCGTCAACCCGGGCACAGAGCACTATCGTGACATCATTGAAATGCTTGAGAACAAGATTGACGCACCTAAAATCGGCGAGATTCCGTACGTGCCGAGCGTCAAACGCAAAGACTTGGCAAAATACATCAATGTTGAGCCGTTGATTGCTGGTGCGACCTCGCCCTTGTTAGAAGCGTGATCGGTTTCAGGCGACAACCGCACTGAAGACACAAAAGGGCAGCCGTGTGGCTGCCCTTTCTCGTTGCGTCGTAATCCGATACGTTTCTGTCGTTGCCGTTTACTGCTCTTCGTTTAGCCCCAGCATGGCTTGCTGCATTTCCATTGCGTGGTTCTGCGCCGATTGCCCCAAAGCTAATCCCAGTTGCTGTTTGGCCTCATCCTCAGACAATCCTAAGTGACAACGAAGCATATCAATAGCCATTTGATAGTTGTTAGTTTCAACCATGATGTCGTTCCCTTATCCATGGAAGTGAAAATCTGTTTGAAATCTACCATGAAACCAAGATGCAGCAATAAGACCAAAGTCTAATGGTGTTTAGTTAGCCTGTTGATTGATTCAAGATAGAGGCGAAAAAGTGCCGTGACATCAAATGTTTCAATTTGCCACTTAACGTTATTGAGAAAAGGAATACACTCTCTTTATCCCTGATAAATTGTGGCGTGCGTCATACTTAGCCTGAAATAATTCCTATGCTAGGTATTGATATTGAGTCAATGTGCCCACAATTCATCTACAACAGGTCATTCGTAACAGTTCATTCAGAACAGGCGATGGATATGTTCACTGTCAGCTTTTGCGTGGAGAAGAGTAAATAATGAAGCGTGTCATGTTATTTCTAGCGACCAACTTAGCCGTTATCCTTGTGCTGAGTGTGGTGCTTAATATCGTTTATGCGACCACCGGTTTGCAGCCAGGTAGCCTATCGGGCTTGCTGGTAATGGCGGCGGTATTTGGTTTCGGCGGTTCGTTCATTTCTCTCTTGATGTCTAAGAGTATGGCGCTTCGCTCCGTGGGTGGCATGGTAATTGAAAGCCCACGCAACGAAACAGAACACTGGCTGCTTGAAACCGTAAAACGTCAATCTGACCAAGTGGGCATCGGTATGCCGACAGTGGCCATTTATAACTCTCCTGATATTAATGCTTTTGCGACAGGCGCTAAGCGTGATGACTCTCTGGTTGCGGTATCGACCGGTCTTTTGCACAACATGACCCGCGATGAAGCGGAAGCTGTGTTGGCACACGAAGTGAGCCACATTGCCAACGGTGATATGGTCACCATGACCTTGATGCAAGGTGTGGTGAATACCTTTGTGATCTTCTTGTCACGCTTTATTGCCAATATCGTCTCGTCGAACCGCGACGAAGAGGGCGGCAGTAGCATGATGGTCTACTTTGGCGTCTCTATGGTGTTGGAATTGGTGTTTGGTTTCCTCGCGAGCTTTATTACCATGTGGTACAGCCGTCACCGTGAATTCCATGCTGATGCGGGCGCAGCGAATTTGGTTGGCAAACACAAGATGATTGCCGCACTTGAGCGCCTTAAAGTGAGTCACGAATCTCAACTCGAAGGGTCGATGATGGCCTTTGGTATTAACGGTAAACGCTCAATGACCGAACTGCTTATGAGCCATCCTCCATTGGATAAGCGCATCGCCGCACTGCGCAACTCATAATGCTTATCTCGTCATAAAGACAACTTAATTGACTGAAAAGGCTTGGTTTATCACCAAGCCTTTTTTTGATCTTATTCGCTAAGCAGACGTACAAGCTGGCAGTAGAAAGTTGTACAAAAAATAATTTGTACAACTTTTGATGTTCAACTAAGGTTATATAAGTTGTACATTAAATAAAAATGTATAACTTGTGTGAATGTAAGATGGAGGCGAAATGGACGTCCAGTCAGTCGGCAATATCTATCAGCAACTCGATAAGCATAATCTGGTGTTGCTTGAGCAGGTCTATCACCAAAATGTGGTATTTGAAGATGCCGCGCATCGAATGGAAGGCTGGCCTGAGCTTGAGCGCTACTTCCAGTCGCTTTATAGCAATGTCCAGCGCTGCGAATTTGATATTCAGCACGCCCAACAAAGCGGCGATATGGGTTTTTTAACTTGGGTGATGACGTTGGAGCACCCCAAATTGTCCAAAGGCAAGCCTGTTGCTGTCAATGGCGTGTCTCATCTTAAATTTGCCGATGGCAAAGTGATTTACCATCGCGACTACTTCGATCTTGGTGAAATGTTGTACGAAAACTTGCCTATTTTGGGTAGCGTCATTAAATCGATCAAACAGAGGCTCGGACAATGAAGACCGTTCTCATCACGGGGGCGACCTCAGGCATCGGCAAGCAGCTGGCGATGGATTACGCCCGAGACCATTGGCAGGTGATCGCTTGTGGTCGAAACGAGCAAGCGCTCGCAGAGCTGGCGCAGCAATTTGAGACGATAACGCCTCTGCGGTTTGATGTCACCGATCTTGCGCAGACAACTCAAGCCATCGACTCCCTCGAGAACACACCGGACGTATGGCTGCTCAGCGCCGGAGATTGTGAGTACATCGATGATGGTGTGATGGATGCTGCTCTGTTCGAGCGCATTTTTGCGATTAATGTGATGGGGGTGGTCAATATCGTAACCGCCGCGCAATCGCATTTTTCACCAGGGCAACGTGTCGCGATTTTGGGTTCGATCGCCAGTGAAGTCGCCTTGCCAAGGGCAGAAGCTTATGGCGCCTCAAAAGCGGCGGTTAGCTATCTCGCCCGCACGCTGCAGTTGGATTTCAAGCCCAAAGGCGTTGATGTCACGATCATTTTTCCAGGCTTTGTCAAAACGCCGCTCACGGACAAAAACACGTTTGATATGCCGATGATGGTTTCGGTGCAATCGGCATCGGACTCAATTCGACGAGGTTTGGAAAAGGGGGTGTCGACGCTCTATTTCCCCAAACGATTCACCACGCTACTGCGCGTGTTTGGTGCGTTGCCTTATCGTTGGCAAACCGCGCTGGTCAGCCGACTACTTGGCTTGCGTTGAACGCATTCGCTGAATAGATAACAGGATAGGGAACAAGGATAACAACAATGAAAATAGCAATCATCGGCTCGGGTATTTCAGGTTTAACCTGTGGTTACTACCTACATCCAAACCACGACATCACCGTGTTCGAAGCCAACGACTATGTAGGTGGGCATACCGCCACGGTGGACGTGGAGGTTGAAGGGCGCACGTACGCGGTAGATACCGGCTTTATTGTTTACAACGATCGCACGTACCCCAACTTTATCCAGTTGATGCAAGAGATTGGCGTGCGTGGCAGACCGAGCCAGATGAGCTTCAGTGTGAGAAACGACGACAATGGACTGGAGTATAACGGCCATACACTTACGACCTTGTTTGCTCAGAAGCGAAATTGGCTTCGTCCGCAGTTCTATCGCTTTATTTTCGAGATTTTGCGCTTTAACCGTTTAGTGAAAGCGCAAGCTCAGGCTAGTCAAGAGAGTTCATTGACCCTTGGCGAGTTTCTTACTCTACATGAATTCAGTGACTATTTTTGTACGAACTATATTTTGCCGATGGGCGCCGCGATTTGGTCATCAACGTTGGCGGATATGCGCGCTTTCCCACTTGGTTTCTTCGCCCGCTTTTTCCTCAATCACGGCTTGCTGGACGTCACCAACCGCCCACAGTGGTATGTGATTGAGGGAGGATCGCGTGAGTACATCGACCCGCTGACCAAAGGCTTCAAAGAGAGAATTCGTTTGAACACGCCTGTCACTCGTGTCACACGTGATTCGGCAGGCGTGACGATTCATTATGTTGACCGAAGCGCGACGCAAAGCGAGCAGCGACAGTCTGAACGTTTCGATCAGGTTATTTTTGCTTGTCACAGTGATCAAGCGCTCGCGATGTTGGCTGATGCCAGTGAAAGCGAAACCTCAGTGCTGAGCCATCTTGCCTATCAAGCCAACGAAGTGATTTTGCATACAGACGAGGCGTTGCTCCCGACTCGCAAAGCTGCATGGGCGTCTTGGAACTACTGGATTGAAGGTGGAGACGGCCAGCACACTCGTGCGCCGACGCTGACTTACAACATGAACATTCTTCAGCACATCGAAGCGCCAGTGACCTTTTGCGTTTCACTCAACAGTGCAGAGCATATAGAACCGAGTAAAGTGCTGCGTACCTTCAACTATCATCACCCTGTGTTCAATACCGAATCTCTCAACGCCCAGCGCCGCAGAGAGGAAGTCAACGGGCAAAGTCAAAGCTGGTTTTGCGGCGCTTACTGGTACAACGGATTCCACGAGGACGGTGTACGCAGCGCCCTGGATGTAGTTCGCGGTATCGAAGCCCTCGCGCAGACGACACGAGGAGCCGCCTAATGACAGACGCGTTGCGCAGTGCACTGCTGGTGGGGGATGTGAGACATCGGCGTTTTTCGCCCATCTCGCACAGTCTCAATTATCCGCTCTTTATGCCGTGCATCGATTTGGATGAGCTAGAGGCGCTGGAGAGCAGAGTCTGGGCATTTGGTACACGCTGGTGGCACTGGGCGAGATTCAAACGCAGTGACTATGTTGGCGAGGGCAGTCTCAAGGTCGCGGTGCAAGACAAGGTCGAAGCGCTGACGGGTGTTACCCTGCGAGGCCGCGTTGAAGCCGTCCTCCATCTTAGGTACCTCGGGATTTACTTCAGCCCGGTCAATTTTTACTACCTTTATGATGAACAAGGGCAATGGCGCTACTTATTGGCAGAGGTCTCCAACACGCCTTGGAACGAGCGCCATTACTACGCTGTGGATGCCAATGATGCCAGCACTTGGCGTCACAATAAGGCTTTTCATGTGTCACCGTTTAACCCAATTAAACAGACTTATGTATGGCGTCTTAAACCGCTTGCTGAGTCTCTGTTTGTCCATCTTGAATGTTATAGTAATGGGGAGGAGACAACGCGAACTAAGGTGTTTGATGCCACGATGGCGATGCGTAAACAGCCTCTTACCTCCACTCAACTCGCTAAGCGATTGATCGCAACGCCGATTATGGCAGTAAAAGTGGTGATAGGTATTTATTGGCATGCGTTGAAACTGTGGGTGAAAGGGGCGCCTTTTTATTCCCATCCCGGTTCCCAAGAACCCGGCTACCAAGACAAAGAGACCAACAGCTAGCCAAGGCGTATAGCCATCTAAAACCCTAGCACCTAAAACAAAGACAAATGTACGCACAAAACAGAGTCCGCCGGACATGTTGCAAGGAGCAAAGAGAACAATGAATTCGCAAGTAATGCCCATACCAAGAGCGCTGACCACTGTGCAAAAAACGGCGCGTAATCTCGCCTTTTCGACTCTGTCCCATCTGCAGGTCGGGACACTGACCATACGAGAAGTGTTTAGTGACAGTGATGGCAGTCAAAGACAAGAGACGTTTGGTCAGCATCACGGATCCAATCAGCACTTAGATAATGGACCCCATGCCGTTGTTGAAGTTAAGCACCCCGGCTTTTACGCGCGTCTACTCAAGGGGGGCAGCATTGCAGCAGGTGAAGCCTATATGGATGGCTGGTGGGACAGCCCGAATCTGACCCAAGTGATGGAATTGATGGCGAAGAACTTATCCGCATTGGATGCCTTGGAAAGTCGCAGCAGCTTACTCTCTAAAATCCTCTATAAGCTCGGCCATTGGTTAAATCGCAATACGGTTGAGAAGGCGCAGAAGAACATTGAAGCGCACTATGATTTGAGCAACGAGTTATATCAAACCTTCCTCGATAAAGAGATGCTCTACTCTTCGGCGCTGTTTACTGACCCAAGTGACTCATTAGAACAAGCGCAGATCAATAAGATGGAGAGACTCTGTCAGGAATTGCAGCTCAACGAGCAAGACCGCGTGATTGAAATCGGCACGGGTTGGGGCGCGATGGCCATCTACATGGCGACGACCTACGGGTGCCATGTGACCACAACCACTATCTCTGAGCAACAATATCAATACGCCGCGAGTCGGATAGAAGCACTTGGCTTGCAGGACAACATTACCTTACTTAAGCAAGATTATCGTCTGCTTGAGGGGGAGTTCGATAAATTGGTCTCTATCGAGATGATAGAGGCCGTCGGCAAACAGTATCTGCGCTCTTATATTGAGAAGTGTCAGTCTTTACTGCGTCCGGGTGGATTGATGGCCATTCAAGCGATCACCATTGCCGATCAGCGTTATGACTATTACAGCGACAATGTGGATTTTATCCAGAAATACATCTTCCCGGGAGGTTTTCTGCCATCCATCACGGCTTTGACACAAACCACCACCAAACACAGTGACTTGGTGCTGCGAAACCTATTCGATATTGGTCAGGACTACGCGCAAACGCTCAACCACTGGCATCGACGCTTTAATGGTTCGCTGGCGCGCGTCAAACACTTAGGGTTTGATGAGCGTTTTATTCGCATGTGGAACTACTACTTCTGCTATTGCGAAGGGGGCTTTAAAGCCAAGAGCATCAGCACCGTTCATATGACATTTCAGCGACCATAACTGATGATTCGTTTACTGCTGATATCGAGCTGGTTTCAAGCGCTTTGGCTGCTCGCAGTATTAGGCAATGAGGCGTGGCAATGGTGGTTGGTTGCGCTGGTGGTGGCGACTTATGCGGTCACCATAGGGGTGTCAGCTAAGCCGTTGCCTTTGCGTTTTGTTGGTATCGTTTTCGCTGTTGGTATTGGCATCGACAGTGTCAATATGCTTGCGGGGGTACTGCGGTTCGAGTACGCGATGCATTCAACTTGGTTGATACCGATTTGGCTATCGGCGCTTTGGGCGATATTCATCTGGTACAGCACTTTTTTGTTGCCCTTGGTGAACACATACCCCAGTTGGATCGTAACAGTGATAGGAGGGCTCTCGGGCGCTTTGAGTTATTGGGCGGGAGAGCGGCTTGGTGCGGTTGAATTCGGCTATTCTCCCACACTCAGTTTACTGATTCTTTTTGGTCAGTGGATGGTGGTGATAGGTTTGATGTTAAGGATATACGGCAATGAAAAAGGTCATGACATTCCTGATTAGCGTGCTGTGCTTGTCTCAATACGCGCACGCCTCCATTTCAGCGGGACACGTTTCAGGGGGAGATAATGAACAGACGCAGAGCGCGCTATGGTCACACTGGCCGGTGGTCGGTCAGGCGCAGCTCTCCATGCTCTTTTTTGATATCTACCAGTCGGAGTTACGCGCGCCCAATGGTCAATACCGGGAAAGTGACGACGTGACGCCTCATCCACTCGCGCTCTCCATTACTTATCAGCGTAGCATCAGTCAAGATCAGTTACTCAATGCCACCAAGGAGCAGTGGCAAAAACTCGGCTACAGAGAAGAGGTTGCACAAGGTTGGTTGACTCGTTTGGCCGAGGTTTTCCCCAATATCGAACAGGGGCATAACTTAACGTATGTGACCAACGGTCAAGTGGGTGAGTTTTATTATACGCGTCAGTCGGATACGCAGCGCATTGGCATTATCGACGATGAAGCCTTTAATGATGCGTTTGTCTCAATATGGCTTTCCCCCAACACTGACTACCCAAGATTGCGTCAACAACTGATAGGAAAGCAGCGATGATATCTCGATTAGGTGCTCGTTTAGCGGCGATACTTTTGAGTGTCGTATTGGTGGGGTGTAGCGCCGATATTGATGACTACCAAACTAGCGGTCCAGCTTTTGATTTGTTCGACTATTTTCAAGGCGAAACCCACGCTTGGGGGATGGTGCAAGACTATACAGATAAACAGACTCGGCGTTTTTTTGTCACTATTGACGGAACAGTAGAGGGTGACACGTTAACGCTGGTGGAAGATTTTCGTTTTGATGATGGCGAGTTGAGTCAGCGCATCTGGACGATAACACGCAGTGACGCTGGTCGCTACACAGGAAAAGCCGATGACATCATCGGTACCGCCCGCGGAAGAGAAGTCGGTAATGCGCTGCAATGGCAATACGATTTTGAACTGCAATTGGATGACGGCAGTGTGTCGGTCAGTTTTGATGATTGGCTATATCGACAAGACGAACGGCACGTGTTCAACCTGACCAAGATAAAGAAATGGGGGATGGAAGTGGGGCAAATCACGCTCTTCTTCCAAAAGCAGTAGGCGTGCCTTGAACAATCCTCATCTCTAAGCGAGGATCAGATACTCTGAAATGAAGACGCCAGAAATGAAAAAGACTTTGCCGAGGCAAAGTCTTTTGATTGTTGCTGCGAGAACGCTCGCTTACAGCTTGTCAGTCAGCTCGATGGCTTGACCAATGTAGTTCGCAGGTGTCATCTCTTTCAGGCGCGCTTTTTCGTGCTCTGGAAGGTCTAGAGCGTCGATGAAATGACGCATTGCTTCACCATCTACGCGCTTACCACGAGTGAGCTCTTTTAGCTTCTCGTATGGCTTCTCAATACCGTAACGACGCATAACGGTTTGCACAGGCTCCGCAAGCACTTCCCAGTTTGTGTCTAGCTCAGCAAGCAGGGCTTCACGGTTCACTTCCAGTTTGCTGATGCCTTTTAGGGTCGACGTGTACGCAATGATTGCGTAACCCACACCCACACCAAGGTTACGTAGCACGGTAGAATCCGTTAGGTCACGTTGCCAACGAGAGATAGGCAGTTTTTGTGCTAGGTGGCCAAATACCGCGTTTGCTAAACCTAGGTTGCCTTCTGAGTTTTCAAAGTCGATTGGGTTGACTTTGTGCGGCATGGTTGAAGAACCAATTTCACCAGCAATGGTTTTTTGCTTGAAGTGACCCAGTGCGATGTAACCCCAAACGTCACGATCGAAATCGATAAGGATGGTGTTGAAACGTGCGATGGCATCAAACAGTTCTGCGATGTAATCGTGCGGTTCGATCTGCGTCGTGTATGGGTTCCACGTTACGCCAAGAGATTGCGTAATGAACTCTTCAGAGAACTGGTGCCAATCAAGCTCAGGGTAGGCGGAAAGATGCGCGTTGTAGTTACCCACTGCGCCGTTGATTTTCGCGAGAATCTCAACATTTTCGATCTGCTTGTATTGACGTTCCATACGGTACGCCACGTTCGCCATCTCTTTACCCATAGTGGTCGGTGATGCTGGTTGACCGTGAGTACGAGAGAGTAGCGGGATGTCGCGGTACTCGACAGCCAGTGCTTTGATCGCATCAATGATATTTTTGATTTCAGGAAGAATCACGCTGTCACGCGCTTCTTTAAGCATAAGAGCGTGAGAAGTGTTGTTGATGTCTTCTGATGTACATGCAAAGTGAATGAATTCGTTCACGGCATGCAGTTCAGGAACGCCAGCGACTTTCTCTTTAAGGAAATACTCAACGGCTTTGACGTCGTGGTTGGTGGTGCGCTCGATCTCTTTGATGCGAGCTGCGTCCTCTTCTGAGAAGTTAGCCGCTAGGTCATCAAGGAACTGGTTCGCTTCTGCACTGAAGGCAGGAACTTCTGCGATGGCATCGGTCGCTGCGAGCTTTTGTAACCAACGAATTTCAACGATAGAGCGGTACTTTAGTAGACCAAACTCACTAAAGATGCTGCGAAGTGCAATTGTCTTGCTACCGTAACGGCCGTCTACGGGTGAAACAGCAGTCAGTGCTGACAGTTCCATGATGTTCTCCTGAATTGGGTTTTAAATCTGGTGAGCTTTATACCAATAACTGTGGCAATTGTCACGAATATTGCGCAAACGTTTGCGCGATTCTTATCCGACAAAGAAAAAATAAGCTCGCCGAGTGGCGAGCCAAGATTCTCTATGACGTATCTTACATTCTGGCGAGCAAAATTTGTGCTTGCTCCACCATCTTCTTGCGTCCAAAAATAAGGTGGCGACGTTTGCCGCCCACTTGACGCCATAACACGGCACTACGAATGCCAGACAGCAATAAAGCACGCACTTTGTACTGGTTGCTAGTCTGCTGTAATACGGACGGTGTGCCAGTGACCTGAATGCGAGGACCCACCGGACTGATGACATCCAGGTAGACGCTGGCAAGGTTGCTGATCATCTGCTCGCTGTGTAGGTCAAAGTGCTCAAGTTGGCGCTCCAACATCTGGATGCGATCGCCAAGCTGAGACATAGAGTCGCGGCGGGCGCTGAGTTTACGTTCAAGCGCCATGAGACTAATGATGTAGCGTGTGATTTCGCTGCCTGCTGGCGTGCTATCGATCCCTTTGACTAAACACTCAAGCCCCAGTTTAAGATCGGATTCACGACCATACACCGCCACTGTGTTGCTTGGATTGGTGTTTAAGACCGCTTTTAACGAGGTTTCGAACGCGTCATTGTCACAGTAACCGTTCTTCGCCACTTGTTGAACCAAAGCGACGGCTTGGCAAATACCGGCAAAGGCGATGGTGCGGTCATAGAGTGCATTAGCCACCGAATCGTACTCCTATCAATAAACTGTTGATTACAGACACACTGTCCATTACAGACGCTGCTCGATGATGCCGCCACCTAAGCACACATCACCATCATAAAATACCGCAGATTGCCCTGGGGTCACCGCCACCTGAGGCTCATCAAAGGTAACATTGATGTTCTCATCATCGATAGGTGTGATGGTACAAGGGATGTCGGTTTGGCGATAGCGGGTTTTTACCGTGCATTTGATTGGCTCGCGAATCGGTGTGCGATCGACCCAATGTAACTGTGAAGCCACCAAACCCTCAGACTTGAGCAGAGGGTGATCTGCACCTTGCACAGCAATTAACACATTGCGTTTCAGATCTTTGTCTGCCACGTACCAAGGGTCTTCATTACCGCCGCCGCCTTTTTGACCACCAATGTGTAGTCCTTTGCGCTGGCCTAGCGTGTGGTACATCAAACCTTGGTGCTCGCCAATCACTTTGCCTTCCGGTGTTTCGATTTTACCGGGTTGCGCAGGTAGATAGCGAGATAAGAAATCGGTAAATTTGCGCTCACCAATAAAACAGATCCCGGTGGAATCTTTTTTCTTGGCGGTGATCAAATCTTGCTCTTCGGCGATGCGTCGCACTTCCGGCTTTTCAAGCTCGCCAACAGGGAATAGGCTACGCGCTACTTGGTCACTGCTTAGTGTATAGAGGAAGTAGCTTTGATCTTTGTTGCCATCTAATCCACGCAGCATCTTAGGTGCTTCGCCATTGTCAGGGAAGGTGCGGCGCACGTAATGACCCATCGCAATGTAGTCGGCGTCGAGGACTTCGTCGGCGAATTCCAAGAATGCTTTAAATTTGATCTCTTTGTTGCAGAGAATATCCGGGTTCGGCGTGCGGCCCGCTTTGTATTCCGCCAAAAAGTATTCGAATACGTTATCCCAGTACTCGGCAGCAAAGTTAATGGTGTGTAGGTGGATGCCCAACTTGTTACACACCGCTTGCGCGTCGGCGAGATCTTCTGCTGCTGTACAGTATTCTTCGTTGTCGTCTTCTTCCCAGTTCTTCATGAACAAGCCTTCAACCTGATAGCCTTGTTGCTTTAACAGGTAGGCAGAAACGGACGAATCTACACCGCCAGACATACCGACGATGACTTTCTTTTTACTGTTGTCAGTACAGTTTTCAGACATTAGGTCACACCACTCAATTTAACTGGATGCAAATTCTAGCAGAAAGCCGGTAGCGGTGACAGATCCGAGATCGAAATCACACCCATGCTTTTCAGCTTGTTCTCGCTAGGTTGTTATGCAGCCCATAGTTCGACAAATAGAGCCCAAGTTATCTGCTAAACACGGCAATGTACCTCGCGTAAATATCACAACATATCGGTTGATTGCGTTGATGGTCATTACGTCGACAGTTAGCACGGATATCATTGGGTAATGCAGGGTTAGTTGTGGCATAGTGGGCGAAATTCAAGAGTCCTAGGCTCATCTATCTCATTATTAAGTGAACCCCTCATGACTGAACACCAAGACGAACTGCTGCAAGAAACGCAACTTATTGAAGTGATTGAAAACCAACTCCAAGATGGCAACCCCATCAAAGTGAAAGAAACGTTAATGCGTTTGATGATGACGGGCACAGCAAGAGACGAAGCAATTGCCATGATGGCTTGCGCAGTCTCAATCGAAATTTTTGATGTGATGAAAAACGATGGTGAGTTTAATCTTAAACGCTATTCCGAGCACTTGGATTTATTGCCAGATTTGAGTTTTATGGAAGGCGAATAAGCCGCCGCTAATCGTTATCGACGTTGTGTCAGGTTAAATGTGCGAGCAAACGTTTGCTATGCTAGCGGGAGTTGCCGCGCCAATAAGGGCGCGGTAGAATCGCGCCACTTTTTATCCCTTACTTTACTCTGATTATGAAATTTCCCGGCCAACGCAAATCCAAACATTACTTCCCGGTTCATGCTCGCGATCCTTTAGTGACTCAAGCGCAGGACAGCAAGAAAATGTCCCGCACCCACATTATTGGTATCGACCAAACCTTAGTGGATATTGAAGCCAAAGTGTGTAGCACGCTCATCGAAAAATACCAGTTAAGTAAGGGACACTCACTGGTGATTGATGATGCGACGGCCGAAGCGTTATACGACGAACTAAAGCGCGATGATTTGATCACCAATGAATACGCGGGTGGTACGATTGGCAATACCTTGCACAACTATTCTGTGTTGGCGGATGACCGTTCGACGCTACTGGGTGTCATGAGTCAGGACATCAAGATCGGCAGTTACGGCTATCGTTATTTGTGCAATACCTCCAGTCGAATGGATTTGAATTATCTGCAAGGTGTCGACGGCGCGATTGGACGCTGCTTCGCGCTGATCACCGAAGACGGGGAGCGCACTTTTGCCATTAGTGAAGGGCAGATGAACCAGCTTAAACCAGAGAGCATTCCAGAAAAAATCTTTAAAAATGCCTCTGCACTGGTGCTGACTGCGTATTTGGTGCGCTGCAAAGCGGGCGATCCGATGCCAGAAGCGACCATGCGCGCTATTGAGTACGCGAAAAAGCACGATGTACCGGTCGTTCTCACGTTAGGGACTAAGTTTGTCATCCAAGATGACCCGCAGTTTTGGCAGCAATTTTTGCGCGATCATGTCACCGTTGTAGCGATGAATGAAGATGAGGCGCATGCGCTCACTGGGGAGAGCGACCCGCTTGCGGCATCAGACAAAGCCTTGGAGTGGGTCGATTTGGTGCTGTGTACTGCTGGGCCACTTGGCTTGTTTATGGCCGGTTATACCGAAGACGCGGCCAAACGTGAAACGTCATTGCCTTTGTTGCCAGGTAGTATTGCGGAATTCAATCGTTATGAATTTAGCCGCCCTGCATTAAAAGATAATTGCGATCAAGCGATCAAAGTATATTCCCATATTTCACCATACATGGGTGGTCCGGAGAAAATTAAAAACACCAATGGCGCCGGTGATGCGGCATTGTCTGCGTTATTGCACGATATGGCCGCGAATAAATACCACAAAGAAAATGTGCCCAACTCGAGTAAACACGCGCATGCGTTTTTAACTTACTCTTCCTTTTCACAAGTATGTAAGTATTCCAACCGTGCCAGTTATGAGGTATTGGTTCAGCACTCTCCACGTCTTTCGAAAGGTTTACCAGAGCGAGAAGATAGCTTGGAAGAAGCCTACTGGGAACGATAAACGAAAAAAGCGCCGAAAGGCGCTTTTTTTTGAACTAACTTACATCGAAAGTTAGATCAGGAACTCTTCTAGGCTCTTGCCTGCATCCAATTGCTGTTGAATAGCAGATGGGGTGCGACCTTGACCGGTCCAAGTTTTAGTTTCACCGCTTGCATCCACATATTTATATTTTGGTGGACGAGGTGCACGTTTCGATTTGGTTTTGGTTTTTGTTTCACCAGCAAGCGCAGAGTACAGGGCATCAATATCGATACCTTCTTTAGAAATTTGCTCAGCGATAGCAGCCAGTTTGGCTTCTTGCTCTGCCGCTGCTGCACGCTGCGCTTCTTCCTCTTCTTTACGCTCAGTAAAGACTGTCGTTAATTTGCTTAGGGCGTCTTCCAGTTGCTCAAGAGTCAGTTCACGTGCTGCGGCACGAAGACTACGAATATTTAATAGTGTTTTTGTTAGTTCAGACATAACATCTCTCATTGTTATCTTATTTAAGAGTATTTCTTAAATACTAATCTTGATATTTAAACATTACAATCCATTCTTTGCAGAATGCGATAAATTTATTGTTAATGTCAGCCAAATTTACCTTTCTTTACTTTATTGGAGCGATCATTCGGCTAAGTCCTGTTTTGACGCTCAGATTTAATAATAGAGTTTCATATCTATTATTAAACGTTTCTTATCCTGATGGTACTGTTTAGATAAAAGTCGCCGAAATCAGCATGAGAACGAATTTGCCTAATAGTTGGCATTATAATGTCGATATAGTTCAAATGAACCACCTCAATACGTTTTCTTTTACGATTTCGATCACAGCACATATTTCGACTTGGAGAAAGTGCTATCTATTTGGCATTGCAGTCAACACCGAGTTTTTAATGTCCCGGGCGTTGAACGTCAGCACAGTGTGAATTGTCATCAAATTGAGAGTTGGCTTCCTGTTTGTACCATCGCTAAGCAATAAAAGTGACAACAAAACGAGCCAAATTGTTGAAATGCAGTTTTAGATGGGTACAATGGCGCCACCTAATGCATGACTACAGTAAAACCTTTGTTAATTTGATGTTTCATTGGTTGATTATTTTGGTTGTGCGGTAGAGGAGCGGAATAAAATAGTAGCGTTTGTTGGGGTGATGCCAATGAGCATGCGTGAAAGGTTATCTCGCCGAAGTGGGCTTCCATATCAAAGGAGTTCGCTGGGGTTAGTCTCGAAAGGGCTAACACTGCCATAGTCTATAATGTGTAAAACTATGGAGCGCTACTGTAGGGTTGGGTGAAGTGTCTACTTCCCTGTCGCTAAGTTCAACATTATCAACGGCCTCGTGCGGTTGACTAATCTGCAGTAGATCTCTAACCATTTATTACTGGTTTTTGAAGATCATGAATTTAATTGATTTTGCCTCATCTCCTTTATCTCTTTTGCCACCACTCGTGGCGTTGAGTCTTGCGATCATTACGCGTCGCGTTCTTGTGTCTCTCGGTGTGGGTATCGTTTTAGGTGCCGTATTGCTTAACGACTATTCGTTTTCGAGTGCGTCGGGTTATCTTGCGTCAACCGTATCGGGCGTTTTCGTAGAAGACGGTGGCCTCAATACTTGGAACATGAGTATTGTCGGCTTCTTGCTTTTACTCGGTATGATGACAGCACTGCTGACGCTCTCAGGTGGCACTCGCGCGTTTGCTGAATGGGCGCAGTCTCGTGTGAAAAGTAAGCGCGGTTCAAAACTGCTTGCTGCGTTTTTGGGCGTGTTCATTTTTGTCGATGATTACTTTAACAGTTTGGCGGTGGGCGCGATTTCTCGCCCTGTCACGGACCGTTTTTACGTCTCTCGCTCTAAGCTGGCTTACATTCTCGATTCGACCGCTGCCCCTATGTGTGTCTTGATGCCTGCATCAAGCTGGGGTGCCTACATTATGACCATTATTGGTGGCATCTTAGTCTCTCATGGCATCACAGAGTATTCCGCGTTGGGCGCTTACGTGCGTTTGATTCCGATGAACTTCTATGCGGTATTTGCGCTGTTGATGGTGTTTGCTGTGGCTTGGTTTGGTCTCGACATCGGTAAGATGCGCAGCCATGAAATTGCGGCGTCTCAAGGCCGTGGCTTTGACAAAGATGCAGAGAACGATACCAAAGAAGCGCATGAGCTCAATGAAGAGCTGGATATTCCTGAAAGCGAAGGCGGACGCGTTCTTGATTTGGTTTTGCCTATCGTGCTGTTAATCATTGCAACGGTAGCGGCCATGCTTTACACCGGTGGTCAGGCGCTTAAAGCGGATGGTGAAGCGTTTAATCTGCTGGGCGCTTTTGAAAACACCGATGTGGGTTTGTCTTTGATCTACGGTGGTATTGTGGGTTTGGCAACCGCGCTGTTTACGGTGGTTAAGCAACGCATTGCGACCATCGAAATTGCTCGTACACTGTGGATTGGTGCGCGCTCAATGTTTGGTGCGATCCTCATTCTAGTCTTCGCGTGGACCATTGGTAGCGTGATTGGTGACATGAACACGGGTAAATACCTGTCAACGCTGGCGCAAGGTAGCATCAACCCACATTGGTTGCCGGTTATCCTGTTCTTGCTCTCGGGCTTGATGGCGTTCTCGACCGGTACCTCTTGGGGTACATTCGGTATCATGTTGCCGATTGCGGGTGATATGGCTGGAGCGACAGATATTGCCTTGATGTTGCCAATGCTGAGTGCGGTGCTCGCCGGTTCGGTCTTTGGTGATCACTGCTCACCGATTTCGGATACCACGATCTTGTCTTCGACGGGTGCTCGTTGTAATCATATTGATCACGTCTCGACTCAGTTACCTTATGCGTTATCTGTAGCAGCGATCTCTTGTGTCGGCTTTATCACTCTCGGTATGACAGCGTCGGTCGGTCTCTCATTTGCGGTCGCCAGCGTGGCGTTTGTGGCCGTGTGCGCGGTGCTTTCAATGATGTCTAAGTCGAAGCTAGCGAGCTGTGCGACGTCATAAAACGATAGACAGTTCGTATCTAACTGACAGATTCTATTGATTATTTTAAGGAGGCTTTGGTCTCCTTTCTTATTTGTATTAGACAAATAAGAAAAAGTTGAAATTAAAGGTTGAAAAGATCCCTGAGCTTGGTTAGTGTGGGTGTCAACCAAGCGAGCTAAGAGAGCTTTATCAGTATGCGCAATTTTGTAATGAACATTCATCATCACCATCACCCAATCTAGTCTTTCGGGAGATGTGCGCATACCCGGGAGATAGGAAACTCCCGGAGGCAGAAAATCGCAAATATAAAGATTTATGACCCTCGGGAGACAAACCTTCCGAGGGTTTTTTAGTTTTTAAGTCTAACGTTTTGAACGATTTCGAACACAGGGATACAAGAGTCATGCAAACACAACGCCTAAGAATCGCCATTCAGAAAAAAGGTCGTCTAAGTAAAGAGAGCCAAGCACTGCTGAAAAAGTGTGGTGTGAAATTTAACGTCATGGGTGAAAAGCTGGTGGTTCACTCAGAGAACATGCCAATCGATTTGCTGCTTGTGCGTGACGACGATATCCCAGGTTTGATCATGGACGGTGTGGTTGATCTTGGTTTCATTGGCGAAAACGAATTGGAAGAAGTCCGCCTAGACCGCAAAGCATTGGGTGAGCCTAGTGAGTTTGTGACATTGCGCCGTCTCGATTTTGGTGGCTGCCGCCTCTCTATTGCGATCGATAAGGATGAAGAGTACAACGGCCCGCAAGATTTGGCCGGTAAGCGTATCGCTACCACCTATCCACAATTGTTAAAAGCCTACATGGATGAGCAAGGCGTACCGTTCTCAACCTGTATGCTGACCGGTTCTGTTGAAGTCGCGCCACGTGCTGGCCTTGCTGATGCCATCGCCGACCTAGTGTCTACCGGCGCTACTTTAGAAGCGAACGGCTTAAAAGAAGCGGAAGTCATCTTCCAATCAAAAGCGACCCTTATTCAGCGCAAAGGTGAGTTCGCACAAGATAAAACCAAACTGATTGATAAGCTATTGACTCGTATGCAAGGCGTTCAGCAAGCGAAAGAGTCGAAATACATCATGCTGCACGCCCCAGCAGACAAACTTGAGCAGATCAAATCGCTCCTTCCTGGCGCAGAAGATCCAACCGTTTTGCCGCTCTCTGCTGATAAACAAAAAGTGGCCGTTCACCTTGTGAGTACCGAAAACTTGTTCTGGGAAACCATGGAACAACTCAAAGAGCTTGGTGCTAGCTCAATCCTAGTACTGCCAATTGAGAAAATGATGGAGTAAGGGCGATGAGAACAGTTGTTTGGCAATCATTGAGTGAATCTCAGCAAGACTCCATTTTAGAGCGCCCTGCCATTACCGAAGGGGCGAATATTACCGCTGCGGTGTCTGAGGTTATCGCACAAGTAAAAACGCAAGGCGATGCTGCTCTATTGGCGTTGACGGAAAAGTATGATCGCGTCAAACCAGAGTCGATTCGAGTCTCAACTCAAGAGATTGAGGCGGCGTCAGAGCGCTTAAGCGAAACCATGAAGCAAGCGCTTGAGCAAGCGTACGCCAATATCGCTAAGTTTCACAAAGCCCAAAAGCCACAGCCTATTAAAGTTGAAACGCAACCTGGTGTTGTGTGTGAACAAGTGACTCGAGCGATTCAGAAAGTCGGTCTTTACATTCCAGGTGGCAGTGCGCCACTGCCATCGACCGTATTAATGCTCGGCGTACCGGCTAAGATTGCGGGTTGTCGTAAAGTGGTACTCTGCTCACCACCACCGATCGCAGATGAAATCCTCTACGTGGCGAAGCTGTGTGGTATCGATGAAGTTTACAATGTTGGTGGTGGTCAAGCGATTGCTGCGATGGCTTACGGAACAGAAACCGTGGCGAAAGTGGACAAGATTTTCGGCCCTGGTAATGCGTACGTCACAGAAGCTAAGCGCCAAGTGAGCAACGATTTTCGCGGTGCCGCGATCGACATGCCAGCGGGCCCTTCTGAGGTGTTAGTGATCGCTGATGAGACCGCCGACCCAGATTTCATTGCTGCGGATCTCTTGAGCCAAGCTGAGCACGGCCCAGACTCACAAGTGGTGCTGGTCACGCCATCGCCAGTGATTGCCGATCAAGTGACGGATGCCGTTCAGCGTCAGCTCAAAGTACTGTCTCGCGCTTCTATTGCAGAAAAAGCACTGGCGTCGAGTTTGATCATCATTTCTGATTCCATCACTCAGGCGGTTTCTATTTCGAACTACTATGGCCCAGAGCACTTGATCGTACAGACCAAGAACCCACGTGAACTGCTTCCTCTTCTTGATAACGCTGGATCGATTTTCCTTGGTGATTGGTCTCCTGAGTCAGCGGGCGACTATGCGTCGGGCACCAACCACGTTCTGCCTACCTATGGTTACACTCGCACCTATTCAAGTCTAGGATTGGCGGATTTCTCCAAGCGTATGACGGTGCAAGAGCTCTCAGAGGAAGGGATTAAAAATCTTGCGCCGACCGTCGTGACCATGGCGGAAGCAGAAGGACTGGATGCGCACAAACGCGCCGTTACCATTCGTGTAGAAAAATTGGCTCAGAAGCAAGGGTAAGAGATGGAAAAGCTAGCACGCAAACAAGTTCAGCAATTGACCCCTTACCTGTCAGCACGTCGTATTGGCGGCAGTGGCGATGTGTGGCTCAATGCCAACGAGTCGCCGTTCAACAATGAGTATAAGATGGATTTCGCCCGCCTGAATCGCTACAGTGAGTGCCAACCTACTGAGTTGATTAACGCTTACGCCGCTTACGCGGGGGTGAAACCTGAACAAACGCTGACCTCGCGCGGTGCGGATGAGGGTATTGAGCTTCTGATTCGCGCATTTTGTGAGCCGGGCGAAGACGCCATTTTATATTGTCCACCTACCTACGGAATGTACGCTATTTCAGCGGAAACCATTGGTGTGGAGAAAAAAGTGGTGCCGTTGACTCAAGATTGGCAACTGGATCTCAGCGCCATTGAAGCCAACTTAGACAAGGTAAAACTGGTCTTTGTTTGCAGCCCTAACAATCCAACCGGTAATTTGGTTAAGCGTGAAGACATCGTCCGACTGCTTGAGATGACCCAAGACCGCGCTATTGTTGTGATGGATGAAGCTTACATCGATTTTTGTCCAGAAGCATCGACGGTCGATTTACTGGCTCAGTACCCCAATTTGGCTATTTTGCGCACTTTGTCCAAAGCGTTTGCCCTTGCCGGTCTGCGCTGCGGCTTTACCTTGGCGAATGAGGCGTTGATCAACGTCTTGCTGAAAGTGATCGCGCCATACCCAGTGCCTGTGCCAGTGGCGGAAATTGCCACCCAAGCTCTCTCAGAGGCAGGGCTTGCTAGAGCCAAGTTCCAAGTTCTGGACCTCAATGCCAATCGCGCGTATTTGCAAGCGGGCCTGTCGACCATTGCTGGTTTAACGGTGTTCGAGGGGTGGGGCAACTATCTGTTGGTGAAATTCCCCGATGGTGATGCACTGTTTAAAGCGGCGTGGGACACTGGCATTATTTTGCGCAATTCGCCGATTGAGGATTGCGTTCGCATCAGTATTGGTAGTCGAGATGAGTGCGAGAAGACACTCGGTTTTATCCGTAACTACTATTTATCCGCAACTACTACAGCGCGTGATGACACGCAGTAAAGAAACAAATGGGCGCTGGCTGTGGCGGGCGCCTTTAAGATTGAGATAAGGAAGTTCGAGTGAGCACACAACAAAAAATTCTTTTCATTGACCGAGACGGCACCTTAATCGTCGAGCCGCCGGTTGATTTTCAAGTCGATCGTTTAGACAAACTCAAGCTAGAGCCGTATGTGATCCCAAGTTTGCTTGCGCTGCAAGACGCAGGGTATCGCTTGGTGATGGTCACAAACCAAGATGGCCTAGGCACAGACAGCTACCCGCAAGCGGACTTCGATGCGCCGCACGACATGATGATGGAGATCTTCTCCTCTCAGGGTGTGAAGTTTGATGATGTATTGATTTGTCCTCACTTTGAAGAGGACAACTGTTCGTGCCGTAAACCGAAATTGGGTATGGTCAAAGAGTACCTTCAAGGCGGCAAAGTGGATTTCAAGCACTCTGTGGTCATTGGCGATCGCGCGACCGACCTTCAACTGGCGGAAAACATGGCGATTCGCGGCATCCAATACCACCCAGAAACCATGGGGTGGCCGAAAATCTTAAAAGAGCTCACCGTGAATGCTCGCGTTGCTGAAGTGGTGAGAACCACCAAAGAAACCGACATCAAAGTGAAGGTTAATCTCGATGAGCAAGGTGGCAACGCCATCAGCACTGGTCTTGGCTTTTTTGACCACATGCTAGACCAAATTGCGACGCACGGCGGCTTCCAAATGGTATGTCAGGTGGAAGGCGATCTGCACATCGACGATCACCACACCATTGAGGACACTGCACTGGCGTTAGGCCAAGCACTAAAAGAAGCGTTGGGCGATAAACGTGGGATTGGCCGCTTTGGTTTCAGCTTGCCGATGGATGAGTGTCTTGCTCAGTGCGCGTTGGATCTCTCTGGCCGACCTTACTTGAAGTTTGATGCCAAGTTTAGCCGCGATCAGGTCGGCGATTTATCCACTGAAATGGTGGTGCACTTCTTCCGCTCATTGACCGATACATTGGCGTGTACCTTGCACCTCTCTTCAGCAGGCGATAATGATCACCATATCATCGAAAGCTTGTTTAAGTCGTTTGGTCGCACTCTGCGTCAAGCTATTAAAGTGGAAGGCAATGAACTGCCGAGCAGTAAAGGCGTGTTGTAAGGAGAGAGACTATGACAAAGCAAAACGTCGTTATCATCGATACTGGCTGTGCCAACGTCTCATCGGTCAAGTTCGCTATTGAGCGCCTAGGTCAATCCGTGACGATTTCAAAAGATCCTGATGTGGTGCTCGCTGCGGACAAGCTGTTCTTACCCGGTGTTGGCACGGCAAGCGAAGCAATGAAAAACCTTGCTGAGCGTGATTTGATTGATTTGGTGAAACGGGTCGAAAAGCCACTGCTTGGTATCTGTTTAGGTATGCAACTGCTTGGCAAACTCTCCCAAGAGAAAGGCACGCAAGGCGAAAATGCGGTTGAGTGTCTCGGTCTTTGTGATGGCGAAGTACGCTTGATGGAGACGGGTGATCTTCCGCTCCCGCACATGGGTTGGAATACGGTATCGGCCACCCCAGATCACCCACTGTTTAAGGGGATTGAAGAGGGCGAGTATTTCTATTTCGTCCATAGCTTTGCGATGCCTGTCGGCGACTACACCATCGCTCAGTGTGAGTATGGCCAACCCTTTACCGCTGCGGTGCAAAGTGGCAATTACTACGGGGTGCAATTTCACCCAGAGCGCTCATCGAAAGCCGGCTCAAAACTGATTGAAAACTTTTTAGCATTATAGGGACATAACCTTCGTGATTATTCCAGCACTCGATTTAATAGAAGGTCAGGTCGTTCGTCTTTATCAGGGCGATTACGGCCAAGTGACCGAATACAAAGTGGATCCAGCTGAGCAGTTTAATCTGTATCACCAAGCTGGCGCCAACTGGCTGCACCTGGTGGATTTGACTGGTGCTAAAGATACCAGTGCGCGTCAGTTAGACCTGATTGCCAAACTGTTAGCCAGTACCCCTGCAAAAATTCAAATTGGCGGCGGCGTGCGCAGTGAGCAAGACGTTGTGGATTTACTTGAAGCCGGCGCCGAGCGCGTCGTGGTTGGTTCCACAGCGGTGAAGCAACCAGAACTGGTCAAAGGTTGGATGGAAAAATACGGTGCGGAGAGAATTGTCTTAGCGCTCGACATCAATATCGATGATCAAGGTGTACGCAAGGTGGCGATCTCCGGCTGGCAAGAAGATTCAGGCGTGACGATTGAAGCCTTAATTGACGATTATCTAACTGTCGGATTACAGCATGTTCTATGCACGGACATCTCACGCGATGGTACGTTGACGGGCTCTAACGTTGAGCTTTACGTCGACCTTTGCAAGCAGTACCCGCAAGTGCAATTTCAATCGTCAGGGGGCATTGGGTCGCTGGCTGACATCGAGGCGCTCAAAGGTAGCGGTGTGTCTGGCGTGATTGTTGGTCGTGCGTTACTCGATGGCAAATTTACTGCAGAGGAGGCGTTTGCATGTTGGCAAAGCGAATAATTCCCTGTCTCGACGTTCGAGATGGTCAGGTGGTGAAAGGGGTTCAGTTTCGCAACCATGAAATTATCGGTGACATTGTGCCCCTCGCGCAGCGTTACGCTGAGGAAGGCGCAGACGAATTAGTGTTTTACGATATTACCGCATCCAGTGATGGTCGCGTGGTCGACAAGAGCTGGGTGGCCCGCGTTGCTGAGGTCATTGACATTCCTTTTTGTGTGGCTGGTGGTATCAAATCGGCTGAAGATGCGGCGCGCATTCTCGAGTTCGGTGCTGATAAGGTGTCGATTAATTCGCCGGCCTTAGCCAATCCACAGCTGATTACCGATCTTGCGGATAAATTTGGTGTGCAGTGCATCGTGGTAGGCATTGACTCTTATTACGATAAAGAGACAGGCAAATACCAGGTGTACCAGTTCACTGGTGACGAACAACGTACCAAAGCGACACTGTGGGAAACACGCGACTGGGTACAAGAAGTTCAAAAACGAGGCGCCGGTGAGATTGTCCTTAACATGATGAATCAAGATGGCGTGCGCAACGGCTACGACATCGAACAGCTCAACATGGTGCGTGAAGTGTGCAAGGTACCGCTGATTGCTTCTGGCGGAGCCGGTGAAATGGTCCACTTTGCAGACGCTTACCATCAAGCTAACGTCGATGGTGCATTAGCGGCTTCGGTTTTCCATAAGCAAATCATCAATATTGGTGAATTAAAACACTACCTGAAACAACAAGGCGTAGAGGTACGAGTATGAGTTTTGCTAGCGGGCAAGTGAGCGCACTTGCTGAGCGTATCGACTGGGACAAAGTGGATGGCTTAGTGCCTGCGATTGTCCAAGATTTCCAATCGAGCCAAGTGCTGATGATGGGCTACATGAATCAAGATGCGCTAGAGAAAACCGCGCAGACAGGACAAGTGACCTTCTTTTCACGTACGAAATCACGTCTGTGGACGAAAGGTGAGACCTCAGGGAATGTGCTTCAACTGAAAAACATGGCGCTTGATTGTGACAACGATACCTTGTTGGTCAAAGTGGAGCCTATCGGACCGACGTGCCACACAGGTACCACGACGTGCTGGGACGCTGACAAGCAAGAAGAGTCGCAAATGGTGTGGCTTCATCAACTTGAGCAGCTATTGGCTGCCCGCAAGAGTGCCGACCCAGACTCTTCCTATACTGCCAGCCTTTATGCCCGTGGCACCAAACGTATTTCGCAGAAAGTGGGCGAAGAGGGCGTTGAAGTCGCGCTTGCGGCGACGTCGGGCGACAAGGCGGAGCTAGTGTGTGAATCGGCCGATCTGATCTACCACTTGATGGTGCTGCTTCAAGACCAAGGTCTATCTATGAACGATGTAATCAATAAGCTTAAAGAGCGTCATAAGTAACATGATTATTGATGAATGAGTGGTGCATGACATCGCTTGCTGACAGAAAAACGCTCTCGGCGATACCGAGGGCGTTTTTTTTGAGCGTCTATTCGAACAAAAAGAAGTAGCCGTAACCGACCAGTAACGCCGGTAAGGCTGAATAGACGGTCGCGACTAAGGCGGCTTTTGGCGCCAGTGCAATCGCCGGGAACAAGGCATCGCCGTCGTTAGAGATGGCATTCGCCAATTGTGCTGATAGGGGCGCCGCACCAGAGATATACAAACTGGTCACCAAAATTTGCGGCCCGCACCCGGGAAGCAGACCCACAGCAACCCCCATTAGAGGCATCCAAACCCCAAGTTGAGCCACACTATTAGTGATATCGATATGCGCAGCCTGTTGGATGAGCTCAAAGGCGAGGAAGGCGACAATCACCCAGGCAGTCACAAAGTTGGTATCTTGCGCGGCTTTTTGAATCGGGTGTGACGAGACGATTTTGCAATCTTCCGCTACCGTTGACTCATAGTCTTTGATCTCACGAGTCAGAGACCATAGTAGCATGCTCATGACAATCAAACCCGTCCCAAGCCACTCCATGGTCATGTCAGGCACGTTTAACCACTGATTCACATCAACTTGAAAGGAACCGAGTATGGCGACAAGAGCGGTGGGGATCAGCAGCCACTTCCAGAATGTCCCTTGCAGATTGATGGCTTGAATTTCAATCGCTTTACTCGTCTCTTTATTGGCTGCGTCTTGCAGCGTCTGTAACGTTAGGGCTTGCTTAAGTGCGGGACGCAAAAAGTCGTCTTTGTGAATTGCGTTAACCACCAAGCCACTGACAATACCCACGACAACACCCAGTGCAATCACACCCAATCCCACATTTGGCTGGCTGGCGAGGAGCAGAAAGGCCGCATCACCCATGGTGGCGGTCAGCACAGCGACGATGGCGCCAAATCCGACTCGCCCGCTAACAAATTGGGTGGTGACGACAATCGCGCCACCACAACCTGGCAGAGCGCCGAGCAGAGCGGCAAAAATCACTTGGTAGTGGCGCGAGTGCTGATACAACGCCACGATTCGGTTGTCCGAACGAGTGATCTTCGCAATCGAGTGGTAGAGAGCGAGTGTCATTGCCACGTAACAAGACACGGCCCAGAAGGCATCAGAGAGGGTCGAAACCGTGAGCGCGCGTGTTGAGTCGTTTAATAACAGCGCCAATAGCCCTACTGGTAGCAGCAAGCGTTTGTAAGCGGGTCTAAATTGCAGCGAGTCAAGCGTGGCAGTTTGGGCATCGAAGTGATTCATAGTGCAAACCATCGTAAAGCATTTCTTTGATTATATGAAAATGATAATGATTTGCAAATGCATTTAAATCGATTTCACCTATCGATTCAATGGTTAAAACGAGCCCACTTAAACCCCTTGATTTAAAAGTGGTAAACGCTGATGGTTGACAAGAGCACGAAGGCTATCGGTACTTCATTACGAGTTCATCATAGCGTCCGCTCTGTTTTAGCTGGTGCAGCCCTATCATAAAACGGACCATTAGGGTGTTTTTTTTGGGATGATCTTTGGCGATGGCGAGATGCACGGGTTTTATCATCAAGCTTTTATCGACAAAGTAAAAGTGGTCTGAGTCTAAACCGATTTCCTTCATGGTATGAATGGCGGCTCGCTCATCGGCGATGATGGCGTCAACGCGTTTTGCGCGCAGTTTTCGAAGATTGGTGGCGAGATCGCTCGCGACTACCCGAGTAAAGTAGGTGGATTCATTAAAGCGCTCTCCATAGCCATAATCTTCAATAATGCCGACCGTCATGCCTTCTAATGAGGTGAAGTCTCGGTACTCAAAGGCGTTTTCTTTTAGCACAATAAACTTTAGGTGGACCATCAAATAGGGCACGCTAAATTCTAGCTCTTGGGTACGATCGTCTGACCACCAAAGCGACACCAACATATCTTTTTTACTGTTTCGCACTTCTTTAAGTGAGCGCAGCCAAGGCAAAATTTCCAAATCGATGTCATAGCCCTGCGTGGCAAACGCTTCTTGAACAATCTCTATCGCTAGCCCGGAGTTGACCCGTTCAAACACATAGGGAGGCCACTGCGCTTGAGTGGCGCGTATCACGGGAGGGCTGGCCCAAAGCGCTGTGCTAAGGAGAAGCAGCGGCAGAGCATAAAAACAAAAACGCATGGCATTGACTCATTTATGATTATTGTCCTTTGAGTGTAGACACCTTTTGCCCGACAGCCAAAACACCCGATAGGGGTTAATTGGCGCTTTTGGCACCGTTAGGCGATGACAAATTCTCAAAATCAGGTAAAGTATCGGGCTTCGTGAGTAATCGCCCAGATCGGGCTCGTAATAGTCGTATAGGAAATAAGATGATTCTAGTCGTAGGTCACAAGAACCCTGATAGTGATAGTATTTGTAGTGCTTTGGTGGCAACTGAACTGCTGAAGGCACGTGGCGAGCAAGCCATGCCTATCCGCCAAGGTGAAATCAACCGTGAAACTCAACACATCCTTGACGTTGCTGGTGCAGAGACGCCAGAGCTTCGTACGTCTGTGGCCGGTGAGAAAATCTGGTTGGTTGACTATTCAGATCTCGCACAGGCACCTGATGATGTGGCAGACGCAGAAATCCTAGGTATCGTCGATCACCACCGTCTAGGTGATGTGATGACCATCAACCCGATGGAAGCGTGGATCTGGCCAGTAGGCTGCACCAACACGGTTCTATTCAATATGTTTAAAATCGAAGGCCACACAATCACGCCTAAGATTGCCAAGTTGATGATGTCGGCCATCTTGTCTGACACCGTGGGCTTTGCTTCGCCAACGTGTACGCAAAAAGACAAAGACGCGGTTGAAGAGCTAGCGAAGATCGCAGATGTGGCAGACATTGATGCCTTCATCAAAGACCTTCTGATTGCTAAGACGAACATTGAAGGTCTGTCGGCAGCGGAATTGGTTGAGAAAGATCTTAAAGGTTACCCATTCAACGGTCGTGATGTCGTGGTGGGTCAGGTTGAGCTTGCAACGCTAGAGCAAGTTGATGGCATGATTGACGCGCTGGAAGCGGATCTTGAGCGTCGCTGCGATGAAGAAGGTCTTGCGTTTGCAGCTGTGATGCTGACAGACATCACCACAGCGCAAACTCGTCTACTCTATAAAGGTGAGTGGGCGCAGAAGCTGGTTAAGCATGAGAAAGATGGCATGCTGATGATGGAAAACACGCTGAGCCGTAAGAAGCAAGGCTGGCCTTGGCTACAAACTGAGTTGGCGTAATCCAAACAGTGATCATTTTCAAGCGCTTACAGGGTCGCCTGTGAGCGCTTTTTTCTTTGTTTAAGGGGGTAACATGTCACTCAGTGAAGAGCAAAAGACAAGCATTAACAAGATGCGTCCGGATGAGCGTTTTAATTACTGTTTAAATACGATCGCAAAAGAGCGCAAAGTGTGGATCTTAACCGATGAGCATGGCTGCGTGATGCTCAACACCGAAGATGATGATTGCGTGCCTGTGTGGCCCTCTGAAGAGTTTGCGCGTGAGTGGGCGACTGGTGAGTGGTCTAAATGCGAGCCGCAATCCATTTCCACGGCAAAATGGTTCAGCCGTTGGACCGTCGGGCTTGAGCAAGATGAGCTCTCTGTCGTTGTCTTTCCTGACAGCAATGAAGAGGGCGTCGTGCTGTTTCCAGACGAGTTTGAATTTGAGCTGAAAAAACGCGGCTAACCGTGCCCGTTCAACGTGATTAATAACCACCAACCAGCTTAAATAGCTGGTTGTTTTTTGCCTGCTTGGCAGCATCGCGTAAGATGCCTTGTTGCTGATAGCGTTGCAGCAGTCTACGCACCACTGGCGCGGCCTGCTCTCGGCTCATACCGGGGCGCAGCTCAGGTTCGTAGAGCAGTTTTAATAAAATGACGTCGAGAGGCGAGAGCAGATCTTCAGGCGTTTCGTCATTAAAAATCGAAGGGTAGGCGCTTTCTGCGTCATTGGGCAGACCAAGCACTTGGGTGATCTCTTCGACGATGCATGCCAGCAGCTTGCCGTGACTGCGCGCTTGATCCACCGGGATAATGACGACCCCTTTGTCGATAACGCTGCTGTTCGTATAACTAAAGCTCGCTTTGCAGATGGCCCCCTTGATGTGCTCAAGAGCAAAAAGACCTATTTCCTCGGCGATCTCGTCTTGCCACTGACTTTGACGGGTGAATATCCACACCACGTTGGCGTCCTCTCGGCGTGAAACGCGCCGAATGTCATGGCCAGTCATCGCGGATAAGTCGCGCAGATGTGCATTGGTCAGCTCATCATGAAGCGCATGATCAGCTACGCGGTGATCGATCCAAATACGAATCGGTGCCTGCCATTTTGTCAGTGGCTTGTCACCAGGGCGGTATTCGTTTTTTAGTGCAACATCGAGAAAAGCGCGTTCAACAAAGTTTGGGTCAAGCCAGGTCGTCTGGCTAGGGTAGGCGAAGGTGAGGTGAGCAAAGAGCAACAAGGGGCTAAGTAGAATCGCTTTGCCCCGTTTGAATAGATAGATTCGCTGTTCCATTGCTGACATCCCTGATTGAAATGGCGATTTAGCGAAAGCAGAGCGCTTTGTTAAAGTGGCTTTCAACCATGCGCTGAGTGATCGGGTGTTGTGGGTCAGTCAGCACCTTGTGGGTATCACCCGCCTCGACCACTTCTCCCTCGTGCATCACCATCACTTTGTCAGTGATGTGTTTGACGGTGCCAATATGCTGCGACACATAGACAAACGATACGCCCATCTCTTCTTGCAGTTCTAGAAACAGGTTAATGATCTGTGAGCGCATCGCCATATCAAGACCATTGAGCGCTTCGTCGGCGATGATGACAGAAGGCTGCAAAATTAACGCTCGCGCGAGACAGACGCGCTGCTTTTGACCTGTTGCCAACATTTGCGGATAGAAGTACGCATGCTCAGGCAACAATCCCACTCGAAGTAGGGTCTCTTTCACGCGCTTAATGCGTGCTTCGGGTGGCATGTTGGTGTTTCGCTTCAATGGCCCCTCAAGGATACGGCCAATCTGAATTCTTGGATTGAGCGAGGTGTTCGGATCTTGGAAAATCATGCGAATGAGCTTACAACGCGTCGAGTAATCTTCATGGCGCAGCGCTTCGCCATTCACCCGGATTTCGCCAGAGCTGGGTTCAACCACACCGGCCAACATGCGGGCTAACGTGGACTTACCAGAGCCATTTTGGCCGATAAACCCCACAGTTTGCCCTGCTTCTAAGCTAAAACTCACGGGCTTGACAGCCTGTTGGATTTTCTTTCGAAACAAGCCAGAACGCGTGACAAACTGTTTCGACAGTTGGTCGACTTCAAGTAGCGCACTCATGCTTTTTTTCTCTCCGTATTGAGTGGAAAGTGACAGGCAAATTTGTGGTTTTTAATCCGTCTGGTCATGGGGATCTCAACACACTGACGCTGCGCGTATGGGCAGCGGGGTCCAAGGCGACAGCCAATTGGCAAATGTTGCAACGGTGGAATGGTGCCGGGCAAGGATTGCAGTTTTTCTTTGTGAGGAATCCACTCACTAAAATCGGGCATCGCTTTCAATAGCGCCACGGTGTAGGGGTGTTTTGGCTTTTCAAGCAACTGCTCGGTATCTGCCGACTCCACTGATTGACCACAGTACATCACGGTGATGCGATCGGCCCACTGGGTGATGGTGGTGAGATCATGACCAATCAGCAAGATTGAAGTGTTGTTGATCTGATTCATTCGACTGAGCAAACGCAGGATTTGCGATTGCGTGATCGGATCGAGGTCATTGGTTGGCTCGTCTGCAATTAACAGCTTGGGTTTGGCCGCGATCGCCATCGCGATCATCACCTTTTGGCACTCCCCATCCGTCAGCTCATAAGGGTAGCTGTTCATCAGACGGTTGTGATCTTTAATGCCCACTTTGTGCAGTAGGCCAATGGCTTGCTTCTTACGCCAACTAAAGCGCTCGTACCAGCGGCCTTCAAAGGCGCTGGCTGGAATCGATTCAATCAGCTGTTTGCCCACTTCTTCCGATGGATCCAAACAGGTGGAGGGCTCTTGGAAAATCATTGCCACATCACGCGCAATAACGCGGCGACGCTCTTTCGGCGTGAGTTGCAATAGGTCTATATTGCCTAAGCGCATGCGGTCGGCGGTGATTTTCCAGTTCTCTTTGCACACACCAACGATGGCTTTCGCCACCAGACTTTTACCTGAGCCAGATTCGCCCACCAGTCCGCGAATCTCGCCTTCGTTGAGAGTCAGGCTCATTCGATCGACCGCTTTCATCAGCCCTTGTGGCGTTTCAATCTCGATCGTGAGATGACGGATATCTAACAGCGGCATTATTCAATCCCCGCATTTAATGCTTGGCGAACCCCTTCGCCAACGAGGTTGATCACGATGACTGTGAACATAATGGCAAGGCCCGGCAACGTCACTGTCCAAGGCGCTAAATAGATGAGCTCGACGGAGTCACCGAGTAGCGCGCCCCATTCGGTACTTGGGGTTTGAGCGCCAAGGCCCAGAAAGCCCAGTGCGGTGATGTCCAAGATGGCCAATGACAACGCGTAGGTCATTTCGGCTGCGATCACCACTAAGATATTGGGCAGAATGGAGTTCCACAGCAGGTAGAAATCATTGGCACCATCGAGTCTTGCGGCCATGATGTAGTCTTTTTCCACTTCTGCGTGCACCGCGATATACAAAGAGCGCACGAAACGCGGAATAAGCGCTAGACCGATCGCCAGTAAGATATTGAATTCGCCAAAGCCCAGAAAGGCGACGAAAATGATCGCCAACAGCAGGGAAGGGATCGACATCACAGTATCAAGCAAGTGGTTGAGCGTACTGGAGAGCAGGCCTTTGGTCATTCCGGCCAAAATACCGATTGAGCAACCTATGAGGGCCGCGATGAGTGTGATGATGATGGCGGCGCCGAACGTCAGCTGTGAACCTTCGATTAAGCGCGAGAGAATGTCTCGGCCTAAATCGTCGGTGCCAAGGAAGTATTCGACGGTGCCGGTCGGATCCCAAGAAGGGGGAATCAGCAATTCACCGGTTTGTGCTTGCGGGTCATGGGGTGTGATCCACGGAGAGAGTAGCGTGATGACGATTAGCAGAATCAAACACCACAAACCAAACATCGCCAAGCTATTGGCTTTGTAGCTGCGCCAAAAACGCTCAAACTGAGTGGGTATCAACTCTTCTTGATAGATGTTATCGCTTAGCATACCACTCCTTCCTTACCAGCGGATTAACCATAGCACCCAACAGATCCGAGACAATATTGGCGGTGAGTACCAGTGTTGCCACTACGATGACACCCGCTTGAATAGAGACGTAGTCACGGTTTGATAAAGCATCCAGTAGCCAGCGACCAATCCCCGGCCAGTTAAAAATAGACTCGGTAATGATGGCCAAGGTCAACATGCTTGATAACTGAATACCGATTTTGGGGATGATGGGTGGGATGGCATTACGCAGCACGTGTTGAGTTACGATCTCGTGATTTGAGAGGCCTTTAATCCGCGCTGCGCGAATGTAGTTTTGCCCCATCACTTCCGCAACCGAGGCGCGCATCAAGCCAATAACTTGTGTGGTCGGAGCGAGTGCCAGCACCAAGCAGGGCAAGATCAGGTGTTCGATAACACTTTGCAGCGCGTGCGCTCGGTACGCACCTTTGGCAAAAAACGCGTCAACTAAGGCAAAGCCGGTCACGTGTTCAATTTGATACAGAAGATCGTAGCGGCCGCCAACGGGAAATAACTCAAAGTGCAGTGAGAACGCCATGATCATTAATAGTGCAATCCAGAATATCGGCGCAGAATAGCCCGACATCGAGGTAAAGGAGATCGCCGTATCAATCCACTTACCTTGGCGCATGCCCGCTAACGTGCCAATCGGAATACCAATCATCAGGGAGATGACAAACGCGATAAAGCACAGCTCAATGGTGGCAGGGAAGACCACTCCCAGCTCGTCAATAATCGCCACGCCTTGCTTATTAACGCCAAAGTTTAAGTGCATCAACTCTCCGACGTAAGTCGTCCATCCTGACCAGTAGCTCATTTGGCTCCAGGCGGAGTCGGGCTCTAAACGAAGTAAGCTAAAGCCCACCATGGTCAAGATAAGCAAGGTGATGATGAAGAGGTTCAGTCTTCTTAGGGTATACAGCAGCATCAGTTCACCCTCTCCACTTTATCAAAAGGTTGTGCATTGAATGGGCTCATGCGAAAACCACGAATCGAGCGATCATGCGCTTGCAACTGTACGCCGTGATTGAGTGGGATCACGGGAAATTCTTCGTTCAAAATATTCTGCGCTTGCCTATAGAGGTTGAGGCGATAGCGAGGACGATCCACTTCCAGCGCCAAATCGAGCAAAAAGTCGAAATCTGGGTTACACCAACTGGAGACATTCAGTCCAACGCGATCGGAATCACACGACAAGAGTGGACGCAGAATGTTGTCCGGATCACCCGTACTGGCGATCCAACCGGTGAGGTAGAGATCGATGTTGCTCGTGAGGTTGGTTCGCTCGAAGCGCTCATCAGTAATGAGGTTTAAGGTGATGCCAATGTCTGCCAAGTTCGCTTGAATCAACTCCGCGGTTTTGCGCGGGCTTGGGTTGAATGCGCGAGGCTCAAGAGGTACCGACATACTGAGCTCCAAACCTTCGCTGAATCCAGATTCTCGCAGCAGTGCCAAAGCATAGTTGCGATCGTAACGAATTTGGTTGGCGTCTTTTTGGTACGCCCAAGAGCTAGGCGGCAGAACCGAATAGGCTTGGCTACCCGTACCATAGTAGACAGAATCTAAAATGTTTTGTCGGTTAATGGCAAAGTTGAGCGCCTTGCGCACGCGCGCATCTTTGAGCGCAGGGTGGGCGGTATTGACAGCAATAAAGGAGATGTTCATTGCCGGCTTGGAAATCAACTCAATGTTATCTTGCTCGCGAATGATGGGCAGTTGACTCGACAGAGGCGAGCTCAGTACATCACATTCGTTACGCAGCAGTTTAGCCAGTGTGCCAGTACCGCGATGGGAGATGTCAAACACAACTTGCTCCATCAAGGCGGGCTGTTTCCAGTAACGTGTATGGCGTTTAAGGCGAATCAGGTCGTTGACTTGGTACTCTGCCAAATAAAAGGGACCGGTGCCGACGGGGTGGGAATCTAAGCGCGCTTTTTCATCTTTTATCTCCAGTTCACTCGCGTACTCTTTGGAGAGAATCACCGGGTAGCTGGTGGCGATGTTGGATAAAAACGTGTTATCCGGACGAGAGAGAATAAAGCGGACTTGGTCATCTGAGGTAGCCACGACATCTTCAATTAAATTGGGGAAGTCGATGCTGTTAAACCAAGGGTAAATACCGCCCCCGACGTGATGAAACGGATGTTGTGGGTCAATGATACGCTTAAAACTAAACACCACGTCTTGTGCATTCAGTGCTCGAGAGGGCGTAAACCACGGTGTGATTTGAAATTGGATGTTGGGACGAAGCGTAAACGTGTACTCCGTGCCGCTTGCATCGACCTGCCATGCGGTGGCGAGACTGGGTATGGGTTCGTATGTATCTGGATCGAGGACCAGTAAGGTATCGAAAATCTGAGGGCTGAGCGCTTCAGACGTGATGCCGCTGTCGACCAGTTGCGGGTTAAAGGTCCCGGGGCCACCTTGGCCACAATAGACGAAGCCACTTTGGCGGATTTTGCTGTGGTCGATGTCGTCTCCGCAGCCGCTAAGCAAACCGAGGCCAACGAGACCGAATGTTAACTGTAGTAATGCTTTCATAGAAAGAGCGATTGCCTGAGATAAAGCACAAAGCGATTGGTCATTATGCCTCAATATATGAGTGATTTACCATAAAAGATAAGGGTAATTTATCATTAAACCTCTTGATAACCCAAGTGTTGGGTTATCAAGAGCCGATTTACTCATCGTCTGCGGAAGACTCAAGGTTTGGCGTATTTAATTGATACTTTCTCACCATTCCCCTGAGCTGATGATAGCTAAGACCGAGCAATTGTGCGGCTTTTCGCTGGTTGTATTTGCTTTCTGCCAGCACTTGGTTAAGCAGAGCGATGTCTTGCTCTTCCTGCCAGCGTTTGTAATCCATCGGAAAAGTAAACACAGGCGCACCTTCAGCGTTGGACGCCTTCTCTATAGTGTCATGAGAAGCGGATTCGAGAGGCTCACTCCACTGGGGCTTAAAAGGGTTAAAGGTCAACTCATCAATCGGCGTTTCTTGCTCGCCATGAAGGTACACGGCACGTTCGACGACATTTTTCAGCTCGCGCACGTTGCCAGGCCAGTCGTAATCGAGCAACGCTGCCTCCGCATGCTCGGTGAAGCCGGCAAAATAGCTAAGCCCTAATTCACGGCACATCTTGATGGCGTAGTATTGGGCAAGCAATAGGATGTCTTGTTGACGTACTCGTAACGGCGGAAGGTAAATGACATCGAAGGCGAGCCTGTCGAGCAAGTCAGCGCGAAAATGCCCGTCTTTCGCCATGGTGGGTAAATTGGCGTTGGTGGCGCAGATGAGCCTGACATTGGCCGTCAGTGGTTTTTGCCCTCCGACTCGCTCATAGTGACCATACTCGATGACGCGCAGCAGCTTTTCTTGCACCATTTGCGGGGCAGTGGCCAGCTCGTCTAGAAACAGCGTGCCATTTTCCGCACGCTCAAATCGGCCTTGATGACGCCCTTTGGAGCCGGTAAAGGCTCCTTGCTCATGCCCAAATAGCTCGGAATCTATCAAGCCTTCGCTAAGCGCCGCGCAGTTAAGTGAAATTAAAGGTTGGTCCCAACGCTTGGACAGGTAGTGAAGGCGCTGTGCGATCAGCTCTTTGCCCGTTCCTCGCTCGCCGATAATTAACACCGGACGCTCTATCGCAGCCAATTTGGAGACTTTATCGAGCACCGCAAGAAACGCGGGTGACTCGCCAATCAGATTTTGTTGCATAGTCGCGGCTCACTCAATATCGCCCCTATGGGCGGTTGGTAAAATTTACCTTATGTTGGTTATTTTCATCACATGCGTGTCTTTCAATCAAGAGCTAAAATCTAAGTGATTGTTTTAAATGCGCTTATTTATTGGCACGACACTTGTATTGTTCACACTCGTAGCGACAACCATTAAGGAGCCTCATCATGGGTATTTTTTCAAGATTCGCCGACATCGTTAACTCCAACATCAGTGCTCTGCTTGATAAAGCCGAGGATCCCGAGAAGATGATCCGCCTCATTATCCAAGAGATGGAGGATACACTTGTCGAAGTGCGCACTAACTCCGCCAAAGCGATAGCGGACAAAAAAGAGCTGGCGCGCAAAGTGGAAGCCATTGATGAGCAAGTGCATGATTGGCAGCAGAAGGCCTCTTTAGCATTGACTAAGCAGCGCGAGGATCTCGCCCGTGCTGCCTTGATTGAGAAACAGAAATTACAAGATGTACTCAAAGGTCTTCACACAGAGCAAACCTTAGTGGAAGAAACCATCGAGAAGCTGACCGGTGAAATCAGTAAGCTAGAGAGTAAAATTACCGAGACTCGCGCCAAGCAACAGGCGTTGGCGATTCGCAGCCAAGCCGCCTCCAATCGTCGTGATGTTCAGAAACATCTGCACACGGCCCGAACCAACGAAGCGATGGCGAAGTTTGATCAATATTCACGTAAGATTGATGAACTGGAAGCGGAAGCAGATGTGTTTGCGCAATCTGGCCAGAGTAAATCACTTGACCAAGAATTTGCTGAGTTGCAAGCTCAAGATGAAATTGAGAAAGAACTCGCGCAACTAAAGCAGCAGATGGAAGAGAAAAAATCCTCTTAATCCCTCTGTGAAAAATCATTTCGCCGCAGAACATTCGCCCCACAACAATAGGGAGAAGCGATCAGCTTCTCCGCCTAAAAGGAGTCATGTATGTCATCGTTTATGGTTACAGGGCCATTAATTGTCTTTTTGATTTTTGTCGCCCCCTTGTGGCTTTTCTTGCACTATCGCAGCAAAAAAAGAACCAGCAGTGGCTTATCCCAAGAGGATTACCAGCGCCTGCAAAGCTTATCCAACAAAGCAGATGCGATGCAGCAACGAGTAGAAACCTTAGAGCGGATCCTTGACGAGCAGTCCCCAAACTGGAGACGTCGCTATGAGTAAACGTGAACTGTATCGAGATCCTGCCAACGGTAAGTTGTCGGGCGTGTGCGCTGGGCTGGCCAACTACTTCTCACTAGAAGTGTGGCTAGTACGTATTTTGGTCATCTCTGCAGCGCTGTTGGGCGGCTCGTTTCTGGTGCTGCTAGCCTATGTTGCTCTCAGCTTTATGTTGGAAAAAATGCCCGCCAGTTATCAAGCGGAAATGGAGAGCGAGCAAGGACATAAACTCAAGAGTAAGCCTTGGGAAAAGGGTCAAGCGCCAAGCGCATTACTCGATAATATTGAGCAAGAGTTTGATCAGCTCGAAGGCAAAATCAGAGATATGGAAGCCTACGTCACCTCAGATACGTTTAGTGTCGAGCGGGAGTTTCGCTCGCTCTAACGGGGCGGCGGCAAACAGTGATGGCGCGCCCACTTTATGCCTTTATCATCAAAGCGTGAAAGTTCATCACTGAGACTGATGTCTAAAACTCGGCCAAATCCCTAATTTTCATAATAATTTATTATCCCTGTTATGGAAGCGTGCATCGCTATCATCTACCTTTATTAATAGTTGGATTGAATAGATGAATAGCGAACAATGGAACTGTGACTATGCGAACTTCCTTAACGCTCTTGGTGGGCGCCGCGCTGATTAGTGGCTGCGGAAAAGAGCCTGCCCCTGTCCCTGAGCCAGACTCTCGTCCGGCGAAATTATTTACCGTCTCGGTTGGCAACACGCAATTTGAACGTCAATTCCCGGCAGTCTCTGAAGCCGGAGATCGCGCCGTTCTTGCATTTCGCGTGCCTGGGCAGCTGCAAACCATTGATGTGCGCGAGGGGCAAAATGTCACGCGTGGTCAAGTGTTAGCCACCCTCAACCCCGATGAATATGCCTTACTTGCCGAGCAAGCCAACGCGCAGTTCACACTGGCTGACGTGCAATATCGCCGTTATAAAAAACTGCGTGAAGATAAAGTCGTTTCCGAGCAAGATTTTGACCAAGCGCAAGCCAACCACAATTCGGCAAAAGCACAGCTTGATCAAGCCAACGCGAATCTGGGCTACACACGCTTACTTGCGCCTTATGATGGCACCATCTCGTTGATTCCCGCTGAAAACTTTGAATATGTCGCTGCTAAGCAAGCAGTGATGAATATTCAAACCAATCAATTAATGAAAGTGGTGTTCCAACTGCCAGACTATCTGCTCAATCATTTTGCGCGAGGGGCACAATCCCAAGCCGTCATGACCTTTGACGCCTTTCCTGAGTACCAATATTCGCTGAGCTTTCAAGAGTTAGATACGGAAGCGGACCCCAAAACCGGATCGTACAAAGTGACCATGATCATGGAGCGCCCAACGGATGTAGGGATTTTGCCTGGCATGGCTGGCATTGTCAGTGTCACCGCTGGCAGCGGTGAAGCGACAACCATCCCGAAATCAGCGCTGCTTGAACAAGACGGTGTCACTTATGTATGGCGAGTCGATGACCAAGGTTTAGTGGAAAAAGCACCAGTGACATTGGATGAGCGCCGTTATGTGGTGTCGGGGCTCAGTGATGGCGACCAAATTGTCACCTCTGGGGTCAACAGCATGACTGCAGGTATCAAAGTGCGTGAGTGGATTAAAGAGCGGGGGTTGTGATGAACAGAATATGGACCACATCGGTCGCCTTGCTGTGCACCAGCGTATTGTTTGGCTGTGAAAGAGAAGCGGACTACTTAGATTTTGGCTTGCCTAAAGTTAAAGTGGCGAGCGTCGGCAGCGAGTTCAGCGGTGATAGCCTCTTTTTTCCTGCGGTGGCCAATGCCGCTGACCGAGCTCATCTTAGTTTTCGTGTCGCTGGCGAAATTAGCCAATTGAATGTCAAAGAAGGGGATAAAGTCGCAAAAGGTGACGTCATCGCCGTGCTTGACCCAACCGACTACCAGTTGGATGTCGACAACGCCAGTGCCAAATACACCGTGGTTGACAGTCAATATCGCCGCTCAAAACCCTTGGTGGATAAAGGGCTGTTGGCGAAGTCTCAGTTTGATGAAATTGCCGCGAACCGCCAAATTGCGCTCGCAGAACTGCAACTGGCCAAGTTGAGGCTCTCGTTTACCCAATTATTAGCCCCCGTCGATGGGGTGATTTCACGTGTCGCAGTGGATCAGTTCGAAAACATTCAAGTGGGTCAGCAAGTGGTGAACATTCACAGCTTAGACAACGTCGAAGTGGTGATTCAATTGCCAGACAGACTCTACGCCCGCCAACCAGAGCAAGCCAAGTTGGAAAAAATCGATGCGGTGGTTCGTGTGCCTAGTGGCAACGAATATTCAGCGACCATCAAGGCGTTCACCACTGAGCCCGATCCCTCAACGGGCACTTTCACCGTGACCTTATCAATGCCCATGCCGGAAGAGGAGTACATTTTGGACGGTATGGCGGTCGAAGTAACCTCACGTGGGGAAAACGCAGGCTTGAATTTATCAGCAGGGGTACAAGTACCGATTGAAGCGATATTTAATGCCGATGGCGACGCACTGGCGCGCAGCGAAACCTTCATCTGGCGTCTAGACGATGACGGTACGGTTAGCAAGCAAGCCGTGGTGACTGGCAAGGCGACCAAAACATCGGTGCAGATCCTTGAAGGCCTGGAAGCGGGTCAACAAGTCGTAATCGCAGGGCTCGGGAAATTGACACAGGGAATGCAAGTTGAAGTCATCGCCAAGGAGGCGCAGCATGACGAACTCTAATCAAACGCCACGCGCAGACGACGACATTACAGGCATCGCCGCGTACTTTATTCGCAATCGAGTCATCAGTTGGATGATTTCACTGATCTTTTTGATTGGTGGAGCGGCGGCGTTCTTTGGTTTGGGTCGTTTGGAGGACCCTGCCTTTACCATCAAAGATGCTATGGTCGTCACTTCCTATCCTGGTGCCACACCGCAGCAAGTGGAAGAAGAGGTGACTTACCCACTAGAAAAGGCGATTCAGCAACTGACCTATGTCGATGAAGTGAACTCAATTTCCAGTCGAGGTTTATCGCAGATCACCGTCACCATGAAAAACAACTATGGGCCGGATGATCTGCCGCAAATTTGGGACGAGTTGCGCCGCAAAGTCAACGACCTCAAAGGCTCGCTGCCACCTGGGGTAAATGATCCACAAGTGATTGATGACTTTGGTGATGTGTATGGCATTTTGCTCGCCGTCACCGGAGATGGTTACAGTTACAAAGAGCTGCTTGATTACGTCGACTATCTGCGTCGAGAGCTGGAACTGATAGACGGTGTCAGCAAAGTCTCGGTGAGTGGTCAGCAACAAGAGCAAGTGTTTATCGAAATTTCCATGAAGCGCCTCAGTAGCCTCGGGTTATCACCGAGCACGGTGTTTAACTTGCTTTCGACACAAAATGTGGTCTCGGATGCCGGCGCGGTGCGCATTGGCAGCGAATACATTCGCATTCAGCCGACGGGTGAGTTTCAAAATGTCGACCAGTTGGGCGACTTGATTTTGACAGAATCGGGCGCACAAGGACTTATCTATCTGCGGGACGTCGCCGAGATTACGCGCGGATACATCGAAGTCCCAAGCAACATTATTACCTTTAACGGCCATTTGGCGCTCAACCTCGGCGTCTCTTTTGCGCAAGGGGTGAATGTGGTCGAAGTAGGGCAGCGTTTTGATCGCCGTTTGGCTGAGTTGAAATATCAGCAGCCGGTAGGCGTCGAGATTGCAGAAATCTACAGCCAGCCGAAGGAAGTCGACAAGTCAGTGAGTGGCTTTGTGGTCAGCTTGGGCCAAGCGGTCGCGATTGTGATTGTGGTGCTGCTGTTTTTTATGGGTTTACGCTCCGGGCTCTTGATTGGTCTTATATTGCTGCTGACCGTGTTGGGTACCTTTATTTTTATGAAGTACTTTGCGATCGATTTGCAGCGCATCTCGCTTGGCGCCCTAGTTATCGCACTTGGTATGCTGGTGGACAACGCGATTGTGGTGGTGGAAGGGATACTGATTGGCACGCAAAAAGGGCGCACCCGCCTGCAAGCCGCGACGGATATCGTCACGCAAACCAAATGGCCGCTGCTCGGTGCGACGGTGATTGCGGTTACTGCGTTTGCGCCTATTGGGCTGTCTGAAGACTCGACCGGTGAGTATTGCGGTACCTTGTTTACCGTGTTGCTTATCTCGTTAATGCTCAGTTGGTTTACCGCGATTTCGATTACGCCGTTTTTTGCTGATATCTTCTTTAAAGGGCAAAAAAACGCCGCGGGCAGTGAGGATGCCGATCCCTACAATGGGATTATCTTTGTCGTCTATCGACGCTTTTTGCAGTTGTGTATGCGTCAAGCTTGGCTTACCGTCATCGTCTTGGTGGTGGGGTTGGCCGCCAGTGTGTATGGCTTTGGCTTTGTTAAGCAGGCGTTTTTCCCCTCATCGACCACGCCCATGTTTCAGGCGGATATTTGGTTGCCAGAAGGGACGGACATTCGTGCGACCAACACTAAGCTCAAAGCGTTAGAGAGTTGGATCACTCAACAAGATGGCGTCGAGCATGTCACCACGACCGCCGGAAAAGGCTTGCAGCGCTTTATGCTCACGTATGCTCCGGAGAAAAGCTACGCAGCTTATGGGGAGATCACCACGCGAGTCACCAGCTATGAATCTTTGGATGCCTTGATGGTGAAATTTCGTGCCCACGTTGAGCAGCAGTTTCCGGAAGTCAATTACAAGCTGAAGAAGATTGAGCTCGGCCCGGGCGGTGGCGCAAAAATTGAGGCGCGCCTGATTGGCTCCGACCCAACGGTGCTGCGTTCGCTCGCCGCAGAGGTGCAGGCCATCATGCGTGACGATCCTGGCGCGACCAACATCCGTCATGACTGGCGTGAGCGCACTAAGGTTTTAGAGCCCAAGTTTAACGAAAGCCAAGCGAGACGTTACGGCATCACAAAATCCGATGTTGACGATTTTCTTTCGATGTCGTTCTCTGGGCTCTCCATCGGTGTGTACCGAGATGGGACGACCTTGATGCCAATTGTCGCAAGACTGCCTGAGGAAGAGCGGGTGGATATTCGCAACATCGAAGGGATGAAGATATGGAGCCCTGCACTGAGCGAATTTATTCCCCTGCAGCAAGTCACGCTAGGTTATGACATGCGCTGGGAAGACCCGATTATTGTGCGTAAAAACCGCAAACGTATGTTGACTGTCATGGCTGACCCAGACTTGCTCGGCGAAGAAACAGCGGCCACTCTGCAAAGTCGCTTACAAACCAAGATAGAAGCGCTCGAGTTCCCGCCGGGGTATTCGCTCGAATGGGGCGGGGAGTATGAGTCTTCCGCCGATGCGCAAGCATCGCTATTTACTACGATGCCGATGGGCTATTTGTTCATGTTCTTGATCACCGTGTTCTTGTTCAACTCCATCAAAGAGCCGATCATCGTCTGGTGCACCGTGCCATTGGCCCTGATTGGTGTCACCAGTGGACTATTGCTGCTGGATACACCGTTTGGTTTCATGGCGCTACTCGGCTTTTTGAGTCTGTCTGGCATGGTATTGAAAAACGGCATTGTGCTGCTGGATCAGATCGAGATAGAGATGAAACTGGGTAAAGATCCCTACGTCGCGGTGGTGGATGCGGCGCTGAGTCGTGTACGTCCGGTGTGTATGGCGGCGATTACTACCATTTTAGGTATGATACCGCTGCTACCGGACATCTTCTTTAAACCGATGGCCGTGACCATTATGTTTGGTCTTGGGTTTGCCACCGTGCTGACGTTGATTGTGGTACCCGTGTTGTATCGCCTATTCCACTCAGTATGTGTGCCGAATGGTCGAGAGCCAAGTGACGCTTCAGCACAGGGTATGCAAGAGGCGACTCAGTAACTCGCAGTTAGAACAACCAAGAAAAGGAGAGCGCATGCAACGGTGCCGTTGGGTGGATGAATCAAAGCCAGATTACGTGGCTTATCATGACAATGAATGGGGCGTGCCTGTCCATGATGATAAGGTGTTGTTTGAATTTTTAATTCTCGAGTCCGCGCAGGCAGGGTTGAGTTGGTACACCATCTTAAAGCGTCGCGAGGGTTATCGCCGTGCGTTTGCAGGCTTTGACCCGCAGAAGGTCGCACAGTTTGATGCCAAAAAGGTTGAGCAACTGATGCAAGACGCCAGCATTATCCGCCACCGGCCGAAAATTGAAGCAGCAATTAACAACGCTCAGCGCTTTCTTGAGGTGCAAAAGGAGTTTGGCTCATTCAGTGCATTTATTTGGGGATACGTCCAAGGGGTGCCCGTCGATAATCGCAGTGAAGAGCGTCTCCCTGTGGCCACCACGCCATTGTCTGATCAACTGTCTAAAGAGATGAAAAAGCGTGGATTTAAGTTCTTGGGAAGTACGACGCTTTATGCGTATCTGCAAGCGGTTGGGGTAGTCTTCGATCATGATTTGGACTGTTTCTGCCGGGAGAAAACCACGATTCAACACGCATAAGCCAAGTGAACTCAGTAACGTACAAAAGTGAACGGAGTAACGTAAATAAGCAAAGGGGCTATCGAGCCCCTTTATCGTATCGGTATACTTTTAACGTTTCGCTTGTTGCTCCGCACGATGAAACTTTGGTATGCAATTCGAGCTAGCAACAATCACTCAAAACGATCACTCAAGGGATCAGAAGTTTGCCGTCAGTCCCACGTACCAAGAGCGAGGGTCGACGCTATAACCGCGCTGCGTCACGTCTAAATCATCATATTGTTCGTCGGTGAGGTTACGCACGCCAGCTCGGAGGCGCCAATCTTGCAGGAAGTGATAATTCATACCTAAATCGACGGTGGTCACCGCTGGGCGTGTGATGTCATCGCTCACGCTCAGAGTGGTATCGCCAATGTAATTCACACGAGCAAAGGTATCCAACCAGTCGGTCGCGTACCAAGTAAGTCGAGCGTTGGCTTTGTGCTTAGGTCGGTTCTCCAAGGTTTCACCGGTCTCTTTGTTTTCAGTATCGAGATAGGTGTAGGCGGCGTTCAGTTCCAAGCTTTCAGTGAGATTAATGTGGCCAGACAACTCAATCCCCTGAGTCATCGCTTTATTGATGTTCCAGTAGGTGTAAATCGGTTGGCCATCGGGGCCTGTGCCGACTTCACTGCCATCGGACAGATCACGATCAATCAGGTTCTTAATATCATTTCTAAACACACTCGCTTCGACGCCCCAATCTTGCTCATTATAAATCGCGGAAACCTCATAGCTGACGCTGGTTTCTGGCTTCAAGTTCGGGTTACCACTGATTTGGCAACTGCCCTTACAGCTATTGATGATGTTTTCCGATGAAGTTTGCAATAGCGAAGGCGCGTTAAACGCTGAGCCCACTCCCCCTTTTAGGGTCAACTTGTCGGTGACGGTATTGACTAAGTAAGCACGTGGGCTCCAGTGACTGCCATAGCTTTCATGAAAGTCCAAGCGAGTGCCGTAAGTTAGGGTGTATGCGTCACCAAGTGCCCATTGGTCTTGCACGAAGAGCGCTTGTTCGTGCGCGTCTGCTTTACCGGTGACCGCCAAACTTTCAGGATTATCGAGTTCGGCGTAGCTCCATTCGCCGCCCATGGTTAGGGTGTGGTTGGCGATAAAGGTCGTGGCGTGACCGTAAAGCTGTTGATTGGTCTCAATGACATCGTTGACCGCCGTGTCCGTATCGGCCGCGTCTTCACTGGTGACGGAATCACGGTTGTACCTAAGCTGAGCATCACCCCAGCTGAAGGCACCGTTGTAGGTGAGTGCTTGCATGTCGCGCTTGATGGTCGCGTCTGATTCGGTTAATCCCGAGGTAGATTCAATCACGCCTTGACGATCGTCATCATTGAATGCGAAATCGAAAGCGAGGTCATGATTGGGGTTGATGTACCATTGAAGGTTACCGCTCATGGCCAAGGTTTCACGCTCTTCTAGTGTTGTTGCATCTGCACGATCATACTCGCCACTGCGGCCGGAAGCGGTGCCATCGAAAGCGTGGTAAGCGTCACGGCCGCTTTTATTGATGGACAACGCGAGATAGAGTTCGTCGTCAATCAAAGCCCCCGAGGTGTTAAAGCCAACACTGTATTCGCCGCCCTTGTCATCATCTCGGTAGGCATAATCGGTGTTGATTTGAGATTGCCAGTCGTTAGTTGGTTGCTTAGTGATGACATTGATGACGCCGCCAAGGGCCTCTGAGCCATACAGTGCAGACATAGGTCCACGTATCACTTCAATTCTTTCAATGCTCTCTTTAGGAATGGTCGCTAAATCGAAGTCGTTACCTCGGAAAATAGCGTTAGAAGAGCTGAGTTTTCTGCCGTTAAGCAAGATCATGGTGAACTTGGTGTCCATACCACGAATTGAGATCTCTTTACGGCCTGCGCGCCCACCGTCCATTTGGCTCTCGACGCCAGCGACGTACTGAACCAAATCATTCAATGCGAGAGAAGGTTCGGCGATGATTTGCTCTTGGGTGATCACCGAGACTGAAGCGGGCGCTTTCGCCAGCGTGGTTTCGGTGCGCGTGGCAGTGATCACCATTTGTTCATCAAATTTTTCCGTTTCTTCGCCACTGGCCGCAAAAGTAGGGAGAGAAGACGCGACAAGCAGAGCGATGGGGGTTAACGTGAAACGATTCATGGAATGCACTTTATCCTTAATGTAATTACCAATGAGAATGGTTCGCATTACATATGCATGAGTAATAAAGTGCAATCAAAGTTTCATACGATTTTTACATGCTCGTTATTCAACTAATGAATAACCTGTGCGTTTTTTATTCTATTTCGCTTGCTCGTCATGCCGCCTAGCGACGTTTTTTTGCTCGTAATGATAGTGCTCACGAAATAGGTCACGTACCCAGACACACATGGGATCCAAGTGGTAGCGCTTGTGCCAATACAAGTAGATGTTTTGGTATGAGGACTTGATGGCATCGGGCACTTCTCGAGTCACTAAGCGCTTACCGGCCGCGACCTCCTCGGCGAACGGGGTCGGAAGATGAAAGATCAGATCCGTTTCTTGAGCGACATTGGCGGCAGCGTTAAAGTTGGTCAACATCACTGGTGTAGAGAGTTTTTCGTTTTTGGCCAGTAAGCCCAGCTCTCTAAATCGGGGCTCGATGGAGAGTGTTTTACCACCCTGGATGGATATTTGACCGAAATGGGCGTGGCGAAGGTCATCCACTGTGATAGGGCGCTTCGCCAATTCATGATCTTCGCTCATCAGCAGCCGGAAGTCACGGGAACGGATGAACATGCGATACAGGTTTTGCTCGCTGTTGCTCGGTTCGATGGTTGAAAGAACAAAATGGACGTTACCTTCATTAAGCGCATCAAAATGACGTTTTGGCACCGTATCCAAATCGACAATCAGATTCGGCGCTAAGCGGCGAATACGACGTAGAATCGGTGGCAGTAACCAGTTGATTTGCGGAACCAATCCGAAAAACCGCACCGTTTGTTCCGACTCGTGTGGGATAAATTGTCCGCCGTTGACAAAGCGTTCTAGTCGCTGGAGTAACCCGTCAAGCTCTTGCTGCAACTGAGTCGCTTTGGAGGTAAGTTCGTAGCCTTGGGACGTGCGAACCAGTAACTCATCGTTAAACAGTACGCGCAATTTGTTCAATGCGCGGCTGACGCTGGGTTGGCTCATATGAAGGGTCAGTGCGGTATTGGAGACGTGTTTTTCCTCCAGCAGGTGTTTCAAAATCACCAGCAAGTTTAAGTCAACCTTATCTAAATTCATTTTCTGCATAACCAGTATGGAAACTATCCTATTGACGGATTGATATTAGCTGATATTCTCAATCATAATCAAGAATCATTCTTGTTACCATTTGCGATATGGCCATTTAGCTGCCAACTATTGGTGAGAAGAATGATTCAATATTTGAATATGGAACAACACCTTAAACGTGGTGATGTCGTGAATCCTCAGTGATACATCCTGTCATTGAGTGTGGTTAGGTAAAGGTGGAACCTCCGTATGGCAAGGCTTAAGGCTTTTTCTTTAAACATGGTATTTTCTTGGAACATCGTATTGGGTTGTGCAGTTGCGCTGGCAAGTACATGGACAAGTGCAAAAACAATCGAACACAATTTGGGTAGCATTGAGATTGAAGGTCAGCCCAAACGCGTGGTGGTGCTTAGTTACGGCGCGTTGGATTTGCTCGATGAGTTGAATGTTGAAGTGGTGGGTGTGGTGAAGCAACTGATCCCAGAGCACCTTAGTCAATATCAAGCGGAGCAATATGCGTCGCTGGGCAGTTTGAAAGAACCAAATTTTGAAGCCATTTACATGGCGAAACCGGATTTGATCATTGCTGAAGGGCGCCAAGCGGAAATGTACTCTGCTTTGTCTGACATCGCGCCGACCTATATGTACCAAATTGACAGTGCGGATTACTGGACAACGACGCAGCATCACTGGCGTGTGATGGGGGATGTGTTTGGTCAATCCGAGCGTGTTGAGCAGATGATCGCAGACGTGCAAGCGCAGTTTGATGCCGTCGCGAAGAAAGCGCAGTCTGGTGAGTTCAGCGCGTTGACCGTGATGAACAATGGCAATCGCATTTCTATGTTTGGTCATCAAAGTCGTTTCTCGATTGTGTATGACGAGTTTGGTTTCCATACCAACGAAAGCAAAAATGTTGAGACCGTCGCTGCGACACACGGCAACTTGATCTCCTTTGAATACATCGCTGACGCCAAACCGGATGTAATGTTTATCCTTGATAGACAGCAGGCGATTGGCGCGGGCAATAATGTCTCTAAACAGCTGTTTGATAATGCTTTGGTCAACAACACACCCGCCGCCCAGCATGACCGCATTGTGTTTTTGGACCCTGCTGCGTGGTACTTGACCGCAGGGGGATACCACTCAACGCAAACCATGGTGGCCGACGTCGAAAAAGTGTTCCACTGAGCCTCTGACGTTTAAATTTTATCCTTGAGACAGCGACGGATGGTGTCGGCCATCCGTCTACTTTATGTAATGAATAACAAAATTCTCTTCGCAATACTTGGTTTGTGCACACTGAGTATTGCTTCTTTATTTGTGGGTGTGGCGACGATCAATTTGTCGTCTCTGATGGTTGGTGACAGTCACACGCTCGACATCATTGTGACCAGTCGGCTGCCAAGGCTGTTGGCGATAGGGCTTGCGGGCGCAGGGCTTAGTGTGGCGGGCTTGATCATGCAGCAGATTGTTCAAAACCGCTTTGCTGCCCCGTCGACCACGGGGACGGTTGACTGCGCTATGCTCGGCTACATTATCGGACTAGTGCTGTTCTCCGAGGCGCAAAGCTGGCTGCATCTCACCATCATTATGAGTTTTGCTCTGCTTGGAACGCTGATCTTTGTCCGTTTTATTCAAAAGCTGAAATTTAAGAACGCTATGCTGGTGCCATTGATTGGGATCATGTACGGCAATGTCGTCTCCTCTATGACCACCTTTATTGCTTACAAATACGATTTGGTGCAAACCCTAGGCTCATGGACAGTGGCCAATTTCGCGTCCGTTCTCAAAGGCAATTATGAAGTGCTTTATCTTGCTGTCCCGACGTCGATCTTGGCCTACCTCTACGCGAGTCGGTTTAGCGCGGCGAGCATTGGGGAGAGCTTTGCGAGAAATATCGGTCTCAACTATCAACGAATCGTCACTGTGGGCGTACTGCTGGTGGCGGTGTTGTCCTCTTCTGTGGTGATGATCGTCGGCGTGATTCCCTTTCTAGGTTTGATTGTGCCTAATGTGGTGTCACTGTTTATGGGCGATAACATGCGCCGCAATCTCCCCTGGACAGCGTATTGGGGGGTGTTGCTTGTGCTGATCTGTGATGTGCTAGGACGAGTGATCATTTTCCCTTATGAGGTACCGATTTCGATGATCATCAGCATCCTAGGCGGAGCCATTTTCGTGACACTGATTCTAAGGGATAAGAGCAATGCGTAATGGCGTAAAAATGGTGTTGCTGGCGGCCTTGTCACTATTGTTTATCGGTTACTTTTTAGGGAAAGGGCTGACCGTCGACAACTATCAGTTTTTCTTGTCGCGCCGTATCCCTAAAGTGCTGGCGATCGTGATTGCCGCGGTGGCGATTGCCTCGTCGTCTTTGGTGTTTCAGACCATCACCAACAATCGAATCCTCACCCCCAGTATTCTCGGCTTCGACTCGCTGTATGTGATGATTCAGGTCTTGCTGGTGGTGACGTTGGGCAGCATGAGTGTGTGGGTGGTGAACAGCGGCATCAACTTTTTGCTCTCCACGTCGATTATGTTGCTGCTCGCCATGACGCTGTTTGGCTTTTACTTCAAAAAGGCGCAGCGAAACCTGTTTACCTTGCTGCTGATTGGCGTGGTGTTGAGTAGTCTATTTAGCAGCGTTACCGGCTTCTTCACTATGATTGTCGATCCCGATGAATTTACCATGATTCAGGGGTCTATGTTCGCGAGCTTCAATAACATCAACGGTGACTTGGTCTACTGGAGTCTGTTGCCTCTCTCTTTGAGCGCGGCGTACCTCTTTTATCTCTCTCCACAGTTGGACGTTTTTTGGCTTGGAGAGGCGAACGCGAAAAGTCTCGGTGTCGATACCCAAAAGCTGACGATGAGGGTGATGTTTGCCATCACCATTTTGGTTTCCATTTCCACAGTGTTGGTCGGTCCGGTGCTGTTTTTTGGTCTGATAGTGGTGGCACTGACGCGCGAGTTGTTTCGCGCCTATCAGCATCGAGTGTTACTGGTTGGTGCCAGTTTGCTGTCGATTGTCATGTTGGTAGGTGGGCAGTGGATGGTTGAGAACCTATTAGATTTTCAAACCACGATTAGTGTCATCATCAACTTTATCGGTGGTGCCTATTTCTTAATGTTGTTGAGCAGAGAAAAACTCAGTTAAGGCGAGCAAAATGATTACCATCCGTGGATTAAGTAAACAATACGACGAACAGTATGTGGTCAACAATGCTGATGCTTTGTTCCCTCTCGGGGAGGTGACGAGCATTATCGGCCCAAATGGAGCGGGAAAAAGTACGCTGCTTGCTATGGCGAGCCGCTTGACCGACAGTGATGCTGGAACGGTTGTGATTGGCGACAAGCCACTCAATCAATGGGAAACCCAGGAGCTTGCTAAGCATCTTGCGGTGCTGCGCCAATCCAACAACATTAATATGCGATTTACGGTGCGTGAGTTGGTCGCCTTTGGCCGTTTCCCCTACTCACAAGGACGGTTGACCAAAGCGGATCAGTCGGTCATTGACGATGCGTTGGCGCAATTGGAGATCACTGATATTCAAGATCGTTTTATCGATCAGCTGTCAGGCGGGCAACGTCAGATGGCGTTTATTGCTATGGTCGTTGCTCAAGATACCGACTACGTATTTTTAGACGAGCCACTGAACAACCTCGACATCAAACACTCGGTCGATATGATGCAGTCATTGAAGCGTCTCGCGCATAAAAATAACAAAGCGATTGTGATTGTGATTCACGATATCAATTTCGCTTCCTGCTATTCGGATAACATTATTGCGATGAAAAAGGGGCATGTGGTGAAAAGCGGCCCAACGCAGGAAGTGATTCAAGAGTCGGTATTAAGTGATATTTACGAGCTGCCTTTCACGATTCGTGAAGTCGATGGCAATCGTATTTGTATGTATTATCAAGGATGACACTCTTAGTGAATCACTCTCGCTGCATCATCCATAAAACAAAAGCGCCTTCGCGGCGCTTTTGTCATATTGGCTGTTTGGTATTTGTCACTGAGCCGCTTTTTCGGCAATGAGAGCATTGTAGCGCTGAAAACCCGCCTCCAGATCGGCCAACAAATCGTCAACGTCTTCAAGACCAATGTGGACACGAATCAAGGTGCCAGTGAAGTTTGGGTTGGCTACCGTGCGTAAACTGTTAAAACTCTTTGGCTCGTTGGCTAAAATTAAACTTTCAAATCCACCCCATGAGTAGCCCATACTGAAATGCGTCATTCCATCGAGTAGGGCGGTGGTGGCTCTTGGGTAACTGGTTTTGAGTACAAAGGAAAACAACCCGTTGCCGCCGGTAAAGTCACGGGCAAAAAACTCATGACCCGGACAGGTATCGAGCGCAGGGTGGCGAACGTGATCCACTTCTGGACGATTGGCCAGCCACTGGGCGATTTTCAGACTGTTCTGCGCATGCTGTTTTAGTCTCACATCCAGCGTGCGAATGCCGCGCAGACCCAGATAAGCATCATCCGGCGAGACACATTGCCCCATCAAATAGCTTTGCTCACGTAACTGATCCCAGTACTTTTCATTTGCCACCGCGGTACCTAGCATGACGTCCGAGTGACCAACGATGTATTTGGTTGCCGCCTGAATCGAAATGTCGACCCCATGTTCAAACGGTGAGAAGTGGACGCCCGCTGACCAAGTGTTGTCGAGCATCACAATGATATCGTGTTTATGCGCAACTTCGGCGAGCGTCGGGACATCCTGCACTTCCATGGTGATTGAGCCTGGAGACTCGAGAAATAGCACTTTGGTGTTAGGTTGGATAAGTGATTCGATCTCTTCGCCAATCATAGGGTCAAAGTAGGTCGTCGAGACGCCCATCTTCTTCATGATGGTGTTACAGAAATCACGTGTCGGTTCGTAACAGGTATCCACCATAAGAATATGATCGCCAGTCTCGACAAAAGAGAGAATCGCGTTGGAGATGGCGGCCGTACCGCAGGGGAACAGCGCACACCCTGCGCCACCTTCAATCTCAACCATCGCATCTTGAAAGGCAAAATGGGTGTGAGTACCACGACGACCATAGAAGAGGGTTTTGTTCGCGCGGTTGACCATGGCGTGATGTTTTTCCGCAACGGTGTCGAACACCACGGTTGAGGCGCGTTGCACGGGTGGGTTGACCACGCCGTTGGTCCATTTTTTGTCACGACCTGCGGTGACGAATTTTGTTTGTTTGCCCTCTGACATCTTAAGTCCTTGTCTTTGCTGCGTTGCCAATGAAACGAACCTCTATTTAAAACATGGCGAGCGGCAATGATCAAGCCTTATAACAGTGGGTTAAACAAGTAGAAGACACGCTCTAAGAAGCGGGAATAGAGAGAGCGCTCGTTCCACTGCTCTAACTCCACCTTATAGGCACTCTCGATGTAGCTTTGCTGTAACCAATACATCTCTTTAGTAAACGCCACGTCATCGATGGCAAGGGTCAACTCGAAGTTAAGCCATAAGCTGCGCATGTCCATATTGACGGTGCCAACCAAACAGAACTGCTCGTCGATCACAACCGATTTGGTGTGCAATAATCCCCCATAGAACTCAAAAATCGACACACCCGCTTGCATCAATTCAGCGTAGAAGCCGCGAGATGCCCACTGCACCATCAGTGAGTCATTTTTGTGTGGAATGATGAGTTCTACTTTGACGCCTCGCTGAGCGGTCATCTTCAAGGTTTCCAACAAATCGGCGCTCGGGACGAAGTAAGGCGTCGTAATGCGCACGGATTGGTTGGCTTGATTGATCGCCAAGGTTAAAACTTGGGAGATCAAATGCTCAGGCATCCCGGGACCAGAAGGGACCACTTGCACAGGGTGCTGGGTCTGCCTGTCATCTATTCGGCATTCTGGAATGGAGGGTAAGCTGCGCTGGCCGGTTTCCACTTCCCAATCCCAGCAATGGATGGCAGAGAGGACATTGACGGTGGGGCCAGTAATGCGGATCATGATGTCGATCCACTGACCGACACCGGAATCTTGTTTGAAATGGGCAGGATCGACCAGATTCATCGAACCGGTATACGCCACTTTTTCATCAATAACGATGATCTTGCGATGTTGGCGCAAATCGAGGCGACGCAGAAAAATACGCCACGGGCTCACTTCGAGCGCCTGAACCACCTCGACGCCCGCTTGTTTCATCATGGTGTGCCAATCACTGCTAAAAAAGCGCGGGCTGCCTGCGGAATCGAGCAACACTTTGACATTTACGCCTCGCTTTGCCGCGCGAATAAGGGCAGAGGCGACAGAGTCGGCGAGCCCACCGGGGTGCCAGATGTAAAACACCATTCGAATGCTGGATTGAGCGTGTTCGATATCCTCTATGATGGAGCGCAATATCTCATTGGGTGAACTCTGCAGAGATAATGAGTTGCCTGATAAGGCGGGCAAACCGAGGCGATTATTGCACAGTTCGTCAATGCGGGTGATGTGGCGGCCAAACATCTCAGGGGAGTGTGCATGGCAATCATTGAGTTTTGAGAACCAAGTTGCAAAGGGAGCGAGCATCTCTTTCGCCCGTTCGGCGCGTTTTCTACCTAAGTTAAGTTCGCCAAATAAGAAATAGCACCCAACGCCCACCACGGGAAGAATATAAATGATCATCAACCATGCTAACGATACGCTGACAGCGCGCCGTTTATGGACGACACGAAGCGTGACGCCAGCAACAAGTATCCAATAGAGTACGATCCCCGCGAGGGTGAGGAACTGGTAAAATTTATCCATCAATCAACCTAAGACTGCAATAGCTTGTCCATCTTACTTCGAGCCCCGTTTTCCAACAAGCGTTTGAAAGTTTGCTATGGACACAAATGCATAACATTTATGAATGTGTAATAGGGTAGAGAACGGCTTATATACCAGACTGGTTTCGTATAGCGAAACAGAACGATTGTGTTAGAGAATTGTAAAACGAAGACACAAGCATGCGCGCTAGGTCAAAAAAGCAGCATTTAACTGCGCAAGTTACAAATATGTTGGTAATTTGTACTTGGCAGGTCTTCCAATTTTACTGGTAAACTGGTTTACTTACCACAACGTTAGCGTCACTCTAAATTCTTAAAAGTGTAAAAAATAATATACACATAACTTTTAAAGACGCCTAACAGAAGCATACACAACATCAATCAAGTTTTAATGGAGTAACCGTGGCTACATCAAGTTCATCAGCCCGTGATACGTGGGGGTCTAAATTAGGCTTCATCATGGCCGCAGCAGGTTCTGCTGTTGGTTTGGGTAACATCTGGAAGTTTCCTTATACCGCTGGGGAAAGCGGCGGCGGCGCGTTCGTTGCGATTTACCTAGTGTTCGTTATTGTTATCGGTTTCAGCGTCATGCTGACAGAGTTTGCGATCGGTCGTAAGACAGGTCTTTCTGCGGTTGGCGCGTTCAAGTCAACGGACCGTCGCTGGGCCTTTACCGGCGTATTGGGTGTGTTCAGTGGTCTATTGATCATGGGCTTCTACCCAGTCGTTGGTGGTTGGGCGCTAGCTTACGTGTTTAAAGTCGGTGGTGGTCTACTTAGCACACCGGACGCGATTGGTAGCAGCTTTGGTGGTTTCATCTCTGATCCTGTTCAGCCTCTCCTTTGGATGGCGGTTTACCTTTTCCTAAACATCATGATCGTTATCAAAGGTATCTCTGGTGGTATCGAAAAAGCAGGCAAAATTCTTATGCCGTTGCTTTTCTTAATCCTCATCGTGGTTTCGGTACGTGGTCTTATGCTACCAGGTGCGACAGCGGGTCTGGAGTTCCTATTTAGCCCTGATTTCTCGAAAGTTGACAGCAACGTAGTACTAGCAGCACTAGGTCAAGCGTTCTTCTCGCTCAGCTTGGGTATGGGTGCAATGCTGACGTACGGCTCTTATTTGAAGAAGAAAGAGAATCTAGTACAGAACACGGCTATCGTTACTGCGATGGACACCGGTGTTGCTATCCTTGCCGGTATCGCCATGTTCCCAGCAATGTTTGCTTTCGGTATGGAGCCAGCAGCGGGCCCAGGTCTAGTATTTGTGGTTGTACCTCAACTGTTTGCTGAAATGGGTGGTGTCGTAGGTCTATTGCTTGCTCTGGCGTTCTTCATTGGTCTAACAGTGGCGGCTTTGACTTCTTCCGTTTCTCTACTTGAAGTGGTTGTGTCTTACCTTATCGATGAAAAAGGTCTGAAGCGTTCAACAGCGGTAATTGGTTCAGGCGCTGTAATGGCGACACTATGTATCATTGCATCGCTTTCTCTTGGTGGCGTCGGTCCTACACTGTTTGATACCGGTGCGTTTGACATCTTCGATCTACTAACGGATAAAATCTTCCTAGCAGTGGGTGGTATGTTGATCTGTATCTTCGCAGGCTGGAGACTGAACCGTGACGACCTGAAGAAAGAAATCACCAACGATGGCGAAGTGTCTTTCCCACTATTCGGTCTATGGTACAACCTAGTGAAATTCGTTATCCCTGTTGCTATCGCGATTGTTGCCTTCATGGGTATCAAATCTGGTTTTGATAGCGGTAAAGGCGAAATCATGCTGCTGGGTATCGGTATCATCGCATTGGCGGGTATCTTCTCTAAGAAGTTGTAATCGCTAAGCGTTGACCTGATAAACAAAAACCTCCCTCTGGGAGGTTTTTTGCTATTTCGCTTTCGCCTCAAATCGGTATACTCGCCTTTCCAAGTAAAGGCCCGTCTATGTTTGATATTCTACACACTCACCCAGACTTTCTTATCATCAACAAACACCCCGGTGTCTCCGTACACAAAGACGACGGTGATACGCTGCTTCTGCAAGCTATCGCGAGTCTCTCGGGGGATGACAAACTCTATCTTATCCATCGCCTTGACAAGATGACCTCCGGGTTATTGCTTCTAGGTAGAAACAGTCAGGCCGCGAGTGAGCTATCAGCGCTGTTTGCGAAACGAACGGTGAGTAAGTTTTATCTGGCAATCGGCAGCAAAAAACCAAAAAAGAAGCAGGGATTGATCAGTGGTGACATGACGCGATCGCGCCGAGCAAGTTGGAAGTTAATCAATACACAGTGTAACCCAGCGCTGACACAGTTTTTCTCTGCCGCGGCGATGCCTGGCGAGCGTCTGTTTTTGTGTAAGCCACATACTGGAAAAACTCATCAGATTCGGGTAGCGCTAAAATCTATTGGCTCGGCCATTGTGGGTGATCCAATCTATAATGCCAGCTCCCAAGCCGATAGAGGCTACTTACACGCGTTTGCGCTCGGCTTTGACTATCAAGGTGAGCGCTACCAGTTTGTCTGTGACCCACGCGAGTACGAGACGCTGGGGAATAAATGGCGTGAGGCACCAGTATCAAAAAGTATCGACGCTTGGCTGACGCCTTGGACACTCAACTGGCCAACCATTAAATAACGGCTAATCAAATAACGGATAACGACCTATGCAATTACTGCCCATTGAATCATTGATCACACAGTTGACCCATGCGTTGTCAGAGGCGAGCGATGAAGTTCGACGTCTATTTCACGGTCGCGGACGTCAGTATGAAGGGCTAGAGCAAATCACCTGTGATTGGGTCAATGGTCAGTTGATGGTGAACCTGTTTAAACCTGTCAGCGACGAGAGTTTGCAGGCACTTAAAGCGGCGCTTATCGCCATGACCGAGCGCGATGTTTGGCGTGAAAAATGCGGGCGTTCAGTGGTGATTCAACACCGATACAGTGAAGGTGCGCCTACGGAAGTGTTGTTCGGTGAGTTAGACCGTCACCCTGTGGTGGTGGAATCTGGACTGAAGTATCAGCTCGATATTGGTCGAAATCAAAACTTCGGGTTGTTTCTCGATATGCGCTTTGGCCGGGATTGGGTCAAAGCGAACGCGCGCCATAAAAACGTGCTTAACTTGTTTGCTTATACCTGTGGCTTCTCCGTCGCCGCTATAGAAGGCGGCGCCGATCAAGTGGTCAACGTCGATATGGCCAAGGCGTCATTGAGCAAAGGACGAGATAACCACAGACTCAATGGCCACAATCTCAATCAAGTGAAGTTCTTGGCCCATGACATCTTCAAATCGTGGGGAAAAATCAAGAAAAGTGGTCCGTATGATTTAGTGATTATCGATCCACCGTCGTTTCAAAAAGGCAGTTTCGCGCTGACGAAAGATTACCAAAAGATTTTGCGTCGCTTGCCCGATTTATTGGCGCAAGACGGTGAAGTGCTGGCGTGTGTGAACTCACCGCAAGTGACAAGCCAATTCCTTATTGATGGTATGCAAAGTGAGGCGCCGCAACTATCGTTTGTTGAGCGCCTAGCGAACCCACCTGAATTTGCCGATGTCGACGATGAGGCTGCGCTGAAAGTACTGCGTTTTCGCTAACCCCCAGTCATCGAACAATAGAGTTATAGAGCGGATGATGAAGCCTGATTTTCAAGCGAGGGTTGGCAGTGAGTTGATGACTTCAAGATGTCTGCTTTATGGCACTGATTTCAGTGTATGGAAGCCAGAATAAATCCGTGTGAAGGTGGTAAACCAGCATGCCGCGCCAAACACATAGGCTATCAGGGCGAAGTGTTCAGGTAATAGGCAGAACAGAATAAAGCAGGCGATGGTCTCTGTGCCCTCTGTTAACCCACTCATGTAGTAGAGCGACTTGTGAGAGTAGATCGGGTTCTCAATACCTCGTTTACTTGCCAAAACGGCGAAGGCGAGAAAACTTGAGCCGGTGCCGATGAATGAGAAAATCAAAAAGGCTCCCGCAACGGCGTTCTGCTCTGGGTTGGCCAAGACAAAACCAAATGGCACTAAAGAGTAGAACAGAAAATCGAGGCTGATATCTAAAAATCCACCCGCATCGGTGATCCCTTGTCTACGTGCCAGCGCGCCATCTAAGCCATCACAGAGTCGATTGACGACGATGAAAAACAGCGCCAAATCGTAGCGAGAAACGATCAGCGCTGGCAAAGCCAAAACGCCAAGAAAAAATCCACATAGTGTGGTTTGGTTGGCCGTCACACCAAGCTTATCCAATCCTTTAGCCGCTAGGGTTAGCGGTGCACGTATCACGCGAATACTCACTCTATCGAGCATGATTATTTCCCCCAACGCCAATGCAAAATACGTCCCTCGGGCGGCACATCTTGTTCATCGTGGGTGACCAGTAGCGTGGGGATGCGCGCTTTGCTTAGCTGTGAAAACACCCAGTCACGAAACTGGACTCTGAGCTGTTGATCGAGTTTGCTAAACGGCTCATCAAGTAGCGCCAATTTAGGCTTAGCCAGCAACATGCGGATCAGGCTGACACGAGCACGCTGACCACCAGAAATATGCTCAGGATATTGGTTCGCTAACGCGTCCAAGCCGACACTCTGAAGGGCTTGCAGTGCGTCTTTTTTTCGTTGCTGACCTTTAATTTGATTGGGCAGAGCAAAGGCGAGGTTTTGCCAAACATTAAGGTGAGGAAACAAGAGATCATCTTGAAATAAAATCCCTACTTCTCGCTGGTGGGCCTCAACCTGATTGATCTCTCGCTCATCAAGAATGATCTCTCCTTGCGCCTGAAAGTCATCACTGAGGTGACCCGCAATCAAATTCAGTAGTGTCGACTTTCCACAGCCGCTAGGGCCCATGACACAGACGACTTCAGCATTTTCTATCGTTAAATCAAGGTCATGCAGTAGTGCCTCTCCTTGTCGATTATGGATGGCGAGGTTTTTGAGATAGAGCGTCATGAGTGGAATCTTCCTTTACAGCATTGGATGTGAGAGTGGCGCTTACGGCGCTTTCTGATACTCGGCGCGTTGTTCTCCGGGTGACAGCGCGGCTCAACAGCAAGGCACCACTAAAAAAGACAAAGGGGAGCAAGGCTTGCCAGATTGCGTAAATGGCGGTGACACGGCGATCAAAGCCACTGGAAAGTGCCACAGCTTCGGTGGTGATCGTCGCGATTCTACCTGCGCCGAGCATCAAGGTCGGTAAATACTGGGCGAGGCTGACACTGGCCCCCACCGCCCAAGCGTAACAGATTGCAGGAAACAGCAGTCGCGCCTTGATGGTGAAAAAGACGCTCAGTGGCGATTTGCCGAGTGACAACGCTGCCTTGGTATAGTTGAGATTGTAACTTCGCCAAGGCCCATCGAGGGCGAGGTAGACAAAAGGAAACGCAAAGAACACGTGTGCCCAGACTGTCCATACCCAGTAGAGATCACTGTTGATACATAGTGTGACCACTTGTAAGCCGAACAAGATAGAGAGCTGTGGGATCAACATGGGCAAGGCGATGACAAATCCAGGTACATGCAAACGCGATCGCAGTCGGTACTCATGGCATACCAAGGCAGCAATTAGGGCAATGGTGGTCGCGATAAGCGCCAGCAGTAAGCTGTCGCTGATGGTTGGTAACACGTTCTGCCACTCATTGTGCCAAAATCTGCCACTCCAAGACGTGGGCAATAAGTCCGGAAAACGCCAACGCTGTGCGACGCTCCACACCAGCATGATGGGCAGCATTGACGCGGCAAGCAGTGCACTTAGAGTGAACACAGATTTGCCAGGTAAAGCCAATCCGGCGCGGCCAGAATATTGCCAGCTTGACCAGAATTGCGTGATTGCTTTTTCAATCACGACCACAGCAAGCAGCAAACTTGATGCGATGGCAAACAGGGTAACGGCGCCTGCAGCGGCGCGAGGTAAGACGTTGAGATCAGGATCGTTAAACCACTGCCAAATCATCACTGCAAAGGTGGGCGGGTTGGTGGGTCCCAAAATCAGGCTTAAATCGACCACGGATACGCCGTAGGCGATCACGGCAAACAGAGGGAAGCGCATTTTTCTCAGCCATTGTGGTAGCACCACTTTCCACCACATTTGTGCGCACGAATATCCGAGCGAATGAGACACCTGGGCGAGCTTAGGAAGGTTAAGCTGGCCAAGTACCGGGATACTCATTAAGAGTAAGAAGGGTACCTCTTTGAGTGCGAGAGCTATCGTTAGGCCTGCGGCGTAAGGGTCATGGATCAACCAGGCTGCATTGTGCGTATCACTGCTCATCATCAACCATTGATTCGCCCATCGTGCCAGCAAGCCGGTCGGGGAGAAGAGAAAGGCAAAGCCAATGGCAAACGCGACGTGGGGCATCGCCAATAAGGGGGAGAGCAGCAACTCTACCTTGCGCCAATGTTTGTTCATCCACAAACTTTGTAAGATGGCAAAGGTGATGGCGCAGGCAAGATAGGTACTCACCAGTGCGCTGGTCAGGGTACTGCCGATGGCGCGTCCCACTCCCGGCCATTGCAACACAGTGTCATACGCGGCTAATGTGATTTGGTCAAAGCCGATGACCGGCATATACCCCAAAGAAGAGAGCATCACACCCAATATGCCGGGCATAATGGGCATGATGCAGATCAGTAAAACAATTAAATACGTCGCTCTAAACATCTGGCTCTCGTATTGGTTTGCTGGCTACTGGCCGTAGCGTTTCTGCCACTCGACTTCGAGTGCGGATTGCCAACTTGGGTGCGGCTCCGCCACAGATTTAAACAGCGTTGTATTTTTCGCGCTGCCCTGTAACACCTCATTCTTAAGCACTGACGGATCGCCCCACACATTCAAATCTCCTTTGCGTGATTGCGCTTCTGGGCTGAGTAAGAAGTTAATCGCCACCTTAGCGCCCTCGGGCGCATTGGCGTTCCAAGGAATCGCTAAGAAGTGAATGTTAGACAGGGCGCCGCTCTCCATCGCATAGGCCGCCGTGGTTGGGGCAAGCTTTCCGCTTGCTTGAGCGGAAAAAACCGCATTGGGATTAAAGGTAATCGCCAAGTCTAACTGTCCGTCGTCGAGCAATTGCAAAGTCTCTGCCGTGCCCGATGGAAATTGCTTCCCTTGACGCCACGCGACCGTATGAAACTCATCGAGATATTGCCAAAGTGATGCCGTCACTGCATCAAACTGGGCCTCAGACACGGGCTTGGTGAGCGATGGATCATTGTTAGTCAGTTCAATCATCAGCGCTTTTAAAAAACTTGTGCCGTGAAATTCGGGCGGGCGAGGGTAGCTGACACGATTAGGGTAGGCCTTAGCGTAGCTTAGCAGTTCACTAAAAGAGGCGGGCGGATTATTCAGTGTGGTGGTGTCATGGATAAACACCAGCTGTCCTACCCCCCAAGGTGCTTCAAGGCCAAGTGTTGGCTCTGAAAAATCACTGTCAACGGGCAGTGACTTATCGACGTACTGCCAATTGGGGAGCGATTCAACAAATGGACCATAAAGCAGAGCGTTGTTTTTCATCGATTTAAAGTTTTCACCGTTGATCCAGACCATATCAACGCTGCCCCCGCTGTTTTTGTCTGCCGCTTTTTCAGCAATCAGGCGAGTCGTGGTCTCGGCAATGTCCGTCACTTTGACGTGTTTCAGAGTCACGCCGTATTGACGCTCTAGTTCAGAACTTGCCCAGCGCAAGTAGTTGTTGATCTCCTGGCTGCCACCCCAAGCATGAAAATAGACAGTTTGCCCTTTGGCTTTTTCAACTACTTGATTCCAGTTGTCGGCCGCTAGGCTACTAAACGCCACAAGAAGCGAGGTGAAGAGTGTGATAAACCTTGTCATGAGTATCCTTTCTGATGAACGTATTGAATGGTTGCGATAAACAAGTAGACCGGAGCCGCATTGCGATTCATTCATTATGAACGAAAAAAAACAAAAGTTTTACGGGCGAAAGAGAAATGTGGGTTAAATCAAGGTGCTGCGTTGGAAATAAAACTTGCGGACAATAAAAAGCAGCGCTTTGAGCGCTGCTTATCAATACACGTTGATGAGCGTGATGTGTTAGAACTTGAAACGCGTGGTAAACATCAATTGGTCGCCATAGAAGTCGTTGATTCGAGCTTCTGCACCGAGAGAGAACAATTCGGTGGAGTGGAAACGTGCGTAGACAGAGCCTAACCATTGGTCTTTATCGTCGAGCGATAAGTAACCGCCGCCACCGCCGACTTCAAGTTGTGGCCCAAGCCACTGACGAACGCCTAAGTTAAGCTGCATGCCTGTTTCAGTGCTCTTGTTGTTGCGACCATTGAAATCCACCATACGGAAGAGCATCGAACCGGTCAGATCCGCCCAGTTGTTGATCGGTGCGTGAAAGCCAAGACCGACCGCTGAGTCGTAATCGCCTTCAAACTCTGAGTCAATGCGAGCAATAAAGTGTGCGTTAGGGTGGATGGACTTGCTCACGCCACCACCGAAGGTCACTGGGCTTGCGCCGATACGAGCTTCGAAGTAGTCGTAACTAAAGTTACTCATAACCGCTGGGCTGTTTGGGTCCTCAGCAAATGATTGGCCAGATGCAAGCACTAGCGCCGCTGCTAAAATTGTTTTACGCATAATGGACGATAAACCTTTATCTTGTTAATTTCCTTGGTCTTTAGCGAGAGTGTCGCTATGACGATGTGTCAACATAATAATGCATCATAGCGAATGCCACTACACTAAATGTCATTGTTTTGTCGATATATCTAGCATTTAGCAAGTGATATGCCAAGATTTAGCCAGTGAATGGCTAAGGTGGTCGTTTATTCACCCAAGTCCAAACGGTTTTTCGCTATCGCGGCAAAGATGGCTTCTGTATCGAGCGTCGATGCCCAGTGGAGCGGATTGGGCTCATTGTCGATTACAAATTGGGTGAGTTGCTCTTTGATCACGCTTCGCAACTCCTCTCCGCGCCAGGGCTTCGCGATGTAAAAGTCGAGGCTCGAGTGATTAATCGCTTCCACGGTATCTTCTAGCCCCGCTTGTCCGGTGAGAAGTAATTTTCGCGTCGACTTTGTCTCTTCTTGCTCATTCAATTCAATCAGGAACTGGATGCCCGTCTGCTCTGGCATAATGTGATCGCAGAGAATCAGCGCCAAACGGGTACCTTCTTTAGCCGCCGACTGAATGATCTGTTTGGCTTCTGCGACCGACTCTGCCGCCTCGAGTACAAACGTCTCTTCAAAGCAATCCAAATCTTGCACTACGCTATCGAGGACTTCTCGCTCGTCATCCACGCACAAAATGAGATAGTTGTTCATACATGAGTCCTTGTTGTGTGAGACATGGGGTTGACTGGCAGCCAAACCGACATCTTAGTATAGGGGGCCAACTCTGGGTGATGGTGGCACTCCTCTTCGGTGAGTGAGACCACTTCTATCCTGCCACCGTGTTGCAGGACAATTTGCTGACAGACCGATAAGCCAATACCTAGGCCAAAATTGCCTTCTTTTTTGGTGGTGAAATTGAGAGTAAAAATTTTATCCAGTTGCGCTTTGGGAATACCACATCCGTTGTCTTTAAACGCCACTTCTAGCCAGTTGTCGTCATGAAGGGTGGTGGAGATCTCCAACACACCTTTGGCAGGAAAGACATCAATCGCGTTGGAGATAAGATTGGTCCACACTTGTTGCAGCGCGATAGGCTGACAGGAAATGAGAGGGATGTCGCCATAGTGCTTTTCAACATGATGGAATTTTAATTTGTTTTCAAAGATCACTAAGGTGTCTTCCAACCCTTCGTGTATGTCACTCAAATGAAAAGATTCATCATCGGGTCTCGCGTAACCTTTCAGGCTCTTGACCATATCTGCAATGCGCTGCGCGCAGACATGGATCGAGCGCAGAGTAGCCCCCGTGAGTTGATAGGCTTCGAGATCGGTGAGTTGGCTTAGCGTCTGCTGCGGGTGACGTTTTGCGCGCGTTAACCACTGCTTATCCTCATTGAGCCCTAGCTTGACCAGCTTTTTTGCCACGCGGCGATCAGAGACGCGCTTTTCAGCGGCGGCGGCGAGCTCGCGCTCTTGTGAGGTGGAGCGGGGCCGTGCAGTAAGTGCATGAGTGAGAATCTCGCTCCCCAATGCTTGTATCGGCTCGTCCCCTTGATGGGCGATCAACTGATGGATTTTGTCAGTGATGGTATCTGTGCCGCGCAGTATTGCGGCAATCGGGTTATTGAGCTCATGGGCAACCCCTGCAACAAGTTGTCCCAACATGGCCATTTTTTCTCTTTCGATCAGTTGTTGGTGGGCCAGTTCCAGCGACTCCAGGGTTTTTTGCAACTCAAGTTTGGTGGTAATGCTGCGTTGCAAACGGCGATTGAAATGGCGCAGTAGTAAATTGGTAAATAGTGGCAGCAGCGCAGTATTGGAGTGCATGACTTTGGCGAAGACGTCACGATCGAGTTTGATGACTTCTGTTTTCGTCAAAGTTATGGCGGTCGAGAATGACGCTTCGCCGGTGACAAAGGACATCCCGCCCACGATGCTGCCCTGACTGTGTCGGACGACTTCACGCTGAATGCCGAGATCATCTTTTTTGTACAGTGCCACTTGGCCTTCGGTGATGAACCACAGAAAGCGGTTTTCCTCGCCTTCTTTGGTTAACAGATGGTCGGCGGAGTAGGTACGACATGCGTTGGTATCATCTTGGTCAGCAAAAAATTCGCGCAGAGCACCGGTCACTTGTTCTGCTAATTGTTGGTCGGTCAGCGTGTGGTGATCGCTGATAAAGCCCTCGCGATAGCTTCGCATCTTCTGATCGATGTGGGCGCGAAGTAGGCGGTGTTGGTCTAGAACTTGGCTATAGCTGAGCAGGTTGTCGCAATCGTTTTCGAGCACGAATGTGGTCAGTTCTTTCAATGCGGTACGTTCGACCACATTATCTTGCAAAGGCTTGGTTAAGCAGTGGTCAAGGCGGCCATCATTGACTGCGGATAAAATGGCTTGAATATCCTGCCCACAACTGACGAGCACTTTTCTTGCTAAGCGTGTTTGAGGGGACTTATCAAGGTGAATCAAGAAGCTGGCGCCATCAAACTGCTCATGGTGACTGGCGATCACTAACGCCATCTCCTGTTGTCTCTCGATGCAGAACTCGAGAATCGAGTGGGCGTCCTCGATGGTATCGGCAGTGTAAATGTCGAATTTAGGCGCAAAGGTCGCAAGTTCACGTCGCAGGATTTCAACGCTCACAGGGTTGTTGTCAAGGCACAATAATGCGTAATGATTCACGGCGTTTTCATTTTTTGGAAACCAACACATGATCCACTGTAACAAGCCTTACCAAACCATGTTGAGAGCTGAGTAATAGAATCTTTGCCAAAATCGAGAGAAAGACAATACTCTGATTTATCTCAATGTTTTTTGGTGTAGACTTGGGACAAATCTCCTTATCGGACACGTACATGCATCAGCTTAAAAAGATTGGCGCCATCGGTGGTGCCATTTCTCTCGCCCTTTGTTGGCCATTGGCCGTGGGGCAAATTGGTCAAAATGTTATTCAAGATGGCATTCGTCACCTAAACAGCGCGGCCATCAGTGCCGACGTCGTCAGTTACGATAGAGGCTACCTTTCCTCAAAGGTGACCACCCGCTATGTGACTCACGATCAAGAGCTCGCCGCCCAAATGGCTCAAGATGGCTTACCCAGCGAGTTTATCGTTCACAGTGATTTGACTCATGGCTTGGTGAGCCTTGACGCCGATTCGGTCATCGAAGGGCTAGAAGCCATTCCATTGACGCTGCACACCTCAACCCAACTCAACGGCAATACTCGTTATACCGTATCTATGGACAGTTGGAATTATGTCGCGCAAGGGGCCGATAACGCGGTGTTGTCGATGTCGCCATCGACGCTGAGCGGTCAGATCACTGTGCTAGGTGAAGTGAGCTACGAGCTGGATATGCCCGCTGCGGATATCGACTTTAACCACGGCGAGTCGCTGCATATTGTGGGTTTAAAAGGCAGTGGCAGTGGTAAGAAACAGGGCAGCTTTTGGTTAGGTGAGCAGACCCTATCTGTCGATGAAGTGACGTTGACGGATCCGGCTCAAGCGGTGTGGCTTGGCCTCAAGCAAGGTCAATACCGCGTCACCAGCTCTATGGACGAAGTGAATCAAACCGTCAGCAGTCAGCATGTTGTTCGTCTTAACGATGTTATCGGTCAAGAGGGCGAAGTGAAAAGTGTTGGTTTCGATCTGACTTTTGGTGGTTTAGATATGGAATCGTTCGACCATTTAGTGAATATCTATCAAAACAACCCTGTTCTCAGTGAAAATGAGATTGAGCAAGCAATTTCCCAAGTTGAGACCCTGTTTACCAAAGGGTTTTATCTCACTATGAACAAATTGGATGTCGATTTGGGTGACGGCGCAGTGTTCGATTCTACTTGGACTGTGGCAGTACCAGAAGGTACCTCTGGCATCTCACAAAACCCTATGATGGTAATCCCAGCGTTGACGGGCGAGATTAATACCTTTTTCTCCAACCAACTTGTTGAACAGTATCCGTTTATTAAGCAGGGTGTTGATGAAGCGATTGTGATGGAGTTTATCTCACAAACCCAGCAAGGCTACCAAATCCAAGCCACCCTTGAGCAGGGGAATTTGGTGTTTAACAATGGCCAGAAAATACCCTTGATGACCTTGTTTCTCTCTGCAATGATGCAGCCATAGTTAGGAAAACAAACCACTAAGCAAGAAAAGAGGTCGTAACACCTCTTTTCTTGCTTTTTATCTCGTAGAAAACGTGCTATTAATCCTAGCAATCTCTCAGAATGATCAAGGAATGTGAAATGGACAACGTATATAACTTCAGTGCAGGTCCAGCGGCGCTACCTAAAGCCGTGATGGAAAAAGCGCAAGCAGAATTTGTTAACTGGAACGCGCTTGGCACTTCGGTTATGGAGATCAGCCATCGCAGTAAAGAGTTTATTCAAGTCGCTGAGGAAGCTGAGCAGGATTTACGTGATCTGCTGAATATCCCAGACAACTACAAAGTCCTTTTCTGCCAGGGTGGCGCGCGCGCTCAGTTCGCCGCCGTGCCGCTTAACTTGCTCGGTAGTGCGCGCAAAGCCACTTACATTGATGCCGGTTACTGGGCACAAAGTGCGATAGAAGAAGCGCAGAAGTACTGTGATGTTGACGCATTCTCTGCAAAAACAGAGAAAGACGGCAAACTTGCTGTCGTCGCCGCGAGCGAGTGGCGTATCGATGCAGACAGTGCTTATGTCCATTTTTGTCCTAACGAAACCATCGATGGTATCGAGATCAGCGAACTGCCCGTGACTGACAAGCCGATTGTGGCGGACATGTCCTCCAACATTTTGTCACGTGAGATTGATGTGTCGAAATATGGGGTGATTTACGCAGGCGCGCAGAAGAACATTGGCCCAGCCGGTATCTGTATCGCGATTGTACGTGATGACTTACTGGAGCTTGCCAGTGAGGTGCTGCCAAGCTTTTTAAACTACAAAATTTTGGCGGAAAAAGAGTCGATGTTTAATACACCGCCGACGTTTGCTTGGTACCTCTCTGGGTTGGTGTTTAAGTGGTTGAAAGAGCAAGGGGGCGTGGCGGCTATGGAGAAAATCAACCAACAAAAAGCCGCGACACTCTACAACTACATTGACCAGTCAGATTTTTACATCAACAACGTGCATTCCGACAACCGTTCACGCATGAACGTGCCTTTCCAACTGAAAAAGCCGGAGTTGGACAGTCTGTTCCTAGAGCAAGCGAAAGCCCGCGGTTTGGTGGCACTCAAAGGTCACCGCGCGGTCGGAGGGATGCGTGCATCGATCTACAACGCGATGTCGCTCGAGGGTGTACAAGCCTTGGTGGACTTTATGGCTGAGTTTGAAAAAGCCAACGCATAACGGTATTTCTACCGCGTTGCTTAAAATAGAGATTAAAAAAAGGGGCGTTTGCCCCTTTTTTTGATCATCATTTATTAGCGGTGTTTGGGTTTTCGCTTGCCTTGGCCATTGGATCGGCCTTGCTCTGCAATCACATGATCGCGTGAGGCTTTACCCGCTGGCGCTTTGCCTTTCTTATTTCCGCTGTTTTTACTCGCTTTACCTTTTTCACTGCCATGCATTTTTTCAAAGCCAGGCTGAGATTTCGTGTGCTTAGTAGCAAAGCGATTGGAGCCGTGACGTCCGGACTTTCTGCGTTGTGCAGGCGTCTGGGCGGAAATGTCTTCAGCCGGAACGAGACAACTCGGCTTGTCACCGATCAGGTGCTTTTTACCCATGCTGATCAGCGCTTCACGAATCAGTGGCCAGTTTTGCGGATCGTGATAGCGCAGCAGAGCTTTGTGCAAACGACGCTGGCGCTCTCCTTTCGCAACGGGCACCACTTCACGCTGCTTATATTTAACGCGCTTGAGTGGATTCGTCTCTGAGTAGTACATTGAGGTCGCATTACACATCGGTGATGGGTAGAAGTTCTGCACTTGATCGCACTCAAAGTCATTCTTTTTCAGCCAAAGGGCGAGATTGAGCATGTCTTCATCTTCTGTGCCAGGGTGGGCGGAGATGAAGTAGGGAATCAGATATTGCTTCTTGCCTGCTTCTGCACTGTATTTTTCGAACATCTCTTTGAAACGGTCGTAGGCACCTATGCCCGGCTTCATCATCAGATCAAGCGGACCTTTCTCGGTATGCTCTGGTGCAATTTTCAGGTAGCCGCCCACGTGGTGCGTAACCAACTCCTTAACGTACTCTGGGGATTCTATCGCCAAGTCATAACGCACACCAGAGGCGATCATCACCTTGTTGATCCCCTCGACTTTACGCGCCGCGCGGTAAAGGTCGATGGTGTGCTTATGGTCAGTATTGAGTTTATTACAGATGCCAGGGAAGACGCACGATGGACGACGACAGTTGATTTCCGCTTTCGGATCGCTACAGCCGAGGCGATACATGTTAGCCGTAGGGCCGCCCAAATCAGAAATGGTTCCGGTAAAGCCGGGCACTTTGTCTCGAATTTCTTCCAACTCATTCAAAATAGACTCTTGAGAGCGGTTTTGAATGATGCGGCCTTCGTGCTCGGTAATGGAGCAGAATGAACAGCCGCCAAAACAGCCACGCATGATGTTGACTGACGTCTTGATCATGTCATAGGCAGGAATTTTTGCTTTGCCGTACATCGGATGAGGCACGCGTGCATAAGGCAGACCAAACACGTAGTCCATCTCTTCTGTGGTCAGAGGAATTGGCGCTTGGTTGACCCACAGCTCTCGGTCACCGTGCTTTTGAATCAGAGCGCGTCCTGAGTACGGGTTTGTCTCAAGGTGCATGATGCGACTGGCGTGCGCGTAAAGTATGCGGTCATTGTTGAGTTTTTCAAAATGAGGCAGGCGCACTGCGGTGGTTTTCGCATCGTGTCGAGAAGGGCGAATCGTGATCGGTTGTGGCTTTGTCTCTTCTTGTTTCGCTTTGGTGTCGCACTGCTCTTCCACCACGTAAGGGTTTGGCGGAATAAACGCCTCTTTACGGGGCTTCTCAATACGTGATGAGTCGATGATGGTGTAACCTTCTGGCTCGGCCGCCAAGTTCACCGCGGTACCACGAATATTGGTCATATCCGCGATCGCTTCGCCGTCGGCTAAACGGTGTGCGACTTCAACCAGTGCGCGTTCTGCGTTACCAAACAGCAAAATATCGGCTTTGGCATCAAACAAAATGGAGCGACGCACTTTATCTGACCAGTAGTCGTAGTGCGCAAGGCGACGTAAGCTGGCTTCAATACCCCCGAGTACGATAGGCACACCTTTGTAGGCTTCACGACAGCGCTGCGAGTAGACCAGTGTGGCACGATCTGGGCGCTTGCCCCCTTCGTTGTTTGGGGTATAGGCGTCATCATGGCGTAATTTGCGATCCGCCGTGTAACGGTTGATCATCGAGTCCATGTTGCCGGCGGTGATGCCGAAAAAAAGGTTAGGTTTGCCAAGCGCCATAAAGGCATCTTTGGTTTGCCATTCTGGCTGAGCAATAATCCCGACACGAAACCCTTGGGCTTCCAAAAGACGTCCGATGATGGCCATACCAAAACTGGGATGATCTACATAGGCGTCGCCTGTGACGATGATGATGTCACAGCTATCCCAACCTAAAGCATCCATTTCCTTGCGACTGGTCGGAAGGAATGGCGCGGTGCCAAAACACTCGGCCCAGTACTTTTTGTGTTGGTGAATCGGGGTAATATCGTTGAACATATTTTGCTCTCTGTGCCAGGGAGCGCGAATTATAGCGGCTTGTCATTCATCTATCTACCTCAACATAGCCCTCATTTTTTTACGTATAAACACGTCAGGTTAACGGATAATTTCGAGCATCCAGTCTAAAATTAACCTCATCAACATAAACCACACAGGTGTTTACGAGCATGGAAGATAATTTTCAAGTGCATGCGCTTGAAACCACAGCAGAGCCTTCTAATCACCCCAAGTACAGCACGTTTGATTGGCGTTTGGACCTTAACAACCAGACTTTTAGTTGCGATCCCGATGCGATGCAGCTGTTGTTTGGCCAGAATGTGGCGAGCGTTTCGGCGAAGCAGTTATTCAAGCTGCTTCCTACGTTACACCGTAAGCGCTGTCAGAGTGTGTTCAAGTCGGTGCTGAAAACCGGTGAGATGGACAGGTTCCATTGTTGTTTGCTGATCCCTCATGCCGTGTTCGCTTACGTTGAGTTTGACGTCAACAGAGAAGCGACCAACGTGCTTTCAGGCTGCTTTTCTCCACGTCTGGTGATCGGTTCCCGCTCGGACGCCAGTGACCTGTTTTGCTCCGCATTTGAAAGTGAGACGCGCGGTGTGGTCATCACCGACGCGCAAACTCGCATTTTGGCGTGTAATCGTCGCTTCGAACAAAATACTGGCTATTTACTCAATGAAATTGTGGGTTTGAAAACCAGTATTTTTAATGCCGACAAGTTGAGTGACGAATTTTATGAAGCGATGTGGGCGAGTGTAAATCGTTGTGGGGCGTGGAGCGGACCGATCATCACCTTGAAAGCGGATGGCTCCACCGTGCCACAAGAGCTCTCAATTACGGCGATTGAGCGATCCAGTGGCGAGCGTATCTATATTGGTGTTACGTCTGATCTCTCCAAGCAGCTCGATAAAATTGATGGCTTGGAAACCGATGGTATTGATCTACTGACCTTATTACCCTCTCGAGACAGTTTCATTGCCGAACTGGAGCAACAATGTGAGCAAGCGCCGGATGCGTTGAATGCGGTGATGTTGGTATTGCAGCCAAAGTTTCCTGCCGACAAAGCGCACCAAGTCAAAAAGCAATTTGCCAGTTATTTGATTGAGAGCACCAAAGTGGCAAGCTGCGGCTATTTGGGTAATGGTCGTTTTGCGGTGTGTTTGTCGATAGCGGAATCCACCGCCGAAGAGCGAATTCGAGAAGTACGCAAAGCGGTGAAGAACTTTTTTCACCTTTTCAAGCGTGCCCAAGGAGAGATTGCCTTGGCATTGCGTGACGGATTAACCGGGGTATCGGTACTGGGGGTCGATGCGAATAACCCTTCGCGTTTGATTTCCCATGCGACTCAGGCGTTACTGGAGCTGAACCAGAGTGAAGGCAAACGTATTGCGTTTTTCGACCGAGAGATGCATCAAGCACAAGAGCGCAAGAAAGCGTTGGAGGAGTTCGCGATCAAGTGCGTGAAAGGTGGTCTGGTGGATGTCCACTTCCAGCCTTTGGTGGATATTAAATCGGGTCAGATTGATAAGTTTGAAGCGCTGTGCCGTTTTCCAATCAATGATCAATTGAACACTAATACGCAAGAGATGGTGAGTGTCATTGAAGACCTTGATTTGATCGTTGAGCTCGATGATATGATTTGCCATCGAGCAATGTCGATGCTGCCCGAATTACAAAAGCGCTTTGGCGCTCAAGTGGGCTTGTCTGTTAACCGCTCCCTCAACTCAAAACACGATATTGGTGAAGTCTTGGGCCGTACGGTGCAGATGGTGGACAGATTGAAAATTGACCCTGATCGATTAACCATCGAGTTTACCGAAAGCGCCTATTTTGAGAGTGACAGCTATCAAGAATCGATGTTGTCGGCGATACGAGAGGCAGGTGTGCTCATCGCTGTGGATGATTTTGGCACAGGTAGTGCGTCATTTGAGTATCTCAATCGCAGCTATTTTGATGTGTTGAAGATTGATCGGGTGTTTGTGAGTGGTATCAGTGAAACCAGCCGTAAGTACCATTTAGTGGCTTCCATCACTAAGCTAGCACAAAAGCTTGGCCTCAGGGTCGTGGCAGAGGGGGTGGAAACGGAACAAGAGTACCAGGTGATTGCCAGGCTCGGCGTCAATTATGTTCAAGGTTACTACTTTTCAAAGCCGATGAGCCTTGATGACCTTAGATTGGTTGAGGACTACTGCCAATTGCCCGATGCGCCACGTTCAAGCAGCGGTGAGCCATCATTAGCGGATTTGGTATCGCCCAACGTCAGCCACCTTAGCCCTACGGTGGCGCTGTCACTGATTTATCAGAAATTTCAGGACAAAACGATACAAGCCTTACCTGTGATCGATGAAGGGGAATGTCTGGGTGTGATCGAGCGCGCTTCGATGAATTTACACCTGACGCCTACCATGGGCACCGATTTAGAAAGCAGCAAAGAGCGCAACATGTGGCTGAAAACCGCGAACCGTATTATGTCGCCGCCTGCGGCGATCATCTATTGGCAAACCCCGCTCGATAGTATGGCGGCACTGTTGGAGCAGTACCCGCACTTTCCCTGGGTGTTGGTCGACAAGGATGGCACGTTCAAAGGCATTGTCGAGCAGCGCACTGTATTGAAGCATCTCACCAGTCTGTTATGATTCGCGCCTTGTTCATTCAATTATCTGACAGATTATGATTCCTGATTTGCTTGCCTCTTTCGCACCGATGTTGCTCGGCGCGCAATTGATCTTAACCCTTATTCTCGTTAAAGGGGACATCTGCCCGGGCCAGCGTGGGCGTATTCATAAGGTATTACCCGCGATCGCGATTTTGTGGTTAGCGGTCGCCTCCTTACGTATTGAAGCCATGATGGTGGTGTTCGCTATCGGCTATTTCTATTCTCAGGTTCAAACTAAGAAAACACGAGTGCAAGGACCGTTATGGGTGATGTACTTGGCGAATGGTTTAGCGCTGGCTTACGTTGGAATCATGATCACTGAACAATCGAGCTTTGCCTCTGGATTGAGTGTTTTGGTTCAGATTGTGTTGCTAGGCGGATTGTTTGCCCATTTGCTGTTGACGGTGGCAAAAACGAGATTGCAAGCGTTTCATCGAATTTTACCTGTCGCGGGGGTGGCTTCTGCGATGATGATGAGCATTGCTGTGCTGCTTAAAGCGTCGGCATTGGACGAGCAGACACTCACCATGGCAACGCAGCCGTTGATGGTCAGTTTTGCGCTGCTTATCAGTGCTGTGGTGGTCTGGAGCTGGCATATGTTGCTCAGTAAAAGCATCACTAAGCCGCAGTTGGCGGTTGCACTGGTGATGCTGCTGGGTGCGGTGACGGTTAACCAGGGCTTATTCGTTCTTTAGTCTCGGTCACTGTTATTTTTCTGCTGAAGGTCTAAGCTTGTGTTATCAACACGACAAAGGAGCGCAGCGATGGATCTTAGTAATGTTGGCCGTTTCGATAGCACGATTTTACTTGGTATCGTGAACGAGAAACTGAGACTGGAATGTGACAGTCTCGAAGAGTTGGTAAGCACCTATGAAATGGATGCAGAGACAGTGATTGGCAAATTGGATGTGCTTGGCTACCAATATGACCCGCTCACCAACCAGTTCAAGTCGAACCAACGATAGGACTTCACTCAATTCAGCGTCGATGTCGGTTCAATGCCTGACAGCGAAGCCAGGTATCGGCGCGACGAACTGTCTCGGTGTAACCTTTAGAGGTTACACCGTTTTTATGCCCTCTAAATGACTTTTCGACTGTTGCCGAGCGGTATGGAAAAACGCTTGTAAATAGCGTTTGCCCTTATCACTGTCTCTGGTAGCCGCGAACAGTCGACGCCACAGTCCGGATCCCAAAGGAATACTGGTGATCAAACCTTGACGAGAAAATTCACTGATCGCCCAGTTAGGTAGCGCCGCGATACCGAGCCCCGCGGACACCATCTGTACCAACATCAGCGTATTGTCTGCTTGTTTCCACTTTGCCGGCTCCACCCCCGCCGGAGTCAAAAAGTGTTTCACTACATCTAAGCGTTTTTTCTGCACTGGATAGGAAATCATGGTTTCGCCTTCAAGCTCGCGTGGCTCGATACGGGTTTTTGTTGCAAGCGGGTGCGTGGTCGAGGTGATTAAGCGCATTTCAAAGTCGAAGAGCGGTTCATAGTGAATTTCAGAGCGCGGTTGAATATCTGAAGTAATGACCAGATCCAACTCGCCACTGATCAATGCGGGTAGGGGTTCAAACGAGAAACCCGATGAAAAATCGAGTGTAACACTGGGCCATGCAATTTGATACTCACGCAGCGCAGGCATCAACCACTGAAAGCAGGAGTGGCAGTCTATCGCCATGTGCAGGCGTCCGTTGACGTCTTCTTTGAGGCTTGCCAACTCATTTTCTGCGCGCGCAAGCTTGGGCAGAACCTCATCGGCGACACGAAGTAA